>JBCCLJ010000206.1:0-12593 GCA_039026915.1 Acidobacteriota bacterium
CCGAGATGATCGCGGGGATGACTCCGATCTTCACTTCGCTGAAGCTGAAGAGCGCCTCCTCCGCCGTGAAGACGATGTCCGCCGCGGCGACCATGCCGAGGCCGCCGGCGAAGGCGGCGCCGTGGATCATCGCGAGCACCGGCTTCTCGCCGTCCCAGATTGCCGTCAACAGCTCGGGATAGGTAACGACGCGGCCGTCCGGAGCCGCCTGTCCTGGAGGGTTCTTGAGGTCGGCGCCCGCGCAGAAGCCTTTTCCGGCACCGGTCAGCACGATGCAGCGCACCTGCGGATCGGCCTGCGCCGCGGCGAGATGATCGTAGACCTCGGTCACCAGCGTGCTGGAGATGGCGTTGCGGACCTCCGGGCGATTCAGAGTGATCCAGGCGGCGCCGTCCCGCACCTCGTAGAGCGTCTGTTCCGTTCCAGGCATACCCATCCTTCCCGATCGTCGGATCAGTCCTCGTCGGAGAGGACGACCAACAGCTGATCGTTCTCGACCTGGTCGCCGACGGTGGCTCTCAGCTCGGCGACGACGCCGTCGCTCGGCGCGACGACGCGGTGCTCCATCTTCATCGCTTCGAGGACGAGCAGGAGCTGTCCCGCCTCGACGCTGGCGCCGGCCTCGACCTCGATGCGCAGAACTTTGCCCGGCATCGGTGCCACGAGGCCACCCGCCACACCCTCGCCGCCTCGACGCGGGAAGCGCGACAGCAGCACCAACTCCGCAGAGCAGGCGCCCCAGTGGACGAGCCGACGATCCCCCACGTGCCGCACGGAGCCAGCGAGGCGACGTCCGTCGAAAACCAGGGCGATCTCCTCGCCTTCGCGCGCTGCGATCTCGACCGCCCCGTCGTTCGGCGCTCCGGCGCCCTCGATGTTCTGCCAGGGCGTTCCGCGAATCTGGTCGTCTTCGCTCCCAGCCGCTCTCTCACGGACCGAAACCGCGTAGGAGCCGTCGCGCTGACGGCGATAGTGCGTGACGAGCTCGAGCTCCCCCGTCCGGTAGACCACCTCCTCGGGCGGCATGACGGTGTTGCGCCAGCCGGAGGGCACGCCGGGTAGCAGCGTCGCGGCGCGGCGACGATCGACCTGAGCCGCGAACGTTGCGAGCAGCGCCCCCTCCGCACGCTCGCTCGTCGAGAGCTCCTGCTGGCGCGTCGGCTGAACGCGGTCGATGAAGTCCGTCGTCGTATCGCCTGCCAGGAATTCGGGAGCCCTCAGCGTCGCGACCAGGAAGTCGCGGTTCGTGACCATTCCCTGCACACGCGTCGTCTCGAGGACGCGCGCCAGGCGCGCTGCGGCCTCGCGACGCGTCGGAGCGTGCACGATGACCTTGGCCAGCATCGGGTCGAACTCGATGCCGACCACGCTACCGCTCTCGACCCCGGAGTCGAAGCGAGCGGACGCCGCGGCCGACGGTTCGAACGCCGCAAGCGTCCCGGTCTGCGGCAGGAAGTCGTTCGCGGGGTCTTCGGCGTAGAGCCGCGCTTCGATGGCGTGCCCCAGAATGCCGAGGTCACTCTGCTCGAAGCCGAGCTCTTCACCCTGAGCGACGCGCAGCTGCTCGCGCACGAGATCGAGGCCGGTGATCTCCTCGGTCACGGGGTGCTCCACCTGGAGCCTGGTGTTCACTTCGAGGAAGTAGAAGTCGCCCTCGGAGCCGGGCGTCGCGTCGACGAGAAACTCGACGGTGCCCGCCGACGAATAGCCGATCGCCTGGCCAGCGGCGACGGCGGCCGCTCCCATCTCCTGCCGTCGCACTTCGCTGATCGCGGGCGAAGGCGCCTCTTCGATGATCTTCTGGTGGCGCCGCTGGATCGAGCACTCGCGCTCGAAGCAGTGCACGACGTTGCCGTGCTCGTCACCCAGGAGCTGGATCTCGACGTGGCGCGAGACGGCGACGTAGCGCTCGAGAAAGACCGTGTCGTTGCCGAAGGCGGAGGCGGCCTCGCGGCGTGCGGCCGCGACGGCCTCCTCAATTTCAGCCTCCGACTCGACGATGCGCATGCCCTTGCCGCCGCCGCCCGCGGACGCTTTGACCAGAACCGGGTAGCCGATCTCGGCGGCTGCCGCCGCGACGTCGGTGTCGTCCTCGACTTCGACCGACGGCAGCGTCGGCACGCCGGCCTCGACCATGCGCTTCTTGGCTTCGAGCTTGTCGCCCATCGACGCGATCGCCTCGGGAGAGGGGCCGACCCAGACGATTCCGGCTTCGCCGACCTGACGGGCGAAGTCGGCGTTCTCCGAAAGGAAACCGTAGCCCGGATGAATCGCGTCGGCACCGCAGCGCTGCGCGGCGGCAAGGACCTTGGCCGCGTCGAGGTAGCTCTCGGTCGCCGTCGTGCCGCCGAGAGCGATCGCTTCGTCCGCGTCGCGAACGAACGGAGCTTCGGCGTCGCCGTCCGAGTAGACGGCGACGCTCGCGATTCCCATGTCGTGCGCGGTGCGCATCACGCGCCGCGCGATCTCTCCGCGATTGGCGACGAGGAGCTTGGTGATGACCTTCATCGCGGCCTCCTCACATCCGCCACACGGCGTAGCCGCGGGCGCCTTCGACGGCCTTGCTGTGACAGGCGGAGAGTGCGATCGCCAGAGCGGTGCGCGTGTCGCGCGGGTCGATCATGCCGTCGTCCGACACGCGCGATGTCGCGTACATCCCGAGCGACCGGAGCTCGGCCCAGTGCTCGACGATCGCCGCGCGCTTGGCGTCGGCCTCTTCGTCGAACTCGATGCCGCGTCGCTTGGCGGCACCGCGTCCGACGATCGACATGACGCCAGCCATTTGCTTCGGACCCATGACCGCGATCTTGGCGGTCGGCCAGATGAACGTGAACTTGGTGCCGAAGGCGCGTCCACTCATGCCGTAGTTGCCAGCGCCGTAAGAAGCGCCGACGATCACCGAGAGGTGCGGCACCGTCGAGTTGGAGACAGCGTTGATCATCTTCGAGCCGTTCTTGGTGATGCCGCCCTCTTCGAAGTCCTTGCCGACGATGTACCCGGTGATGTTGTGCAGGAAGATCAAGGGCACGTCGATCTGGTTGCACAACTGGATGAACTGCGCGGCCTTCTCGGCGGCTTCACTGAAGAGCGCGCCGTTGTTGCCGAGCACGCCGACGGGAAAGCCGTGGATCGATGCCCAGCCGGTGACCAGCGTCGGGCCGTAGAGCGGCTTGAACTCTTCGAAGCGTGAGCCGTCGACGACGCGCGCGATGACGTCCCGGATATCGAGCGCCGAGCGCAGGTCGCGCGACACGAGGCCGAGCAGCTCTTCCGAGTCGAAGAGCGGCTCGTCCGCCGCCAAGGTCGGCCCCGGGCCGTGCTTGCGCCAGTTGATGTGCGCCAGCACTTCGCGACACATGCGAATGCCGTCGAGCTCGTCTTCGGCGTAGTAGTCGCCGAGGCCGGAGACCCGACAGTGCATGTCGGCGCCGCCGAGGCTCTCGGCGTCGGCGTCTTCGCCCGTCGCCATCTTGACCAGCGGCGGGCCGCCGAGAAAGACCATCGACTGCTTCTTGATGAAGATGTTGTAGTCACTCATTCCGGGCTGGTAGGCGCCGCCCGCCGTCGAGCTTCCGAAGACGAGTGAGACCGTCGGGATGCGCATCTTCGAGAGCTCGGAGATCTCGTAGAAGAGCCGGCCCGACTCGGCGAAGTGCCCGACGTCACGCTTCATCGCCGCTTCGGGATCGCCGCCGCCGTCGCCGCGCAGGTCGGCGCCGGCGGACTCGACGAACTGGACGTAAGGCAGCCGGTTCTCGCGCGCGATCTCGAGACCGCGCATCAACTTCTTGGCGTTGAAGTCGTTGAACGCACCGGCGCGCACTGAGGGGTCGTGCCCGAGGATCACGCACTCGACACCCGAGATCTGACCGATGCCGAGGATGAAGCCCGATCCGACGGTGAAGTTCGAGTTCCACGCGGCGAGCGGTGAGATCTCGAGAAAGGGCGTGTCGGGGTCCAGCGCGAGGGCGACGCGTTGACGGATCGGCATCTTGCCGCGGCCGCGCAGCCGGGCAAAGGCCTCTTCACCGCCGCCTTCAGCGACCTGCTCCAGCAGTCCGTTCATGACGCCGATCTGCTCCAGCATGTCGGCGCGGTTCTTCTGGAATTCGTCGCTCCGAGGATCGACGTTCGACGTCAACGGCTGCATTCGGACTCCTCCGGCTCAGGCTCCAGCTTCGGCAGGTAAGGAATTTGATCCGATATTACCAGCGTTACCGACTCGTCGCCGTCGTGTCCCCGCCAAAAGACCACGAAGCCCGGGCGGCGCCAACGACCTCCCCGCGTTCCGGGAGCGTCCTGCCCGAGGAAGGACGTGCCCTCGGGGTCTGATGAACTCGCGTCGCGCGTAGCAGGGATCTGCGCTCGCTAGTTCTTGTCGATGCCGAGATGGCGAGTAGAGACGAGCATCCGGGTTGCAACGACTCCATTCGCTGAGACGAACGAAGTCCATCCACTCAGTTCATGCGCCTTCGTTCGTCCGTCGCGATTGGAGGCGACTCCTTTGCAAAGATGGACTCCATTCGCTGGGACGAACGAAGTCCATCCACTCAGTTCATGCGCCTTCGTTCGTCCGTCGCGATTGGAGGCGACTCCCTTACGAGAACGGACTCCATTCGCTGGGTCGGTGCGGCGCCCTCCTCGACGAGCCTCGGCGAGGACAGAGCGCATAGACTGAGCGCTACGGGAGTTGTCAGCTAGCCCCTAGCTACAGGTCGCGAACGCTGACGTGTCGATCACCGGCCCGAAGCCCTCACCTACTGAACTCGTGTAGCGACGCACCTGTCCGGTGTCGGTGTCCTCGACCTCGAGCTCGATCGCCAGATCGGTGAGCCCGGCGGCGAAGACCCAGAACCGCTGGTTGAAGCCACACGCGTCGAGCACCTTGACGAGGATCTCGACGTTGCCGGAGTCGAAGAACCAGAAGTAGCCCGAGTCGGCACTCAGCGGGATGGCCTGGCCGGCGCCCGTCTGCCCGGAGCTCGTCGTGTAGCGCACCGTCGTGCGAAAGCGGCTCTGGTTCAAGCAGAGCGCATCGTTCGCGTCGGCACACTGGGCCTTCGCCGCGCGATCGGAGAGCGTGTGGAGCGTCGCGGAGGAGGTCTCCTTCGACGCTGGGCGTGGGACCGCCCCGGACGCCGCGCGAGCCGCGGTGCAAGCAAAGTCGCTGGTCGAGCGGACCGTTTCGAACGGACTGCGCACCGGGTTGAAGAACGAGCGCAGCGTGCCGAGCTCCGTATCCGTGACGCCCAGATCGACTTCGACGTCGGTCGCGCCCGCGGCAAAGACCCAGAAGGAGTCGTTGATCGCGCAGGCGTCCAGGTTCTTGACCGCGAGCTCGATGTTGGCGGGATCGAAGAACCAGAAGATCGACGTCTCGCCGGTGAGCGCCGAACCGCGGCCGACTCCTGCGTCACCGTTGGCGCTCGTCCAGGCGACCTCCACCTTGAAGCGATCGTCCTGCACGCAAACGGCCGTCTCGGAGCTGACGCAGCCGGTGCGTGTCTGCGACAGTCGCACCGCAGCGTTCGGCGCGGTCCCGTGAAACGCGGCGAGCACGTCCCCCGCCCCATCGACCGCGAGATCCGGCGTCTGGCCGCGCGGCGCCACCACCTGCTCCGCTTCCACGGGCGAGCCGTTCTCGTCGTAAACGCGCTGCATCACAGAAAAGGAGCCCGTCGTGACGCTGTTGATCGCGGCCGTCCAGGCGGCGGTGAAACTGCCGTCGTCGGCCATCGCGATGGAGGCGGCGGTCGTCGACGCCGGCCCCTGGTTGACCTGAAACTCGGCACCGATCGGCTGCCCGTTGGCACCGTAGCGCCGCACCGCGATCGTCTCGTCGGTGCGCGAAAAGATGATGGCGAAGCGGCCGTCCGGCGCGAGGCTGATGCCCGGGAACCACTTCTGGCTGGGCTGCTGCGTCGCGACGCGGAAGGTCGGACCTTGCGCCGCACCGTCGGCGCGGTAGCGACGAGCGTAGACCTCACTTCCGCCCGAAAGTCTGGGGCCCTGCCACGCGACGACGAAGTTGCCGTCCGCGTCGGTCGAGACGGCCGCGTTGATATTGAGTCCGTCGAGGTTGATCCCCGGTGCGTCGACGGAGACTTTGGTCTCGGGGCCGCGCGGCGAGCCATCGGCCCGGAAGCGCCGGACGTACACCTCCGGGAAGAGCTCTTCGTGGATGCTGTCCCAGACGACGACCCAGCCGAGGCCCGGCTGCCAGGCCACCGCCGGATCGCGCTGCCGGCTTTCGCTGCCCGCGTTCAGCACCATCTCGGGCGTCTGCGCCTCGCCGTTGGGCCCGTAGAGGCGACCGAGGATGCTCCAGTCGTCGCCGTCCTCTCCCGCGTTGCTTTCCCAGACGATGAAGAACGATCCGTCCTCGTCGATGGCGACGTCGGCGAACTGCTGGACGCTGTCGGAGGTCGTGTTGACGATGAACTCGGGTCCGGCCGGCCGACCGGTCAGGGACACTCTGCGGGCGCAGACCTCCACGCTGGGCTGAGTGCAGTGCCAGGCAACGACGCTCGTGCCCGCCGCGTTGCTGGCGGCACTGGGGAAGGAGTCGGAGCCCGCCGGATCGTTGACGATGAACTCGTCTCCCAGGAACTGGGTCTGGGCGGCAGCGGGCACCGGGAGGTGCAGAAGAGCGGCCAGAACCGCGAAGCAGGCAAGGAGCGCGCAGCGGCGCAGGGGAAGGTCTAGGCTCATGGTCGGATCCCTCGAAGAGTGACTCGTGTCGTCGAACGACTTCATCGACGACAACCCCGGTTGCGGACAAACCGAACGGCTGTCCTGGCAGTGCCTTGAACGCTGTCTGACTTGTTCAACGGGTTTCGGACGGCAACCGCGCCAAATGGGCTCCTGCCCGCATCGAGCCGAGCGACGCTGTGCGCCTACGCCGGCCACAGTTCACACCCTCAGTGACTCTGAGGGCACCGATTCCCGGCCGGCGAAGCCTCCCGCGAGACGTCGCTCACCCCGGCCGGCGGTGGTTCTCGTACCACCCCAACATCGAACGCGCTCCACGCGCGCGAAGCCACTACCCGAGGACGAGATCCGCCGTGCGCTTGAGGTCCTCGACGTTCGTTCGCGACACCATGAGCATCGTCACGGGACTCTCTTCGAAGGCCTGCAGCCGGTCGCGAATGCGCTCTGGGGGACCGACGAGCGAGATTTCGTCGGCGAGCTGATCGGGAATGGCGTGCACCGCCTCTTCGCGCTTGCCGGTCATGAAGAGATCCTGGACCTCGAGCGACTCCTTCTCGTAGCCCATGCGGGCAACGAGCTCGCGGTGGAAGTTTCGCTTCTTCGCACCCATGCCGCCGACGTAGAAGCTCAGCATCTGCTTCACCGGCAGCAGCCCTTCCTGCACGTCGTCGGTGACGTTGATCTGAAGTCCGTAGATGACCTCGAAGCCGTCCTTGCGGCCTTCGAGCGACTCTTCGTAGACCTCCTGGTTGTAGGGCGAGTAGTACAGCGGCAGCCAGCCGTCGCAGGCCTCGGCCGCCAGCGCCACGTTCTTCGGGCCCTCCGCACCGAGGAAGATCGGCAGGTCGGAGCGCAGCGGGTGCACGATCGAGCGCAGCGGCTTGCCCAGCCCCCACGCCCCCTCTCCGGTATACGGCAGCGGATAGTGATCACCTTCGTTGCGCACCGGGGCCTCACGCCGGAGAATCTGGCGAATGATGTCGACGTACTCGCGCGTCCTCGAGACGGGCTTGGCAAAGGGCTGGCCGTACCAGCCTTCGACCACCTGTGGGCCGCTGACGCCGAGGCCGAGTACGACCCGGCCCTGACTCAGGTGATCGAGCGTCAGAGCGTGCATCGCCGTCGAAGCCGGCGTGCGAGCCGCAATCTGGGCGATGCCCGTTCCGAGGCGGATCCGCTGCGTGTGCGCGCCGATCCACGCCAGCGGCGTGAAGACGTCGGATCCCCAGCTCTCCGCCGTGAACACACAGTCGAAACCGAGGCGTTCGGCCTCGACACCCATTTCCAGGAGGTCCGGCGGGGGCTGCGCTTGCCAGTAACCGAGCTGTAGACCGAGCTGCATCGAGTCGTCCTCCGGGGTCTTTTGCCATCGCAGGATAGTCGTGGTTTCCACGGCCACGTTACCACCCGGACTGAGGCTAGAATCGCAGCAGAAATCGTCTTTTCGAGGCCCCACACGCGCCTCTTTGGAGCTCATCGTGTCGCTCAACGTCTTCCGGAATTCCTCGTCCGCTCCCGCCCTCCGCACGAGGGCCGGGGTTCTCGTCCTCACGGCCCTGGCCGCCCTCTCCTGGCCGGCGCAGGCACAACCGCAGCACAGCGTCGCGCGACTCTGGATCGACGAGTGCCTCGATTCGATTCGCGTCAGTCGAGCGCGACCGCCCGTACACGCGCGCAACCTCTTTCACCTCTCGGCCGCACTGTGGGACGCGTGCGCGGCCTACGGTGACGAGGAGGCGCAGGGCTTCCTGATTCAGGAGAAGCTCGACGTCGCTCCCGCGTCTTTGAAGGCCGCGCGAGAAGAAGCCATGAGCTACGCCGCGTTTCGTCTTCTCAGCTGGCGCTTCGCCAACTCCGAGGGCGCGTCGGACGTCATCCCGAGCCTCGCCAATCGGCTCAGCACTCTCGGCTTCGACCCGCAGAACACGTCGTCGTCGGGCAACACGCCCGCCGCTCTCGGCAATCGCATCGCCGAGGCCTACATCGACTTCGGCCTGGGCGACGGCTCCAACGAGGCGAACGATCACGTCAACCGCTTCTACCAGCCGGTCAACGACCCGTTCACGCCCGAGCTGGGCGGCAACCCGACCCTGACCGACGAGAACCGCTGGCAGCCCATCTCCTTCGTCGACGGCTTCGTCGATCAATCGAACATTCCGACCGGTATCTCGACTCCGGAGTTCCTCGGACCTGAGTGGGGCGAGGTCACGCCCTACGCGATGACGGCCGAAGACCTCACGGTCTTTCAGCGGGACGGTCGCAACTGGCCCGTCTACCATGACCCTGGCCCGCCGCCCTACTTCCGCTCGCCGACCCAGGAGCTGTACCAGGACGACTTTCAGGTGGTCATCGAAGCGAGCGCCGAGCTCGACCCGACCGATGGCGTGATCATCGACATCAGTCCGGCGACTCGCGGCAACAACGCCCTCGGCCGCAACGACGGTGGCGGGCACCCGGTCAATCCCGTCACCGGGCAGCCCTACACGGCGCAGAACGTACCGGCCGGCGACTACTACCGCGTCATCGCCGAGTTCTGGGCCGACGGCCCGGACTCGGAGACGCCGCCCGGCCACTGGTTCTCGATCGCCAACGACTTCGTCAACGACAGCCCGCTTCTCGAGCGCCGGATCGGCGGCGTCGGCCCGGAGCTCGATCCGCTCGAGTGGGACGTCAAGCTGTACCTCGCTCTCGGAGGCGCAATGCACGACGCGGCGATCGCTGCGTGGAGCGTCAAGGGCTACTACGACTACATCCGACCGATCTCGGCGTTACGCGCGGTGCTCGCTCGCGGTCAGCGGTCCGATCCGAGCCTCCCGGGTTTCAACTCCGCGGGCGTTCGCATCGTTCCGGGCGTCGTCGAGGTGATTACCTTCGACTCGATCAAACCGGGCGAGCGCCACGAGGCCCTGAGCTTTTTCGCCTCCGGAGGCAACGTCGGCAAGATCGCCGTCCGGACCTGGCGCGGGCCTCTGTTCATCACCAACCAAGAGACCCAGACCTCCGGCGTCGACTGGATCCTGCTCGACAACTGGTGGCCCTACCAGCGCCCGTCGTTCATCACGCCGCCCTTCGCCGGCTACGTCTCCGGCCACAGCACGTTCTCGAGGGCTGCCTCGGAACTGCTGACCCGCTTCACGGGCAGCCCATACTTTCCGGGCGGATTGGCGGAGTACCCGGTCGAGCGCAACGAGTTCCTCGTCTTCGAAGACGGGCCGAGCGTCGACCTCTCTCTCCAGTGGGCGACCTACTACGACGCCTCCGACGAGAGCTCGATCTCTCGCATTTACGGCGGCATCCACCCGCCCGCCGACGACGTCCCGGGTCGCATCATGGGTGCGCAGGTCGGCAGCGACGCCATGGAGCGCTCGAGAGCACTCTTCGGAACGGGCGCCTGCACGGCGACCGCGACGACACACTGCCTCAACGGCGGTCGCTACCGCGTCGAGGTCACCTACACCGACTTCGCCGGCAACTCCGGCAGCGGCCAGACGGTGGCGGGTGCGACCGATGACTCCGGGCTCTACTGGTTCTTCGAGTCGACCAACTGGGAAATGATGGTGAAGGTGCTCGACGGCTGCGCCGTGAACAACCGCGTCTGGGTCTTCGGCGCCGCCACCACGGACGTCGCCTACGAGATCACCGTCACGGACACGATGACCGGCGAAGTGCAGACTTACACCAACGAGCTGGGCGAAGCGTCAGCCGCGATTACGGACACCGACGCCTTCGACACGTGCTCGGCGGGTTAGCGTGCTCTATGGGGCGATTCTGCGCTCGCTAGCTTTGCGCTGAACCGATTCGAGGAGCTGCCGATGTCGACCGATCTTCACCGCCTCGGAACTCACAGCGAACTGCTGCTCAACTCGCTGCGCCGCTTTCCCCACCGCGAGGCCTTCAAGCAGGGCGACCTCAGCTGGACCTATCGCGAGACCGAAGCGCGCCTCGCACGCTTCGTGCGCGTACTCCAGCAGAGCGGACTCGGTCGTGGCCAGGGACTGGGCGTGCTCTCGCCGAACCGGCCCGAAGTCTGGCTCTGCCAGGCGGGCGCGGGACTCGCCGGCGGGCGGTACACGGCTTTGCATCCGATGGGCTCGTTCGGCGACCACGAGTACGCCGTCAACGAGGCCGAGCTGCGCGTGATCTGCGTCGACCCGGCCTACGAGGATCGCGCCGGCGAGCTGTTGGAAGCGTGTCCCTCCGTCGAGGCCGTGCTCACCTTCGGCAGAGCGCGCGTCGGACAGGACGCCAACGCACTCTCCGAGGCCGTGGGCGCGACCTCGATCGATGCCGGACCGAATGGCCCGGAGGACACATCGTGGCTCCTCTACACCGGCGGCACCACCGGCGTACCGAAGGCCGCCATGCTGCCCGAAGCGGCCGTCGCGCAGATGGCGCTCTCGGTCTCGAGCGGCTGGGATCTGCCGAAGCATCGGCGCTACCTCGCCTGCGCACCGATCACCCACGCCGCCGGAATGCTGATCACACCGACCCTCCTGTTCGGCGGCACCGTCGTCCTCCAGAGCAGCTTCGATCCGGCGCGGTGGCTCAGCGAGCTGGCGCAGGAGCGCGCCACGCTGGCTCTGCTCGTTCCGACGATGATCTACGCCGTGCTCGATCACCCGGACCTCGACGACACCGACTTCAGCGCGCTCGAGTCGATCCTCTACGGCGCCTCGCCGATGTCACCGGCGCGCCTGATCGAAGGGATCGAGCGGATCGGCCCGGTCTTCGCCCAGCTCTACGGACAGACCGAATGCGCCGGAATCGCCACCAGCCTGTGGCGCGAGCATCACGACGTCGATCGGCTCGACCGGCTCGCTTCTTGCGGTGTGCCGATGCCGGGAGCACGCGTCGAGGTGCTGGACGAGGAGGGCCAGGCGCTCCCGCCGGGCGAAGCAGGCGAGATCTGCGTTCAGGGCCCCACCGTCATGCGCGGCTACTTCAAGCAGCCCGAGCTCACGGCGGAGACGATCCGAGACGGCTGGCTGCACACCGGCGACATGGCCGTGCGCGACGACGAGGGGTTCCTGACGATCGTCGACCGCAAGAAGGACATGATCGTGTCCGGCGGCTTCAACGTCTTTCCGCGCGAGATCGAGGACGTGCTTTCGATGGACTCTTCGGTGTCGGCCGTCGCGGTGATCGGCGTGCCGGACGACAAGTGGGGCGAGGCGGTCAAGGCGATCGTCGTGCCCCGTCCGGGTGAGACGATCCAAGAGGCAACGCTGATCAGCCTGGTGAAGGAGCACAAAGGCCCGGTTTACGCACCAAAGTCGATCGACGTCGTCGATGCCCTGTCCCCGACCGCCGTCGGCAAGCCGGACAAGAAAGTCCTCCGGGCCCAGTACTGGAGTGACGCGAAGCGTGGGGTGAACTAGGGAGGCGAGCGGCGGCGGTTGCCTCAGCGTCGGAGGGGAGCACGAGGACCTCACCGGGCGTCCGCGGCGAGAGCGATTCGTCGGCGGCCAGGTCGGAGACCGTTGGGAGCTCCTTCGCACGGTGGCGCACGGACTGCAAGCCGGTCCCACCCAGCGGATGCGAAGCCGCTGCAAGCACCGCTGCGCTCCCGAGAGGACGTCATGGGGAGCGCGCTGGAGTGCAGGCTCTCCAACTCGGTCCTTCTCGAACCGGGAAGCCTGACTCCAAGAGCTCTGCCGTCTGGCATCGGAGCACCAACGCATCGAACAGGGCGAGCGCAAGCGAGGTAGCCAAGGCGGCAGTCCTCTGCGAAAGGGCGAACGAGAGGAACCTCGCTCCGCCGCCAACTTCACGCTCTCGTTCGCCTTGGGCGAGCGCAAGCGAGGTAGCCAAGGCGGCAGTCCTCTGCGAAAGGGCGAACGAGAGGAACCTCGCTCCGCCGCCAACTTCACGCTCTCATTCGC
>JBCCLJ010000207.1:0-12506 GCA_039026915.1 Acidobacteriota bacterium
CTCAAGCTCAAGCGCTACGACATCCGGCCCGAGGAGTGGCAGGACGACGAGGACGATTGAGGACTCTCCTCAGAGTGCTTGGCGAAGATCGCTCAGGAGATCTTCGGCGTCGACGTGTCGATGGCCGATGTGCGCGGCGAGGCCTTTGAGTAGGAGACGAGCGAGAGCGTCGCTGCACTCTGCGCCGGCGCTGCGCGGATCGCGCTGGCAGCCGCCAAGCACCGCCTGGCTGACCTTCTCCAGGTTGCCCAGAGCAAAGGGGTTGAAGCCGGTGAGGCTCTCCCAGAGCACGACGTTCAGCGACCAGAGATCGTCGGTACTGCCGGCGGGGTTCCCTGCGAACGTCTCCGGCGAGGCGTAGATCGGCGTCCCCATGCCGCCGCCCGGGAGCGCTCTCGTCGACGTCAGCTCAGAGCCTGACGGACTCGCGCTTCCCTTGGCCTCGCTGACGAGAGAGACGAGGCCGAGATCGATCAGTTTGGCGGTGCCGCCGGCGGTGAAGCCGATGTTCGAAGGCTTGACGTCGCCGTGGGTGAAGCCGAGGTCGTGCGCGGCGCGAAGAGCTTCCGCGATCTGGAGCCCGAGGGCCACGGTCGTCCTGGCATCCAATGGACCTTCGTCGAGACGGTCCTTGAGCGTGCCGCCCTCGAGGAGCTCGGTGACGAGGAACTTTCGCCCTCCCTGGCGCTCGAGACTGTAGGCGGCTGCCACGTGAGGGTGGCTCAGCCGAGCGGCTGCCGTCGCCTCGCGTGCCAGTGCTTCGCCGTTGCTGTGCGAGCCATCGAGGGCTTTGATCGCCACGGCACGATGCAGCTCCAGATCGCGCGCGGCGTAGACGGTGCCGAAGGAGCCGCTGCCGAGCTGCTGTTCGAGCAGAAACCGCTCGCCGAGTCGGCGGGGGACGTCGGTCTCGACGGTCGGCAGATCGCAGCACTCGTAGACGTCCACGGCCTGGATCTGCCCGCACTCGATGCACAGCGAGCCCGGATCGCCCGCGTCCTCGTCTGTACGCTGCAGCTGCTGCCGGCCAAAGCGCTCGAGCTGCAGGCCCACCGCCGAAGACAGCAGATTGACCGCCGCGACTTCGTCCCGTCGGAACGGGGTCTCCGTCGTCTTGGTCGAGAAGGCGATCAGAGCGACCGTTCGCCCCTCGGCGGTGCGCGCGGGGGTCAGCAGAGCGACGTCGCCGTCTTCGAGCCGGGAGCGGTCTTCGTCGGTCAGCCGCTCTTCGATGGCGAACGGGTCTGCCTCCTCACGGTTGTAGGCGCCGTCGCGCAGGTCGAAGATCTCGGGCAGTCGGCTCAGCGAACTGAGCGTCTGGGCGCCCAGAGCCGGCTCTCCCGCGACGATCCACAGCTGTGCGTCGCGCGCCCGCAGCGACTCGCGACCGAGGCGGCGCAGTGCCTCGTCCAGAGACCTGCCGTTGGTCGCCTCTCGCAGATCGGCCAGCGCCGAAGCGAGCCAGTCCGCGGGCGCTCCCTTGTTCCCTTCGTAGAGACGGCGCAGAGTCTGGAGGCCGAGCGGTCGCAGCGCGCCGCCGGCGAGGGCGGCGAGAGCCCAGCCTCCGATTCGTTTGTCGTCCATTGAGTCCCCGGCGGTCATCGCGCTCAGCATCGGCAGCAGCGGAGCGAGCGAAGCGATCCAGACGCCGACCTGGAGAGTTCGATACAGGGCGAGGCGGGGTACGCGCCGTCGAAAGGCCTGCGATCGCTGTGCGATCCACGGGTATGCGATGAAGGCGACGAACAGAAGAGCGGCGGACAGCCCCAGGCTGTTGGGCACGTTCTCCCGAGCGGCGGTCTCGAACAAGGTGATCAGGGCCATGGTGGCCGCAAGAGCCAGAAATGCAGGGAGCAGGACCCGTGTCCTGCGCTGCTCGATCCGTGGCGCCCGTCGATAGCGCGCGAAGAAGACCGCGGCCGCAGCGAGGCTCGCGAGGGACCAGCCGAGCGGATCGAGAATCTCGGCTCTCGAGAACCGGGAGGAGTCCTCGCTGGTGTGGGAGAGGAAGTAGCCGACGGAGTAGCCGAGTGCCGCGACGGCGAGCAGAAGGGACAGAGCCTGTCCGCCGCGCAGGATTCGGGTCAGCCGGGGCGTGTCGTGCGCCTCCGGCAGGAGCTCGACGAGCCGCCACATGTACCAGCCGAAGAAGGCGTCGAGCGTCACTGCAGCCAGCGGATCCTCGACCATTGCGAGCGGCTTGATTGCGAAGGCGCTGCCGGCGACGACGAGCCCCAGCGCCACCAGCCGTCCGGGCTCGGAGCTGCGCCGCCCGACGTAGAGCCAGCAGCCGACGAAGCAGAGAAGCACGCAGTAGATCGGCAGGTGTGGCTCCGCCTGTCGGGCCGGCTCTTCGGTGAGCCAGCAGAGAACTCCGCGGGTGGCTCGGGCGAGGGCCAGCACCGCGATCAAGCGGTCCAGCGAGCGGATCAGTGGCTTCGTCAGCATCGGTCGTCGGCTTCGCCTGCCCAGAAGTTGGGCACTGGAAGGCAGACGCTGCCGCCTGCTTGCCCAAAGCCCCCGTTTTCCCTCTTCTCTGCGCTGCCAAGGAAGTGGGCACCTTGCCGACCCTTGGCTCTTCCGAGTTGGCGATCATAGAGGCTCGCGCCGGTCGATGCCCGCTCGAGAGAACGCGGAGGTGTAGTTATCGAAGGATAAAGAGGAATTGTGGTGAGCGCAGCTCTCCGGAAAATCGCCAGGATTGCAGAAGAGTTGGCACGGCCCGTGCCTTACAGAGCGGTATGAGTGAGTTTGATTCCGGGGTGTTTTGGGAGGAAGCGCCGTCTGCCGATCCTGGCGACGACGCTTCGGGTGACGGGTCAGTGGACAGAAGGCCGAGCTTTCTTTCGACACTCACCCTCGTCAATACGGTCATCGATCGAGTGTGTAACCGCAAAGCTGTCCTCGGCGACGAGCGCGAAGAGTTTGCGCAGTGGGCGATGGTCAGGCTCTACGAGCGCCGTGAAGCGATCTGGGGGCAGTTTCGACACGACAGTCAGTTCTCGACCTACCTCGAGAGCGTCGTCGAGAACCTCCTCAAGGATCACCGCATCGAGAAGTGGGGACGCTGGCGCCCTTCGGCGCTGGCGCAGAGGTTGGGGGCGCTGGCAGTCGAGTTGGAGCGGCTGATCTACCGCGATCGGCTGCCGGTGCACGACGCCATCGAGGTCCTCGCCAGCGGTCAGCGTCCGGACTCGCCCGCTCGCGAGACGCTCTGGGAGCTCGTCGCGCAGCTTCCCTTCCGGGCCGAACGACGTCCGAGCATGGATTCGTCGCTTCTCGAAGACGTGGTCGCAGACGATCGCGCGCGCGCCTGCTTTGACGACGCCGAGCATCTGGCCACGGGCGAGCAGCTCGCACAGGCTCTCGGTGTTGCCCTGGCGGGGCTCTCGGCAGCCCAGCGTCGCCTGTTGCAGGAGCGCTACGTCGATCAACGCAAGATCGTCGACATCGCGTCGGAGCGCGGCACGCGACCGAGCCCGCTTTACGCGCAGCTCGGGCGGGCACTTCGCAGCGTTCGGCGCTCGATGGAGGCCCAGGGGATCGAGTGCGGCATGGTGGCCGACTATCTCGACCGCCGCGTCGTCACCTTCGATCTCGACCGCACGTTCGTCGGTCCCTGAAGATGTACCGTGCGCGGCTCCACGAGGAGTCGCGCACGCTCACACGAGAAGCACGTCGGAGAGGATCTCCACCGTGGCGGGACCGTCGTAGTCGAGTGCCTGCTGCAGCGCCGCGTCGAGGTGGGCCGCGTCGGTGACGCGGATGCCGAGGCCGCCGCAGTTGTTGACGAACTGTGCGAAATCGGGGTTCGAGAGCGACGTCATCCAGACGTCGAGCTCCACTGCGCGCTGCTCTTTGGAGATCTTGCCGAGCTCGTGGTTGTTGAGCAGTACGTGGGTGAGGTTCATGCCGTAGTGCACCGCCGTCGTCACCTCGGCGAGATACTGCCCGAAGCCGCCGTCGCCCGTGACGGCAACGACGGGGCGCCCTGCAAAGCGCGGATCGTCGGTTCGCGTAGCGGCCCAGGCTCCCATCGAAGCGGCGTAGCCGAAGCCGATCGAGCCGAGATAGCCCGACATCAGAACCGAGTGCTCGCGACTCTCGAAGTAGCGGCCGAAGGAGTAGGTGTTGTTGCCGACGTCGACGGCGATGATCGCGTCGTGGGGGATGACGCGGTTCATCGCCGCGAAGATCGTCGGGGAGTTGATGCCGTCGCCGGCGTCGGCTTCGCGATTCTCCTTCTCGGCGCGCCAGATCGCCCAGCGCTCGGCGACCTCGCCGCGCACGTCGATGGACTGAGTGCGTCCCGCGAGCGCCCCCTGCAGAGCCTGGGCGGTGACGCCGACCTCGCCCCAGACGGGAACGTCGACCGCGTGTGACTTGCCGAGTGCCATCGGGTCGAAGTCGACCTGGATGATCGGCTTGTGGTTGGTGATGCCGGTGTGATTCGAGAAGGAAGCACCGAAGACGAGGAGCACGTCCGACTCGTTCATGAACCAGCTCGCGATCGGCGTGCCCGAGCGACCCAGGACGCCGCAGCCGAGCGGGTGGTGATCGGAAATGAGCCCCTTGCCTTTGAAGGTGGTCAGGACCGGAGCGTGAATCGCCTCGGCGAGCTCCGTGACCTCATTCATCGAGAAGCGCGCGCCGTGGCCGACGATGATCACCGGCCGCTGAGCCTTGCCGAGCATCTCCACGGCAGCGTCGAGCGACGACGGCGGCGGCGCGATCTCGGTGGTCGTGAGCCGTCCTTCGGGGCTGCCCGGCTCGACGCCGGGCGCGGGGACAGTCTGCACCTCGTCCGGGAAGACGAGGTGAGACACGTGTCGATCGAGGATCGCCTTCTTGCAGGCCAGGTTCATCAGCTCGACGTGTTTGCTGTCGCGATGCACCGTCTGACTGAAGTTGGCGACGGTACCGAACGCGGCCTGGAGGTCGATCTCCTGAAAGGCGCCGGGACCGACGACCTGCGTATCGACCTGGCCGGTGAGCGCGAGGATCGGCGCGCGGTCGACGTGTGCGTCCCAGAGGCCGGTGAGCAGGTTCGTCGCGCCCGGTCCCGCGATCGTCAGGCAGGCGGCGGGGCGGCCGGTGAGCTTGCCGTAGGCCGAGGCGGCAAAGGCGCCGGCACCCTCGTGCCGGATGCCGATGTACTCGAGGTCGCCGGCCTCGTGCGAGCGTCGCACGGCGTCGGCGAGGCCGAGATTGGAGTGCCCGACCATGCCGAAGACGTGCGTGACGCCCCACGCGGTCATCGTTTGGACCATGGCGTCGGTCACCGTCTGCTCGTGCGGTGTCTCCTCCTCGACGCCGACGTAGATTCCGTCTTCACGGATCTCGAGATCGTAGGTCGGAACCGTCTCGTCGAAGCCCGCAGGGCTGGTGCCGGTCAGCGGACAGTAGTCCCAGCCGTGCCACGGACAGCGCAGGTAGCCCTTCTCGATGGAGCCTTCGCCCAGAGGACCACCTTGATGCGGGCAGTGATTGTCGAGTGCGCCGTACTGTCCCTCGTGGTGCGTCAGGCAGACCCACTTGCTGCCGGCCTGCACCGTCTTGACTCGTCCTTCGGGCAGTTCGTCGAGCGCTGCAACCTTGTGCCAGATCATCTTCGGGTGGTTCCTTCTTCCAGTGGTTCGGGCGAACGCCCCCGAGCGCGAGGGTTGCTCAACCTACGCGCTCAGGGCGCCTTCGGATCTCAGCGAGAGGGACCCGGCGGCTGGAGGCGTGCCGCCCGGTCGACTGAGAGTGCCACGAATTGCAGGCGGCCCGCGCGCAGACTCTCGCGATCGTCTTCTGAGAGCAGGTATCGGAAGCCCGATCGCCGCGGTTGGTTCTCGGAGATCCCTTCGTTGAGGGAAGGAGCGAGCTGCTCGCGAAACTGCCCCTCTTCAAAGACGGCGATGCGCCGCGCGCGGCGCCCCGTCGAAAGGTCGGCGGCCCATCCCGCGATTGCGGACGCTCCCTGCGTCTGCACGAGCTGACCCGTCAGCCCGCTCTCATCGGGGGGCCGCACTTCGAGCACTCGGCCGTTGGCGAAGGTCAGCAGGTTCGATCGCGCGCTGTAGCGAACGGGCAGTGCCTCGAGCTCCGCGGCCCGATCGTCGCTGATGGCGATGAACTGCAGGCCTCGCGTTGGAGACGCCAGCGTGCGAGCGAATCTCCGCGAGAAGCCGCTGAACCGCGCCGACTCGCCGAGATTCTCCGCGACCCAGGGGCGCTCTTCGCCGCCGGCGAGCCGGCCGACGAGCACCCCCTCGTCGAAGACGAGCACCGCTTCGGCCGGCTTCTTCGAACCCGGCACCATCGCCCAACCATGTACGAGAAAGCCCTCGTCGAGAGGCTCGAGGTGGCGCACGTAGCCGCGCACCCTGCCCATCGGCAGAGTGCGGTCGCCCACCCGGACGGCCGTCAGTTCCGTGCCGTCGAAGAGCTGCTCGACCTCCTGCAGGTCGGAGCCCGGGCGCACCAGCATCGGCCTGCCGCCGCGCTGCTCCAGGACGAAGATCTCGACGTGTCCTCCTTCTGGGAGCGCTGCCTCGGGGAGCAGGGTGCCGAATCCCAGGCTGCCGTCTTTGAGCCGGTCGGCACGGGTCGTTCGAGCGATCGTTCCATCGACCGCGAGAGCCATGTCCTGAACGGAGACGTCGGCGATGCCGCGCACCACGCCACCGACCCAGCGGCTCGATCCGGGCCGGGCCTGCGCACGACGCGGCAGGTAGCTCTCGACGACGATCTCGAGGTCGCGTTCGAAGCGGCTGGGAAGGGAGGCAAGGGACCGGCCCCGTAGCTCGGCTCGTGGCTCGGCGACGAATCGCCTGGAGCCTTCGGGAATCCACTGTCGCTTCCAGGCGAGCGTCTCGGCCTTGCGTCGATGAACGTCTGCCGCGGTGGTCCGGGCGTCGTCCTTGGTCATCAGCTCGAGAGTCCCTTCATCACTCCGTTTCGCCGAGTCCGTAGCCGTCGCTCGGCGCGCACGGGAGAGACCGTCGAAGGACCATGCGGGCTCGGCGGACGCTGGTAGCTGCCAACCGAGGTGATCAGCGAGCGTCGGCACCACGTCGACCGTCTTGACGTAGCTCTCGTCGACGACGCCGACCTCCTGTCCGGGCGCCTTGATGAAGAGGGGAACCGGCAGCACCTCGTGAGCCGTGCTGACTCCGTAGTCGCGGCGACTGGCGCCGGCGGTGAACGAGACGCCGTGGTCGGCAGTCACGACGATGGCCGCTTCCTCGAGGAGTCCCGTGCGTTCGAGCGCCTCGAACAGCTCTCCCAGGAGCCGGTCGACGAACTCCACCTGCTCTTCGTACCGCTCGTAGACCTGGGCGGCCAGCAGCGGATCGTCCTTCCAGTCGCCGTTCTCGAGACCGAGCGGGCGAACGCGTCCGTAGCGGGTTCCGTCGCGCAGAAACTCGGCCGGGCGGTGGGGAAGCATCGAGTGGATGAAGTGCAGCTGCGGTCCTTCGCGCGATCGTGCGCTCGTCTCGATGCGTTCGATGAAGGCGCGAAACCTGTCGGAGCGATCGTCGGCGAGGGCGCCGAGGGCGCGGCGTTTGATCGTGTCGCCGTCCGGCCTCGCAAACTCGGGCTGACGCGCGCCGTCGCCGAAGTCGGTCCAGCGGTCGGAGATCGGAGGCAGATCGGGCGTCAGCGAGCTCGGCAGCACCGCGTGGCCCCAGACGACGAGTGCGTCGGCGACGGCGAGCCCGAGTCGGCTCCGCCTCGAGCGCTGGGCGACGCGGTTGATCGCCGAAGGGCAGAGGCGACTGATCGGCTCGTCGGCGTAGACCTCATAGGTTCCACCGACGAGCGTGAAGAGGTTGTTCGGGTAGTCGGAAAGCGTCGGAACAGGGCCACGGGGCAGCCGTCCAGAGAGCAGAGCCGGGACGGCACGCACCGTGCTCTCGGCGACGGTCAGTGCGTTCTTGAACCAGGTGGCGCCGTCGGCGAACTCAGCGAGATTCGGAAGGCGATCGCGATCGAGGTCTCCGTCGACGGTCAACACGCTGCCGATCGACCACTCATCGAAGAGCACGAAGATCACCGGAGCGCTCTGCGGCGCCTGCTGCCCAAAGGAGCCGACCGGGGCTTCGACCGTGGCGGCGCGCACGCCGCTCCCCACAAGGAAGAGGGCGGGGGCCGCGATCAGCGCCGGAGCCATGAAGTGAACCATGGTGCGCCCGGCCTCGTGACGCGCGACGATCCAGGCGATCGCCGGGACGAAGGCCAGCGCCAGAGGCCAGAGAGATTCGGAGTTCAGGCCCTTCAGGAGCCGCAACGCGACGAATCCGGCGAGCAGTCCGGCGAGGCCGCCACAGATCGCTCGCGTCAGGGCCAGGCGTCGTTCTGCTCGGCGCGCCACGAGGACGGAGATCGAGTGCGCCAACAGCACTCCCAAGGTCCCGAGGCAGAGCGGGCCGAGGACGCCGAGGCCGAGGGCAAAGACCAGTACGTCGGAGGAGTCGAAACGATGTGCGACCAGGAACTCGGGGTTGCGCGACAAGAGGTCGAGGACCGGTTGTGCAAAGGCCAGGGTCGACAGACCGGCGAGGCCGAGAGAGAACCACAGGCGCTGCCGACGTTCGTGAGCCTCCGGTCCTTTGATGGGTTCTTTCGCTGTCTCGCTCACGCGCTCTCCCGCACGGCGCCTGCGGTGCGGCGCTCTCGAATCGACTCTGCTGGATCCTTGATACTGTCTTTATCATTCCTTTGGCAGGCGCCGACCGCTCGGTCGAGCGCCAACTGTGCAGGCGTGAGCGCCGGGGTGGGACGATGCCGAAACGACGATCGACACTCGAATGGAGCAGCGTGCTCCTCCTGTTCTGTGGCGGTCTTCTGACCCCGGGACTCGCGTTCGCCTACCTCGATCCGGCGACGGGCAGCATCATCCTGCAGATGGTCATGGGTGGTGTGGCCGGAGCGGCGCTCTTGTTCAAGCTCGGCTGGAGGCGCTTCCTCGGGCTGTTCGGAGGCACCTCGCGACCTACCGGTCAGGAAGAGGACGGTCCCTCTGGAGGCTGAGCGGCCGTTCGAGGGCGCTTCTTTCCGCGACTGCGAAGGACGGGTTTTCGAACGAGACGGCGCGATCTACCGGGCGCTGACCGCTTCGGCGCTCGAGGACTGGCGTGCGCTGCGCGAAACCCGCTTCTTCGCTCGTGCCGTCGAGGCGGGGAGGCTGATCGCCACCGAAGAGGTGGACGTCGAAGGGTTGGGTCTCGAGGAGCAAGGCCCACGGTGGGTTGGAGCGCTGCGCCACGAGCGCATCGAGCTGCTCTCGTATCCGGCGGAGTGGTCCTTCGGAATGCTCCGGCGCGCGGCGCTGCTGCACCTCGACCTCTTTCTCGACGCGCTGGACGAGGGCCTCGTCATCAAGGACTCGTCGGCCTACAACATTCAGTGGCGCGGCACCGAGCCCGTGTTCATCGACGTGCCTTCTTTCCAGAAGGTCGTTCCAGGCGAACCCTGGATCGGCTACCTGCAGTTTTGTGAGCAGTTCCTCTATCCGCTCCTGTTGACGGCAAAGCGGGACGTGCCGTTCCAGACTTGGCTGCGCGGCTCGCTCGAGGGCATCAGCGCGCACGAAATGAATCGCCTGCTCGGACCGATCGATCGTCTCCGCCCGGGCCTGTTCGCCCACGTCTACCTCCAGGCCAAGCTGGCCGGCGCCACCGCGGCCAAGCCGCAGGCGATTCGCAAGGAGGTGCGCGACCTGGGTTTCGGAGTCGAGTTGATTCGTACCAACGTTCGTCGCATGAGAAAGCTCGTCTCGAAGCTCGAGTGGCGTCGATCCGAGTCCGAGTGGTCCACGTACTCGACGACTCACAACTACGAGCCCGAGGAACGCGCTCAGAAGGAAGCCTTCGTTCGGCGCGCCGCTTCGCAGCGGCCGTGGCGCGAGCTCTGGGACCTTGGAGGAAACACGGGGCACTTCACCCGCCTGGCCGCTGCTCACGCCGAGCGCAGCGTGGCACTCGACATCGACCCTCTGGTGGTCGATCTGAGCTACCGCCAGCTGGTCGAGGAGGGCAACCCGCAGGGCATTCTGCCTCTCGTCACCGACCTGCTCGACCCGTTCTCGGACCGCGGCTGGCGCGGACTCGAGCGCAAGGGGCTCTTCCGTCGGGCTCGGCCCGACCTGCTGCTGGCCCTCGCGCTCGTGCACCACCTGGTGATCGGTCGGAACGTGCCGATGGAAGAGGTGCTCGACTGGCTTGCGGCCTTTGGCGCGCATCTCGTCGTCGAGCTGCCGACGCGCGAGGACTCGATGGTCGAGAGACTTCTGCTCAATCGCGATGAGCACGTACAGGAGTACTCGCTGGAGAGCTTTGAGCGACTGCTGAGCGAGCGCTTCGAGGTGCTGGAAAGGGAGCCTCTGCATCGAGGAGCTCGAGTGCTCTACTTCGTTCGTCCCCGAGAGTGAGGCGCTGACGCCGCGCAGCGCGCCGCCGGGTCGAGACGAGAGAAGCCGAGACCAAACCGGCGAGCGAAGCACTCCCGTAAGCTGTGCGGACACGCTGCACAGAGCCGGCCCGAACAGGCCGCAACTTCTCGGGGGATATCTTTGGATCTTCACGCGATCGCCGTCGTCGCTGCCCTGGTCTTCGCCTTCGCACTCATCTCGAAGCGAGCGACCGACGGCGTGCTCACGCCGCCAATGTTCTTCACCGGGGCGGGATTGCTGCTCGGCAGTGCGGGCCTTTCCCTGCTCCATCTGGACGTCGACACGATGGGGGTTCAGCTCCTCGCCGAAGCGACGCTGATCTTCGTGCTCTTCGTCGACGCCGCCAAGGTCGATCCGCGTCGTCTGAGGCGCGAGTACTCGCTGCCGCTTCGTCTCCTGGCGCTGGGCATGCCGCTGCAGATCGCGCTCGGCACTCTGCTTGCCAAGGCTCTGTTCAGCGACCTGTCGTGGTGGCAGGCAGGGCTCATCAGCTCGATCCTCGCGCCCACCGATGCCGCTCTCGGTCAGGCGGTCGTCAGCAGTCCTCGTGTGCCCGAATCGCTGCGGCAGACGCTCAGTGTCGAGAGCGGGCTCAACGACGGCATCGCGCTGCCCATCGTCACGATCTTCCTCGCAACGTGCCTGACGCTGGAAGCCGCGTTGCCGGCCTCGCACTGGATCGACTTCACCGCTCGGCAGATCGGCTTCGGAACGCTCGTCGGTGTGGCGGTCGGGGCGCTCGGCGCCCTGCTCCTGAATGCCGCTCAGAAACGGAAGTGGATGACGCACGGTCTGAGCCACGTCGCGACCCTCGCACTCGCGGTTCTGTCGTACGCCCTCGCGCACTCGCTCGAAGGGAACGGTTTCATCGCAGCCTTCGTCGCTGGCTTTTCGTTCGGGTGCTCGACCCGTCAGGACAAGGAGCATCTGTTCGGGTTCGCGGAGGAAGAAGGCGAGCTGCTGACCCTGGTCACCTTCCTCGTGTTCGGTGTCGCGCTCTTGCCGTCCGCCTTGTCCTCGGCACCTCCGCTGGCCTGGCTGTACGCCGCCTTCAGTCTCACGGCCGTGCGCATGCTCCCCGTGGCGCTGGCTCTTCTCGGGACCGAGCTCGACTCCCGCAGCCGGCTCTTCGTCGGCTGGTTCGGTCCTCGAGGGCTCGCTTCGATTCTCTTCGCGTTGCTGGTGGTCGAGGCGTCCGGAGTGAAGAATGGAGAGCTCATCGTCAGCGTCGTCCTGATCACGGTCCTTGCGAGCGTCTTTGCTCACGGGATCTCGGCACAGCCTCTGGCTCATCGCATCGGCAAGGGCTGACTTCGGTCTCTTGGAACTCTGGAGAATTCAATGTTGGAAGCCCTGATCCTGGGACTGATGCTCTACGCCGCGTTGGGCTTGGTGTTCGCCGTCTGCTTCGCCGTCTTCGGCGTCGCGCGGATCGACCCGGCGGCGGTCGAAGGAACCTGGGGTTTTCGCTGCCTCGTCGTACCCGGGGCCGCGGCCTTCTGGCCTTGGCTCGCCTGGCGGTGGATCAAGGGCCGCTCGCCGTCGGAGGAGCGCACGGCGCACCGGGCGGCCGCGGGGGGTGACGCATGATCCGCTCGCTGCGGTCGAAGCACCGGGTCATCTGGCGTCTGCTGGCCTTTCTGCTGCCGGCCTTGATCGCGCTGGCTCTCTGGAGTCGTCCCGTTGCATCGACTGCCGTCGTCACCTCCGAGACTGAGGACGCACGATGAGTCACAGCTACCGCGCCGTCGGTTGGACACCCAGCAAGAAGCGCTATGACACCGTCCTCGTCGGCGGGGTCCTCCTCTATCTGCTGTGCTTCGTCGGGCTGGGACTGGCCTTCTTTCCGGAGACGACTCCGGAAGCCCAGGTGCTTCGCGCCTTCGGCACCGGTGCCTTTCTCCTGCTCCACGTGATTCTCGCGATCGGCCCTCTGGCACGTCTGGACGCTCGGTTTCTGCCGCTGTTGTTCAACCGGCGACATCTCGGCGTGACGATGTTCCTGATGGGGCTCGTACACGGTGCCTTCTCGATCGTGCAGTTTCACGGTCTTGGGACTCTGAAC
>JBCCLJ010000208.1:0-12482 GCA_039026915.1 Acidobacteriota bacterium
GCTAGGCCTCTCCGTACCGTCCCGCCGGATCGCACTTTCGACGCGATTTCACCGTCGCTTGACGCGACGTTCGCGCCAGACTGGCGCCCTCTCTTTCGACGTTCCGTGCCACACATGCAGGCCACCCCTAGAGACGCTCCACTCGGCCCGACCGTCTGTCTGTTGGTCGGCCTTTTCCTGGGTTCGTACGGCTCTTCGCTGTCGTCGCAGCAGGATCTTGCGGCGCCGACGCTCGAAGAGGCGGGAGCGGGCGAAATCGTGCTGGCTCTGCGCATGCTGCCGATCCCCGGTGGCGCCTCGGCACCGGACGCTCGGCTGGACGTTCTCTATCCGACGCGCGGCGAGCGGACGACGCTTTCGGAGTCGGAAGGTTGGCAGCTGCTCGTTTTCGTCGCTCCCTGGTGCGAAGCCTGTTTAGCCTCGCTGCCGAGCCTGCAGGCCGTGGAGGTACTCGAAGGTTTTCGTGTCGCCGTCGTCACCTCCGAAGAGCTTCCCGACGCCGCTCTCGAGGTGCTCGCCGAAGCGGGAGCCAGCTTCCGGGTGCTTCGAGGTGAAGACCTCGGTGAGCGCTACCGCGCCGACTCCTTACCTTCGGCCTACCTGGTGAGCCCCGATGGGGCGGTCGCGGGACTGCTGCGCGGGGCTCGTGACTGGGGCGTCTTGGCACCGCTGCTCGAAGAGCTGGTGACGCGCGATCTGGGTCTGGCAGGCGCGAGCTTCGTCGATGCCTCGCTGCAACTGCCCGGGGAGCTCGCGGCGCCGTCGGCGCGGCTGCTCTCGCTGCCCGAGGCGGTCAAGATCGGGGAAGAGTTCGTCGTCGAGGTCCGGATCTCCTGGTCGGGCGAGCTGGCGAGCTACGTGCCGCAGGCTCCCGAGGTGCTGCTGTCGTCGCCGGAGGACGCGGCGGCGGAGAGAGTCGGCGTCGCGGCCGAGTCTTCGGGGGACGAGGGCTCCGGTACGGTCGACTATCGCCTCCGCTTCCAGGCGCTGCGTCCGGGCCGGGTCGACGTCGACGCCGTCCTGTTGCGCTACCTGCCCCGCTACGAAGGAGCGCCCCTCGTGCTGCGCCTTCCAGGAGGCTCTCTGACGATCACCGAGCCGGCGTCGAGCGCAATCTGGCTGGTGGGATTTGCCGTGGTGGCACTTCTGGCCGCGGGAGTCTGGCGGGCGACGCGGAGCGTCGAAGAGCCGGCCTCCGACGAGAGCTCGTCGCTGTTCGACGCGCTACGCTCTTCCTTGGATCTGGCGCGTCGGGAGCGTCTCGAGGGGGACTACGAGGAGGCGCTTCGGGCTCTCAAGGACGTTGCCGGTGCGTTGCGCGAAGAGGATCCGGAGGTCGAGCGCGTTGCGGGTGAGCTCGCCCTGCTCGCGGAACAGATCCGCTTCGGCGGAGTCGTTCCCGCGGGAGACGATTTGGATAGAATTCACAGGCTTCTCGAGCGATCTTGCGAACGCCTGCGGCCGGATCCTTCCGCCGCCGAAAGAGAGGCTCTTCATCTTCAATGAGCGACCGACCGTGCATCCGAGACTTCGGACTCGGTGGAGGTTCGCGAGGGCCGGTCACGCTGCCGGACTCCCCGCATCGACACCGTACCGAAGCGGGTCACAGGTCCGTAGAACGAGGTAAGAGATGACGCAGACGGAATCGGTGAGCGCCGACCAGCTCAAAGCGGAGATCGACCGCGTCGCGCCCTTCATCCAGCGGGTCCGAGACGAAGTCGGCAAAGTTCTCGTCGGTCAGAGCACCATGGTCGATCGGCTCCTGATGGCGCTGATCGCGGATGGCCACATCCTGCTCGAAGGGATCCCGGGCCTTGCCAAGACGACCAGCATCAAGGCTCTCTCAGATGCCATGGAGACGAACTTTTCCCGAATCCAGTTCACTCCGGACCTCCTCCCGGCCGATCTCATCGGGACTCAGATCTATCGGCCGCAGTCGCATGACTTCGTCGTGCGCAGGGGGCCGATTTTCACCAACCTGCTCCTGGCAGACGAGATCAATCGCGCCCCGGCAAAGGTGCAGAGCGCGCTGCTCGAGTCGATGCAGGAGCGCCAGGTGACGCTCGGCGACGAGAGTCACGAGCTGCCGGATCCCTTTCTCGTGCTCGCGACGCAGAACCCGATCGAGCAGGAAGGGACCTACCCTCTGCCAGAAGCGCAAGTCGACCGCTTCATGCTCAAGCTGCGGATCGACTATCCCAACAAGCAGGAAGAGAAAGAGATCATGCGCCGCATGGCCTCGCGCGAGCAGGCCCAGGTCGAGGAGGTTCTCGGCCTCGAACAGGTGCGAGCCTTTCGCGAGCTGGCCGATGCCGTTTACCTCGACTCCAAGGTCGAGGATTACATCGTCGATCTGGTCTTCGCCACGCGCGAGCCCGCGGTCTACGGCCTCGAGCGTCTCGAGCGACTCGTCGAGTACGGCGCCTCGCCGCGCGCGACGATCTTCCTGGCGAAGGCGGCGAAGGTCGAGGCGTTTCTCACCGGTCGCGCCTACGTGACGCCGCAGGACGTCAAGAACGTCGGCGCCGACGTGCTGCGGCACAGGGTGTTGCTGACGTACGAGGCGGAAGCCCAGGATCTGACGTCGGACGACATCATCCAGGAGATCTTCAACTCCGTCGACGTGCCCTGATGAGCCCTCTCCGTTCCTCCGATCGCAAGACTCGCGGCGTCCCTCAGGATGGCGCCGAAGGCGGCTTGCCGCCCGAGCTCTTTGCCCAGATCAAGTCGATTCAGATCCGCACGCAGCGGCTCGTCAACGACTCGTTCGCGGGCGAGTACGAGAGTGCGTTCAAGGGGCGCGGCATGGAGTTCGAGCAGGTGCGCGAGTACCAGCCCGGCGACGACATCCGGCACATCGACTGGAACGTCACCGCTCGCATGGACAGTCCGTTCGTCAAGGAGCACCGGGAAGAGCGCGAGCTGACCGTCATGTTGCTCGTCGACGTGAGTCCGTCGGGCGCCTTCGGCACGGGGAACAAGCTCAAGAACGAAGTTGCGGCGGAGATCGCCGCGATTCTCGCCTACACGGCGATCAAGAACCACGATCGCGTCGGGGTGATCATCTTCTCCGACGAGATCGAGCTCTACATCCCGCCAAAGAAGGGCCGCTCGCACGTCTGGCGCGTCATTCGTGAGATTCTGACCTTCCGCGGCCAGGGCCACGAGACCGATCTCGAGGGCGCTCTCGACTACCTGTCGAAGGTCGTGCGGCGACGCAGCGTCTGCTTCGTCATCTCGGACTTTCTCGACGAGGGCTTCGACGACCGGCTCCGCGTCGTAGGTCGAAGGCACGACATCACGGCGATCGCGGTGGGCGACCGCCGCGAGCGCGAGTTTCCGCCGATCGGCCTGATCGAGCTCGAGGACGCCGAGACGGGCGAGATCGTCATGATCGATACCTCCGACAAGCGTTTCCAGCAGGGCTTCGGCCTGCTCGATCGTGAGACTCGCGCCCATCGGCGCGAGCTCTTCCAGTCTTCCGGCATCGGCGAGGTCAAGATCTGGGCCGACGAGCCCTACGTCGACGCACTGGTGCGCTTCTTTCGCTCGCGCGAGGGGCGCTAGGTGGTCGAGCTGCGCGAGCCGCCGGGAAGGGAAGCCGTGGCAAAGACCGCTACGCCGCCCTGGGTCTGGGCGCTCGTCGCGCTCCAGATTCTGGTGCTGCTCGTCGTTGGGCTCCGGTCCGGCTCCGCAACGCGATCGTCCGAAGGGCTGCGCGACGTCGCCGCACAGCTGCGTGCCGCTGGCGCACTCAAAGAGGCCGCGCGGACTCTCGAGGGGTACGTCGTCACGCTCTCCGGCGGCAGCGAGCGCGCCGCCGCGGCCTACAGCTTGGGGGACACCTACCTCGAGCTCGGCGACCCGGAAAAGGCTCTGCGCTGGTTTTACGAAGCGGAGTCGTTCGACGACGGTGAGCTGAAGGAGGACCTCTCACGCAAGGTCGTGCACAGCCTCGAACGGCTTGGCAGATTTCAGGCGGCCCAGTCGGCTCTCGAATCGCGGGTTCGGCTGGACGAAGCGGACCCGGCGTCCGCCGGCAGCGGGGACCCGGTCGTTGCGCGTATCGAGCAACGCGAGATTCGGCTCTCGGAGCTCGAGCGCTCGATCGACGACCTTCCCCCGGCCGTGGCCAACGGGCTTCGCGGCGCCGACGCGAGGCGCGACTATCTGCGCAAGTACGTCGCTGACGCGCTCCTCTGGCGCAAGGCGCAGAAGCTCGAGTACGACCGCGATCCGGAGCTCCAGCGGCGCTTCGAACAGACGCTGCAGCAGCTGGCGATCTCCAAGTATCTGGAGGAAGAGGTGCTGAGCGAGATCGACGTCGACGAGACGGACGTGCGCAACTTCTTCGAGGCGAATCGTTCCCGCTACCAGCAGGGAGAGACTCCCGTTTCTCTCGACGACCTGCGCAGCGTCGTGCAGCGTGACTATCTGCAGCTGAAGGCGCAGTCGGCTTATCAGGACGCCGTCGATTCCGAGTTGGCGGCCGCCGACGTCGAGCTCTTTCCTGAACGTCTCGAGGGGGCCGGTAATGGCTGACCGCCTCTTGCGCAGCGTGCTCGCCTCTCTGCTCCTGCTCGCCGCGTGCTCGACCGAGAGCCCTGGGCCAGCCGAGGTCTCTTCGGAGATCTCCGATCCGGTGCGCGCCACCGTGCAGGTCGATCGCGCCGTCGCGACGACCGGCGACGTGATCGAGTACTCGATCGAGATCGACCTCGCGGCCGGCGTCGAGGTGGCGATCCCGGAGACGGGGAGCGAGATCGCCGGCTTTCGCATTGTCGACCTGGGCGAGGACGCGGCGCGCGAAGTGGACGGCCGGACCGTACGCCGCTTCTGGTACCGACTGCGCGCCGACCTGATCGGCTCCTACATCCTGCCCGCGCTGCGACTCGACTACACGACGGCGGAAGGCCAGACCGGCAGCGTCGAGACCTCGGAGATCTTCGTCGAGGTCGAGTCGGTGCTTCCCGAAGATGGCGGCGCCACCGACATTCGCGATGTCAAAGAGCTGCGCCGGGTCGCGGAGGAGCCGCCCTGGCTCTGGATCGGGCTCGCTGCGCTCGCCCTGCTGCTCGCCGTCGCCGGCTGGTGGTGGCGCCGTCGGCGCCGTGAGGGGCCGAAGCCTCAGCCTTCGCAACCGGCTCACGAGGTCGCCTTCGAGGCGCTGGCACAACTGCGTCAGACCGATTTCGACGACCTGCGAGCGCTGCGGCGTTACTACTTCGAAATCTCCGAGGTTCTGCGCACCTACGTCGAAGCCCGCTTTGGTCTGAACGCGACCGATTTGACGACGGAGGAGATCGTGCCGCGCCTTCAGGGCCTCGTCGAGGTGCACCAGGAGGACCTTCTGCGTAGGTTCCTGGTCGAGACCGACGGCGTCAAGTACGCCGCACGCGTTCCAGGGGCCGAGCAGATCGAGTCGACCTACGAGTCGGCGCTCCGCTTCGTGGAAGAGACGGTGCCGGCAGAGGACGACCCGTCCGAGCGCGAGAGCTTGGAGGTTGCATGAGCGGATTCGGTCTCTTTTTCGGCGACCTCTGGCTGCTGTGGATCCTGATTCCGCTCTACGCGCTCTGGCTCGGACTCTGGTTCGGCTTGCCCTGGCTGCGTCGGCGCGTGGGCCGGGGCAGCCACGCCGCGATCCGCTATTCGAGCCTCGGTCAGGTCCGCAGGCTGCCGCGACCGCGCAAGCTGTGGCTGCGGCGTGGTGTCCAGAGCCTGCGCTTTCTCACCGTCGCTCTGCTGATGCTGGCGATGGTCAGGCCCCAGACCGGCAAGACCTTCACCGAGGTGAACACCGAGGGCATCGACATCGTACTCGTCATGGATACCTCGGGCTCCATGCAGGCTCTCGACCTCGACGCTCAAGAGCGGTCGATCGCCAAGCGCAGAAACCGCCTCGAGGTTGCCAAGACGGTCGTGGAAGATTTCGTGCAGGCACGACAGAACGACCAGATCGGTCTCGTCGTCTTCGGCGACCACGCCTTCACTCAGTGCCCGCTGACGCTCGATCACGGCATCTTGTCGACGTTCCTCGAGCGCGTGGAGATTGGCGTCGCCGGCGACCAGACAGCGATCGGATCTGCGATCGGCACCGCGGTCAAACGCCTGCGCGACTCGCAGGCCGAGTCCAAGGTGATCATTCTGCTGACCGACGGTCGCAACAACGCCGGCAGCTTGAGCCCGGCGACGGCGGCGGAGATCGCGCAGACCTTCGGCATCAAGATCTACGCGATCGGCGCTGGCACGCGCGGCAAGGCGCCGTTCCTCGTCGAGACGCGCATGGGACCGCAGGTTCTCTACGAGAGCGTCGAGATCGACGAGGAGTCGCTGACTGAAATCGCCGAGGCTTCGGGCGGTGCCTATTTTCGCGCCGAGGACGATGCGGCTCTCGCGTCGATCTACGCGGAGATCGACGAGCTCGAGACCACGGAGATCTCCATGGAGTCCTACATGGAGTACAACGAGCGTTTCCAGTGGTTCGTCTTCCCGGCGATCGCTCTGTTGCTCTTCGAAGTTGCGCTGCTCGGAACGCGTCTGAGGAAGCTGCCATGAAGCGATGTCTCCTCTGGCTGCCGTTGGCGCTGGCGCTCGCGGGCTGCGATGCGAGGTTGGGTGAGCCGCAGTGGCTCTGGTTCCTCTGGTTGCTACCCCTGCTGGGTCTGTTCTACGTCTATTCGTTTCGGCGGCGCGAAACGCTGCTGCGGCGCTTCGCCAGCAGTGAGATGCTGCGAGCCCTCCTGCCGAGCGTCAGTCGGGGGCGCCTGATCTTCAAGGCGGCGCTCGTGCTTCTCGGCCTGGCCGCCGCCGTCGTGGCGCTCGCCGAGATCCAGTACGGCTTCACCTGGGAAGAGGTGAATCGGCGCGGCGTCGACATTGTCGTGGCGCTCGACGTTTCGGACTCGATGCTCGTCGAGGACGCCGAGACGGGCGGCCAGCTGACGCGCCTGGAGCGCGCCAAGCGCGAGATCGCGGACCTTCTGAACCTCCTGCAAGGGGACCGCATCGGCCTCGTTGCTTTTGCGGGAACCGCCTTCCTCGAGTGCCCGCTGACCCTGGACTATGCGGCGGCCGAGATCTTTCTCGACGCGATCGATACCGAGCTGATTCCGGTGAAAGGCACGGCCGTCGGCGCCGCGCTGCAGACGGCGATCGACGCCTTCGAGGGCAACTCGCAGAGCTCCCGCGCGATCATCCTCATCACCGACGGCGAGGACCACGGTGGCAGCGCTCTCGAGGTCGCTGAGCTCGCCGCACGCGAGAAGATCCGCGTCTTCCCGATCGGCATCGGTCGCGACGAGGGCTCGCCGATTCCCAAACCGGGGGGCGGCTTCCGTCGCGACCGTGGCGGCGAGATCATTCTCAGCAAGCTCGACGAGCCGACGCTGCAGCGCATTGCCCTGGCGACCGGCGGGCGCTACGTGCGCTCGGTCACCGGCGACGTCGATCTCGAGCAGATCTACCAGCTCGGCATCAAGGCCGTGCTCGAAGACCAGGAGCTCGGAGCCTCGCGGCGTCAGCGCTTCAAGGACCGCTTTCAGTGGCTGCTGGCTCTTGCGCTGGCGGCTTTGATGATCGAACCTCTGATTGCGGAGCGCGCTCCGCGGCCGAAGGCCAATGCCTGAGATCGAGCTGGACACCGACATGACCGCAAAGAACATCCCCTCCGCCGCTCGCCGCAGCGCTTTCCTACTGCTTGTCGCCTCTTCGGTAGGGCTCGCCGCGGCCGGCGCGCAGACCGAGGAACCGCCGTCGCAGCCGCCTCAGGAGGCTTCGGACGCCTACGAGGCGTACGAGGCCGGTCTGTATGAGCAGGCCCTGGAGGAGTTCGTCGATCGTCAGGTCGAGCGACCCGAAGATCCCGAGCTCGATCTCAACATCGGCAGCGTTCACTACCAGCGCAAGGACTACGAGTCGGCGAAGACGAACTACGCGCGGGCGGCTCGAGAGGGCGATGAGCAGCTGCGCGCCGAGGCGCTCTACAACCTCGGTAACACGGCCTACCGCGAGGGCAAGCTGACGGAGGCGATCGACTTCTACATGGAGTCGCTCGATCTGAACCCCGACGATGAGGACGCCAAGTTCAACCTCGAGTTCGTGCGCGAAGAGATCAAGCGTCGCCAGGAACAGCAGCAGCAGCTCGAGCAGAACCAGGACCAGCAGCAGGATCAGCAGAATCAGAATCAGGGTGGCGGCGAGCAGGATGAGAACGAAGGCGGCAACCAGGATCAGGAGTCGCAGGAGCAGCAGCAGGGCGACGGTGGCGACCAGGATCAGGACGGCGACGGCATCCCCGACGACGTCGAGCGCCTCGGCCAGAATCCGACGGACCCCCAGAACCCCGACACCGATGGCGACGGCAAGCCGGACGGCGAAGAAGACGCGAACCAGAACGGTCAGGTCGATCCCGGGGAGAGCGATCCGAACACCCCGGACGGGGAAGGGCAGGGCCAGGGTCAGAGCCAGCCGCAACAGAGCGAAGGGCAGATGACCCCGGAGCAGGCGGCTCGCTACCTGCAGGCTCTCGAGGAACGGCAGCCGGACAAGGCGCGACGCGGCAAGAAGGCGAAGATCGTGCGTGCGGAGAAGGACTGGTGAAGAGGGCTCCGAGCGGTGGACGGACGCGACGCTTCGCGCTGCTCGCTCTCTGGGGAGCGCTCGGCGGGCTTTGTTGCGTTAGCGCCGGCTTCGCTCAGCCTGTGGTCTCGGCGCTGGTCGATCGCAACCAGGTGACTCTCGAGGATCAGATTCGCCTGGAGGTCACGGTCCGTGGAACGCCCGACGGCGCGCCCGTCCTGCCGGACCTGCCCGACTTTCGCGTGGTCTCCGCCGGCAACGCCCAGAACATGCAGATCGTCAACGGTCAGGCGAGTCGCAGCATCACCTTCAACTTCATTCTCATCCCCAGCAAAGAAGGAGACTTCACCATCGGGCCGATCGAGGTCTCGGTCGGTCGCGAGCCGCAGACGACGCGCCCGATCCGCGTCAAGGTGCTCGGCGCGGACGAGCAGCCCGTTTCGCGCGACTACTTCCTGAGAGCCACGGTCTCCAACACCTCTCCGTACGAGGGCGAGCAGGTCCTTTACACCTGGCGCTTCTATCGACGCGTCGAGGTGGCGAATGCGCGCCTGGTGACACTCGAGTTCGGCGACATGGTCGCCGAGGACCTCGGTGAGGTGCGGGAATACGAGGCGACGGAGAACGGCGTGCGCTACGTGGTCAGCGAGATCCGCAAGGCGCTCTTCCCGCAGCGCGCCGGCAGCGTCACGATTCCTGCTTCCGAGATGAGTTGCCAGGTCGCGGCAGCCACGCCGCGCCGCCGGCGCCGGAGCGTCTTCGACGACTTCTTCGACCGTCGCGAAATGGTGCCGAAGACGCTGCGCACGGCGCCGATCGAGCTCCAGGTGCGCGCACTGCCGGCAGCTCCCGCGGGATTCGGTGGCCTCGTCGGCGACTTCCGCATCAGCTCGGAGCTCAGCAAGCGCGATCTGACGGTGGGCGAGTCGGCGACGCTGAGCCTGACGGTCGCCGGAACCGGCAACGCGCAGATGCTCAGCGAGCCGCCGCTACCGGAGCTACAGGGCTTCAAGATCTACGACGACAAGCCGTCGTCTTCGCTCGACCGCAGCGGCTCTGCCCTGTCGGGCCGCAAGACCTACCGCAAGGCTCTGGTGCCGCTCACCGCCGGCGAGAAGGTGCTGCCGGGCGTGCGCCTGGTCTTCTTCGACCCCGATGCAGGGCGCTACGTGACGCGCTCGACGAACGAGATTCCGGTGAGCGTCGCGCCGGCCGCAGGCGAGGAGGAGCTGCGTCTCACCGAGGGCGCTCTGACGCCGGTTGGCAAGGCCGCCGTGCAAATTCTCAACGACGACATCCTCCCCATCCGTACCGATCTCACCGCCGCACAGAACCGCAGTCTCGGCGGCTTGACCGCGGTGGTCCTCGGCGCCGCGGCGGTCGCACCGCCACTGCTCTTCTCCCTGATCCTCGGCGCGACCCGGCGCCGTCAGCGTCTCGCCACCGACGGCAGCTTCCGGCGCTCTCAGCAGGCGCTACGCAAGGCGAAGGGTGAGATCTCGGCGATCTCCGAAGACAGCGAATGCAAGTATGACGCTGCGGTTCTCGCTCAGCGCTCGTCGCGCTGCCTCCGGGAGTACATCGGCGACAAGCTCGGTGCAGAGGGTGCCGCACTGACTCTGTCCGAAGTGTCTGAGCTGCTCGCGGAGTCCGGTACCGACGTTGCCACGGCGCGACGCGTGACCGACATGCTGGAGCGCTTCGAGGCGGCTCAGTACGCCTCGGGGGCGGGGCCGGACCAGCTCGGCTTCGATCGCGACAAGATCACTCAGTCGCTGGGTAACGTCCTGCGGGATCTCGACGAAGAGCTCAAGAAGGTGAAGTCGTGACGTCGATGCGCCGTCTCTCGGTCGCTCCGGCCGTCCTTACGGTAACCCTGCTGGCCAATCCGTGGGCGTCCTCGGTTCTTGCGCAGGAGAGCGCTTCGGCGGCAGTACTCGAGCCTGCGAACGATGCGCCGCGGCTCGAGCAAGCCGCTGCGAACGAGGCCGGCCCGCTGCAGCGCGACCAGCGTGTCGCCAAGCTGGTCGAGGCCAACGCCGCCTACCAGAGCGGCGACTTTCGCGGTGCCCGTGATCTTTACCGAGAGGTGGCGGACTCCGGAGTCGCTAACGGGCAACTCCAGTACAACCTCGGCAACGCCAGCCTGCGCAGTGGCCTGCTGGGAGAGTCGATCGCGGCGTATCTGAGGGCCTCGGCACTGCGTCCTCGCGACCAGGACGTGCTCGCCAATCTCCAGTTCGCCCGCACGCAGGCCAAGGACGCACTCGAGCCGCCCGCGCCGTCGGAGGTCTGGCGGACCCTGGCCTTCTGGCACTTTTCGCTGAGCCTGCGCGAGCTCGTTTTCGCGGTCCTCGGCCTCAACGCACTCTTCTGGCTGGCCTTGGCTCTGCGCGCTCAGCTGCCGCGCTCGGAGGCGATGCGCTGGCTGAGCGGCCTGCTGCTGATCGCTCTGGTCGCCGTGGGCGTCTCGACCGTCTGGCGGCTCGTCGCACCGGCCGAGGTCGCTGTGGTCGTTGCCGACGAAGCGGAAGCGCTCTCCGGGTTCACCGAGGATGCCGTCGCGCGCTTCAAGCTTCGCGAAGGCTCCGAGGTCGTCGTGCGCGAGCGCCGCGAGACGCACGTGCGCGTCGCGCTGCCGACGGGGGAGCAGGGGTGGCTGGCGGTCGGTGACGTCGACGTCGTGAGGCGGTAGAGCGGAGCGTCGTCTTGCCGGGCGCCGTCGGTTACGGTTGCGGCACGGACCCTCGTCAGACGACTGCCCAGCGGATGCGCGGCATCCGCAAGCCCTCGCGTCGGCGCGCTGCCTCGGCGACGCCGAGGCGCGCTCGCGCTCCTCGCGAGGAAGCCCTGGCGGGACCTCGCGACGTTTGGATCGTTTGGCGCGGACCGTCTGTGCTGGCGACGGTTTTGGCGGCCGAGACTGGCCAACGGGTGTTGCTCAGAGCCTAAATGTGAATCGGCCGTCCGTCGGTGGCCAACGCCGCTTCTTTGACGGCCTCCGCGAGAGTCGGATGGGCGTGGGACGTGCGGGCGAGGTCTTCGGCGCTGGCGCCAAACTCGATCGCTGCGACGGCCTCGGCGATGAGGTCGCCGGCGTGGTGGCCGAGGATGTGCACTCCGAGGATGCGGTCCGTCTTGGCGTCGACGAGCATCTTCACCATGCCGTCGTCGTGGCCGACGGCGCGTGCGCGTCCGTTGCCGCGGAAGGGGAAGGTACCTTTCCTGTAGTCGACGCCAGCCTCCTTGAGCTGCTCTTCCGTCTTGCCGACGGTCGCCAGCTCGGGCGCCGTGTAGCAGACGCCCGGGATGGCGTCGTAGTTGACGTGGCCGTAGCCGGTCGCCATCGATTCGACGCAGGCGATGCCCTCTTCCTCGGCCTTGTGGGCGAGCAGCAGTCCGCCGATCAGGTCTCCGATCGCGAAGACGCCGGGAACGTTCGTCTGGTACTTGCCGTCGACGACGATGTAGCCGCGCGGGTCGGTCTCGACGCCGAGCTCTTCGAGGCCGATGCCTTCCGTGGCCGGCCGGCGTCCGACGGCGACAAGCACCGCGTCGCAGTGGATCGGATCGTGCCCTTCGGCCTCGACGACGCAGCCGTCGCCCTCTTCGCGGGCGCCGGTGACGCGAGCGCCCAGCTGGAAGTCGAGTCCCTGTTTGGCGAAGATCTTCTGCGCTGCGGCGGCGATCTCGGCGTCGGCGCCCGGCAGGATGCGGTCGAGATACTCGAGTACGGTGACCTTGGCGCCGAGGCGTGCCCACACGGAGCCCATCTCCAGGCCGATGTAGCCGGCGCCGATGACGACGAGGTGCTCTGGCACCTGATCGTAGGCGAGGCCCTCCGTCGACGTTCCGATCTTGCCGCCGAGCTCGATTCCGGGGAGCGTTGCCGGGACGGTACC
>JBCCLJ010000209.1:0-12390 GCA_039026915.1 Acidobacteriota bacterium
CAGCAGCCTGCCATTTGCCAAGCTTGGGACGCTGAGTTCATGCCTCAGCCATCGATTGCTGGTGCTGCGCTCTCTGTTCGTATCTTCGGCGAATGGCCTGTGCCCTCAACCCCTTCGCTACCCTCGTTTTCCGTCGTGGGTAACGATGTCATCGTGCGGCTTGTCGGGCCCACCTCGGGACCCGCTGCGATCGGGAACTTCTCTGAGGCGATCAGTATCGGTACCCTTTCGGAAGGCACCTACAACATCGTGATCGAGGTCACGCTGGACCTGGGCATGCCTAACGAAGAGAACCTCACCTGCGATGCGATCCCGGCCGAAATTGTCGCGGCGTCTGTTGTTCCCACTACGTCCCGCATAGGTCTCGCAACCCTGGGTACGCTGTTGGCTCTCTACGCAATGCGTCGTTTGAGCTAGGTCGGAGGACGCGACTCTCAAACAGGGTTCCATTCCCTTCAACCAAGGTGCGTTCACGGAGCGAGGCTCTAGCAGTCCGCGCGCAAGGGATCCGAAACGGGTTGTTCTTGCCACAACGAGCTTCCAAAAACACGCTTCAAGGAAATCAGCGGGCTTAGAGTGGCGGGCGCTGACGGTCAGAGAGTATCGGCAGGGACCCTGAGTCATGCACGGGTCCGATCGACTTGACGCAGAGCGGGCCTCGAGGACCTCTAAGCTCTCCAACCGGCATCCGACCGTCCGCTTGCGACCGAAGTTCATCGCATGAGCAACAATGCACCGTCCTCGCAGCCTCACCGACTCTCGAGACCACTCATCACCTCGCACCTGACGCAGCGGTACTTCGCTCTCCTCCTCGCCTTGCTGCTTGGCGGCTGCGCAAGCGCCGGAGTAGGCGTTTGGCCCGAGGGCTCCGGCGAGTCCGCCGCGCGAGCCCTGGTCGAGCGGTCGGTCGCTGCCCATGGCGGCAACCTCTTCGAGGAGATCGACGACCTCACCGTCTCTTATGAAGGGCGTTGGGGTCGACTCACACCCCGCATCCAGCCGGTTCTGGCCGACAAGGGCTTTCGGCGCCAGTCCGTCGAGACCTACCTGCTCGAGAACGAGGTCGTACGTCAGGTCCACGAAGGGCCCCAGGGCAAGAAGACCGTCGTCCGAGACCGCGATTCGATCGACGTGGACTACCATGGCGCGCGCATCACCAACGACGAACATCAGGTGACCTCGGCACTGGTCGCGGACGTGTACATCATGCTGACGACCGGACCTTCCTTCTTCCTGCGGCAAGGGGTCGAGCTGGAGCTGGGTCCGCCGGAGCGCCACAAAGGGCGCACCCTGGACGTCGCACTGGCAAGACTCCGCCCGGGCTTCGGCCTCTCCGAAGAAGACCGCGTCAAGCTCTGGATCGACCGCGAGACGTCACTCCTCGAGCGCGTGCAATTCACCCTCGAGGGCTACGAGCGCACGCGCGGCGCCGAAGTCGACGTGCGGTTCGAAGAACACCGCACTCTCGAGGGCCGCGTCTGGCCGACCCTCTTCGTCGAGCGCATTCGCCGCCCTCTCGACCTCTTCGCCCATCGCTGGCGGCTCACCGGCCTCGAGCTCGACCGCGGCCTCACCGACGAGGAGCTTCGCGAAGGGGGCAGCGCTCGCGTCGCCGAACGGCCGCGCGCACTCGACCCCACCCGCACCTCGGCGCTCAACGACGACGAGCTTTCGGCGCCCTGACCGGGCTTCGCCACTGAACTCCGTGTCTCCGTCGACCCGCGCCGAGTGCGGCGGGTTGGGTCGGACGGGCCGGCGAATCGCAATGCGATCGACCTGTTCGTCTCACCTCGACCGAGGCGGCGCAGCGCCCACCGAAGGTCAACGCCGGCCGTCAGACCGCGCTGACGTGAGAGACCTCGCACTCTCCATGCAGAGCCTGGTCGTGACGCAGTAGCTCCTCGAACTCTTCGGCCGAGACGGGGCGACCGAGGAGATAACCCTGGAGCTCGTCGCAGCCGATCGTGCGCAGATACTCGGCCTGAGGCTCCGTCTCGACTCCTTCGGCCACGACCGCCAGACCGAGACTCTTGGCCATGGCGACGATCGCGCTCGTCAGATGGGCCTCGCGCGGATCGGAGGTGACCGACGATACGAAGGAGCGATCGATCTTCATGCGGGTCAGCGGCAGCTGTCGGAGATAGCTGAGCGACGCACTCCCGGTCCCGAAGTCGTCGAGCGCGACCCCAATACCCCGTCGCCGCAGCCGGCGCAGATCCTCCATCGCCGGCTCCTCTCCAGACAAAGCGATCCTCTCGGTCACTTCGATCTCGAGGAAGCGACCCTCGAGGCCGGCACGCTCGAGCGCCTTGCAGACGTTCTCGTAGCCACCCACCTGACGCAGCTGTGCAGCGGCGAAGTTCACCGACATGCGAATGCGCGGCAGACCTGCTCGGTGCCACTCGCCCAGCTGACCGAGCGCCGCGTCGAGCACCCAGTTGCCGAGACTCACGATGAGCGGTGCTGCATCCTCCGCGATGGGGATGAACTCCGCTGGAGACACCTGCCCCATCGACGGACTCTCCCAACGGGCGAGTACCTCAGCAGCCACGATACGACCGCTTCGCGACTCGAACACCGGCTGGTAGACGACGTAGATCTCGTCGCGATCGATCGCTCGTCGCAGGCGATTCTCGACGAAGATGCGCCTCAGGCTGGCCTCGTTCATCCACGGCGCAAAGAACTCGAAGCTGTTGCCGCCCCTCTGCTTCGCGCTGTACATTCCGGCGTCGGCGCGACGCAGGAGTGTCTCGATGTCACGCCCGTCCTCGGGAAAGACCGCGACGCCGATCGAGGCACTGACGAAAATCTCGACGCCGCCGATGGTCACGGGGGCGCAGAGCGCGTCGAGAAGTCGCTGGGCGGCCTGCGCGGCGCGCTGCTTGGAGCCGATGTTTCCGAGAACGACCGTGAACTCGTCGCCACCGAGTCGTGAGATCGTGAAGTCCTCGTGAGGCGCCTCTCGCCCGGGACCGGTCACGAGGTCCGTAGAGCGGATCTGGCTCTCGAGTACGTCGGCGACCCAACGCAGAATCTGGTCGCCGGCCAAGTGGCCCAAAGTGTCGTTGTACTCCTTGAACCGATCGAGGTCGATGAACAGCAACGCCAGACAGTCCTCGTTGCGCTTGGCGTTGTCGAGCGCCTCGCCCAGAGAGTCGGTGAAGGACTTTCGGTTCTGGAGGCCGGTCAGCGGATCGTTGAAGGCCAAGCCGTGAATCTCTTCGGCGACCTTCTTCTGACCCGCGAGATAGAGACTCAGCAGGAGTCCGACGGCTGCGAGCGCAGCCAGGCGCTGCACGATCGCGAACGCTGGCAGGAGATCCGGCGGAACCTGGTTCGCCAACTCGATTCCGGCGCTCGGCAGCATCCAGAGTCCGAGGCTGGTCAAGGCAACCACGATCGTCCACAGCCAGGTCGCTCGAAGCCCGATCAAGAGGCCGGCGAGCAGCGGCACCGTGACGAACCAGCTCGAACTCACGTCGGAGAAGCCGCCTCCGTAGACATTCAGAGCCAGCGCAGAGGCGAACAGAATCGCTACGGTGCTGTGCGCAAAGAGGCTTGGATGACGGAATCTGCGTAGCGCAGCCAGGGTGAGAATCGCGAACGCAGCAGCGAAGAGCGCACCAACCGCCGCCACGCGCAGCCCCAGCATCCAGCCGCCGACGGCAAGAAGCGACGAGGCGAAGATCAGAGCGAAGAGAACCAGGTGGACGTTGCGGACCTGGCGAGCCGAAGTGGCGGCGGTCGGGTCGCCGGCGCCGCCAGAGGCCATCCACTCGTCCCACCGTTCGCGCGGACTCGAGCGCCGGGGGCGCATCGCCGCGGGCTGCGGCAGAGTCTCGAAGTCGCCCGGGCCGCCGCTCGATTCGAGTCCGATGGAGTTCGAGGCCACGGCATCGGCCCCCTCCGGATCGAGCATCGCCGCGCCTCCGAGAGGCTGCGAAACGTCCAGAGCCTCTGCCGCAAGACTCTCGGAGAGAGGGCCGGAAGGAGTGTCGTTCGACACGGCGGCTACTCCCCGACGCGCCGCGCTTCAGAGGCTGGATCGATGCGGTCCAGCCGCTCCGATTCGATCCAGAAGGCGAGCAGCCTGCGCACGCTGTACGGGTCGCCAAGATCGTAGGACTCGAGCTCCAAAGACGTCTTCGGAGACTCCCGCAGAAGGTCCCAGAGACGCTTGGCGAAATCGGCGTCCTGCTGCTCCACCGGAAGCGAAAGTGCCTTCTGATCTCCGGAGACGGACAGAAGTGCCTCATCGGGCACGAGCAACCGGAGCCGCTCGAACTCGTCCCGGCGGCGCATGGCTTCGAAGAGAACAGCCTTGAGCTCTTGCGGGTTCTTCACCGGCTGCTGCCCGTCGTTGGCAACGAAGCGAAAGCGCGACGGCAGCGGCCGCTCGAGGAGCAGGTAGAGCGCTTCGACACCGCGCACGTCACCGACCTTGGCGTCGACGAAACGGCCGTGCTGCAGGCGGACCGCGGCGTCTCTCTCCTCCGCTTCGATGAACAGCATCCCCGAGGTTTCGCTGTAGTTCAAAGACTGCAGCAGGTTGGGCAGTCCGAAGACCTCGAGGTCGCCGGAGAGTGTTGCCTCGGATCCACCCACGGTCTCGAAGGACTTCTCCTCCAGTTGGATTCGAGTCTTCCGAGCCGCCAGAGCGAGCTGCTCCGAGGGTGCGAGTTCTTCGATCTCGCTGAGGAGGCCTGTGACCTCCGCAGTCGGCGTTCCGGCCAACGACTGAATCAAGGATCGAAGCGCCGCCTCACGAAGCGAACCGGGGCGACGCATCCTTCCCATCCAGCCGGTCTTCGGCAGCTGCATGCGCAGCGCGTGAACGGTGCCCGTGAGACCCTCACGCGGCAAGCGCAGCCGAATACTTCGCAAGAGAAGATCGAGCGTGCCGCGATCGGCCGAAAGGTCGACGGTTCCCAGCACCGTCACGAGCTGCACGTTCTCCTCACGACGGCGAGAGTCGAAGAGGATCGCGTTGAGAGCTGCGGCACGAACCTGCGGGTTGTCGACTCGAAGCATCGAAGTGAGAGCGAGGGACTGTATCTTCGCCATGTCCGAGCCCGCCCCTTCGCGAAGACCGACCGAGGCCTCTCGATACGAGTGGAAGAGCCCGGAGAGAGCCGCTGCGGCTCTCGGGTGCGGCACGCTGCCGAGATAGGTGACGGCTTCGCGGACCACCTGGGTTGCGTGCTTCGGATCGGCGTAGCCGACCACGGTGTCGAGCTCGAAGTCGGAGACAGCGACGCCGACGACAGGGATCTCACGCAGCAGACGGATCAGATTGCGCACGAAGAACCAGGGCCATTCACGACCGGAGAGACTGGTCGACGAAATCAGCAGCTCGGTCACCGCGTCGCGCGCCTCACTTCCGTGGATCCGAAGAAGATCCATGATGAGGTGGCGGGTGCGGCGGTTTTGCTCGTTGAGCAGTCGCCTCACCAGACCCTCGACGCGCAAGTCGGGGTAAAACCCGAGAACTCGACGGAGCTGCGGATGCAGCTCCGGATCGCCGACGCGTTCGCGAAAGGGCGCCATCTGGAGACTGGGTCGCCCCGTCTCGAGAATCCGCCTCTGAACCTCCGGGCTGAACTCGCCCGACTTGAGTAGACCTTCGACCAGCTCGAAGAGCGTCAGTGCCGAGCCCAGCCGACGCTGGTTGAAGTGCTCGACGGCGGTGGTGACGATCTCGTGCAGCCGACTCGTCTTTGCGGCTTCGTCCTCGGAGAGGTCGACGATTCGCTCGATCGCGACCGAGGCGGCCGTGTGGGGCTGAGCGGAACCGTCGCCTTCGAGGTACCAGTCGGGCAGGGTTTCGGCGACCGAGCGCACGAGCTGCTCCAAGTAGAGATCCTGGAGACCCAGGCTCTTGAGCCGGTCCAGGTACTCGCGAAACTCGTCGTAGTTCTTCGCTCCGACGGCCGCAGAGCTCAAGAGGTGGGTGACGAGTGGTTTCTCGTCGCTGTCCTCGAGTCGCTCGGTTGCCTGCTCGAGCGTCTCGACGAGCATCGAGAAGCGCCTCAGACCGAGAGCGACCTGCTCGTTGCGGACGGCGTTGAGATCCCGGGCCCTTTCAGGGCGCGGAGGGGGCTCGGGGGAGTGAGCGTCGGCCTGGGCCACGGCTTCGTCGGCGTCCGACGCGGCTGCATCGACCGGACCGGCGTCTCCTTCGCGGCGCAAGGCCAGCTTCGGCGGCTCGCTGGCTTCCTCGGAATCGTCTCGATCCTCGAGAGACTCCTCGTCTGGCTCGGTCCCGGCCCGATGAAGGAACTCGACGGCCTTGGTCATTCTGGACTCTTCGTCGAGCCGCGCCAGATTCGCGTCGAAGTCCGCGAGTTCGTCTGACGGGCAAAAGGTGCGGACTTGCCGCGTCGCCGTCCTCAGAAGAACTCGCACGCGGTCGGCATCGGCGAGGCCCAGATCCTGGAAGAGATGGATCTTGCGCAGCGCGTGGTAGAGGAACTCGGAGATCGGGATGGAGTGGAGGTTCGCGTTGAGCTGTTGATCCGCCCAGCGCAGGATCGCCCGAGAGGCGCCTTCCGGTTCGTGCTCCAGGAAGGCGATCACCGAGTCGGCGACCTGGAGTGGGGCCAGCGTGTCGTTCAGGTAGCCCTCCAGCTCGGAAGCGTTTCCCGCTGCCTCGGCATGCACCCTCAAAGCGCCACTACTTTCTGACATATCCGCTGTCTCCGGTTTTTGCCCGAACTTGGCCCGCCGCAATCATGCGTGGACGTCAGCAACAAAGCCGATCCAATTCTTTGCAAAAGCGGTGCCCAAAACTCGGAAAAAACCGAAACGTGGTGGACAGCCGACAGACGTGGCTCGCGGACCCGGAGAAATTCGGCGCGCAAGGCTCCAAGGACGGCCCACTCATGAAGAGCGGCCCAGCCCGCTGGACGCTCCGAAAGGAGCCCGAGACATCGGGGCCCCAAGCAGCCGTCATAGAATCGGGCCTTCATGCAATCCCTCAGTTTCCGCGGTCCATTGGCCTGGCTCCTCAGTCTCGCGTTCGTCACCGCGTCCTGCGCGATCGCGCAGTCCGATCCTCAACTCGAGGAGGCGCGGCGCATCCTTCGTTCGACTCCAATCGTCGACGGTCACAACGACGTTCCTTGGCAGTACCGGACGCGCGTCGACAATCAACTCGACCTGATCAACTTTCGCGACACGCGCGGACTGCTACCGAAGATGCACACCGATTTGGTGCGACTCGAAAAAAGTGGCCTGGGCGGAATCTTCTGGAGCGTCTACATACCCACCGACTGGGCAGGCCCTGGAGCGACGCGCAAGACGCTCGAGCAGATCGATCTGGTCCACCGCCTCGTCGAGCGCTATCCGCAGCGTTTCAGCCTGGCGTTGACTGCGGACGACATCGAGACCGCCTTCGCCCAGGGCACGATCGCCTCGCTCATCGGCATGGAGGGCGGGCATTCGATCGAAAACTCCCTGGGCGCGCTGCGCCAGCTCTACCGCGCCGGCGCCCGCTACATGACGCTGACCCATTCGAGCAACACCGACTGGGCCGACTCGTCGACCGACGAGCCTCAGTTCAACGGCCTCAATGCGTTCGGCCGGGAGGTCGTGCGCGAGATGAACCGCCTCGGCATGCTCGTCGACTTGTCGCACGTGTCGCCCGAGACGATGCACGACGCGCTCGACGTCACGACGGCGCCCGTGATTTTTTCGCATTCGTCGGCCTTCGAGGTCACGAGGCACCCTCGCAACGTGCCCAACGACGTGCTGGCTCGCGTCAAGAAGAACGGCGGGCTCGTCATGGTTACTTTCGTGCCGACGTTCGTGAGCGAGCCGCTGCGGGAGCGTTCGGAGAAGCGGCAGATCGAGCTGCGACGTCTGCAGAACTCCGGCGCGCGGGACGTCGACGACGCCATGGATGACTGGGACTCCATGAATCCACTCGTGCCGGCGCATCTGACCGACGTTGCAGACCACATCGATCACGTCCGCGCCGAGGCAGGCATCGACGCCGTCGGCATCGGCTCCGACTACGACGGCATCACGTCGGTGCCGGACGGGCTCGAGGACGTCTCGAAGCTGCCATACCTCTTCGCCGAGCTGATTCGGCGCGGCTACACCGAGGAAGAGCTGGGCAAGATCGCGTCGGGCAATCTGATGCGCGTTCTGAGGGCCGCCGAAGCAGAGGCCGCCCGCCTGCAGAAAGAGACGAATCCTTCGGACGCACTCATCGAGGACCTCGGCTCCGAACCCTGAGCCTGGGCATGACGCAGAGAGGCAAGACATGACCGAAGACAAGAGCAAGATCATTCGTCTTGCAGCGACCGTACTCCTGCTTCGGGACGGCAGCGACGGCCTCGAGGTCTTCATGGAAAAGCGACACATCAAGTCGGACTTCGTCGGCGGCGCCTACGTCTTTCCCGGCGGGCGGGTCGATCCGGAGGACACGTCGGCGGCACCGGTCTGTCGTGGGCGTCGCGACGCGGAGGCGTCCGCGGCAATGGGTCTCGAGAGCGGCGGCCTGGCCTTCTGGATCGCCGCCGTGCGCGAGTGCTTCGAGGAGGCCGGCGTGCTGCTCGCCTACGACGGCGGTGACGACCTCGTCAGCTTCGCCGAGGCCGAGACCGAAGACCGCTACAAGAGACTTCGCGACGACCTCAACGGCGGCGAGACGTCGATTCTCGAAATCGCTCGAAACGAAGGACTCGAGCTCGCGACCGACGCCATGGAGGTCTGGTCCCACTGGCTGACGCCGATGGGCCAGCCTCGCCGATACGACACCTGGTTCTTCGTCGCTCAGGCGCCAGAACAGCAGACGGCGACCCACGACGATTGGGAGCTCACCAGCTCGGCCTGGGTGACACCTCGCGAAGCGATCGACAAGGCGATGAAGCGCGAGTGGATGATCATCTTCCCGACGCTCAAGAACCTCGATCAGCTGAGCCACTTCGAGACCGCCGCCGAGGCCCTGCAGTGGGCGCGCGGTCAGGGCACGCCGCCGACGAACCTCCCGAAGGTACTCCTCGACGACGAGCCGCGGATCGTTCTGCCCGGCGACGAAGGCTACGAGCGCGCCGACGAAGACGTCACCAAGGCCGACCCCAAGATCTTCGCCAAGGCCTTCGTACCCTCGAAGCCCCTGAGAACCTGATGAGCCTGCCTCCCGAGATCGAGAAGCTCCTCGCGTCGTTTCCCTACGAGGTCTGTATCGACCTCGAGGACGGCGTGCAGCGCGTTACCCAGAAGAACCCGGGTCCGTTCACCGGTCCGGGGACCAACACGCACATCGTCGGCTCGCGGGAGGTCTTCCTGCTCGACCCCGGGGTCGAGGACGACGTGCACTTCGCGGCCGTCGTCGAGGCGGTCGGCGATCGGCGCGTCCGAGGAGTCTTCTCGAGCCACGCACATCCCGATCATTGGCCCCTGTCGCGTCGATTCGCCGACCACTTCGGCAGCGAGACGCTCGGTTTCGATCAGCGCTCCGGCTTCGAGCCCGATCGACTGCTCGGCGACGGCGAAGTGCTTTCGACCGACGACCGACGACTCGACGTCCTGCACACGCCGGGGCACGCCAGCGATCACCTCTGCCTTCACGACGCGAGTGGCGGAATCCTCTTCAGCGGCGACCACATCATGGGTTGGTCGACGACCATCATCGGCCCGCCGGACGGCAGCCTGAACGACTACATGGCCTCGATGGAGCGCCTCCTGACGCTCGACTTCATGACGACCTACTCCGCCCACGGACACGTGATCGAAGACGGTCCCGCCCGGGCTCGCGAGCTCTTCGATCACCGCAACGAGCGCACCGAGCAGGCGCTCGCAGCGTTGGCCCAGGGGCCTGCCGAGGTCGTCGAACTGGTGCGGACGATCTATGCAGACACACCAGAGCACCTGCACGGCGCCGCCGCGCAGTCTCTCTGGGCGCATCTCGAAGCGCTGGTCGAGTCGGGACAGGTCCTGCGGACCGACGGCGATCCGCTGGAAGCGACCTACCGCCTCAGCTGATCGCTCGCTCGCAGGCATGGCGCGAACTGGCGCGCCTCGGAGCCTTCGTTCAAGAGCTCGGCGGCAGCGGCGGCAACGTCGTGCTCGAGCCGAAGCGGCCAATCACGACGGCACCGAGTCCCACCGTCCAGGCGACGAACTTCACCAGGAATCCGGTGAGCGCCACCAGACCCGTGATCAGGAACGGCATCCCGGCTGCGGACAGGAAGTCGGCGAAGAAACCGATCGACTGAATCGCAACGACTCCCAGCAGCAGAGCGAAGAGACCCCCACGAAGGTTGAGCCCCAGCCGGCCCGCCACCCAGGATCCCACTCCCTGCGCGACGCCGGCGTAGCCGACCAGAGCGACAATGCAGAAGGCGAGGAAGAAGAACGGGATGAGGATCAGGAAGGGAATGCCGATGATCGAGATGATGAGCAGCAGCGTGATCGCCAGCAGCATCGGCAGGGTGAGAAGCTGGATCATCAGGCCGACGAAGGCCGCCATCCAGAACTCCCGACCCGCAGCGCTCTGCACCCGATCGAGCTGACGCGGAGCCACGACCCGCATCAGCATCGATGCAATCAGGACAAAGGCGCTGCCGAAGAGCGCGACAAGCACACTCCGGACGAAGCTGCCGAAGCCTCGGGACGTGCGCCCGGCGGCATCCCACCAGGCGAAGTCGCCGAAGTTGGGAATCTGGTCGATGAAGTCGACCTCGCGAATCTCACCGAGGACGACGGCCCCCTCCTCGCGCTCGACTTCTCCGCCGACGCTGACGACGTCTCCGAGCACCTCGGAATCCTCTCCGAGCTCGACGTTCTCGCCCACTGCGATGACGTCGCCCGTGACCCGCCCTTCGACCTTGATGCCGCCGCCCATGGCGACGGCGTTGCCAAAGACCTCGCCATCGATCTTGACGCCGCCGCCCATGGCCAGGGCGTCCCTCGAGATCTCTCCGCGCCGCACCTTGAGCGTGCTGCCGACGGAGAATTTCTGCTCGGCACGACGACGGCGCACGGAGTCCGGGTCCTCCTCCTCGTCGGACTCCTCACGCTGCGACTCGAGTTCTAGCCGTCGCTCTTCGATGCGGCGACGCCGGTCGCTCAGCTCACGTTCTTCGGACTCGAGCTCTTCCAGCTCGCGATCGATCTCCGCAGTCTCTTCTCCGACGACCGCCGTCTCGACCTGGGCAGCCGCGGCCTGAGCCTCGGCGCTCTGGCCTTGCTGGCCGAACGAAGCAACGCAGGCGGCGAGGCCAAGCCAGAGAGCCCAGAGGGTCGCGGAGCGCATCATGATTCACCCCCCGCGCGGTAGTAACGCCGTACCTGCACGAGAGCCGCGAGGCCCGCCGCCGACAGAAGGAGGCAGAGGAAGAGCACGCTCAGCAGCGTCGGATGGGCGGCGAATCCGGCGACCGTGGCGCTCACGGCGCTGCTGATCTCGGCGGCCTCGGCCAACCAGCGCAGCGACGCGACGGAAGTGCTCACCGCGGTCGTCGCCGCGCCCGGCAGGCCAACGGAGCTGGAGACCACCGCCAACACCGCCGGCATCATGCCCAGGAGCAGAGCGACCTGGACGACGCACAGAGCAACGGCGATCCGAACGGCCGGGCGACCGAACCAGCTCGAGCCCAGAGGGGCCCAGCGCGTGGCCCGCACGACACGCTGCGTGAAGGCCGGCGACGGTTCCAGGACCGGGAGAGACGCAAGGACCCGCTCGAGCGCCTCGTCGACGCGCTCGTCAGAGGCTCCGAGAGCCTCGAGCTCCAACCAGTCGTGTAGATGCTGTCGTTCGTTCATGGCAGACCGCCCGCGGGCTCGGGGCAGAGAATAGCGCGGAGTTGCTGGCATTCCGGGCCTCGTGCGGTACGAAAAGTCCGGAGATGTGGTTCAGCCGCACCCCAGGCCCTACGCCCCCTCCCGAGTTGTGGTTTCAAGGTGTCCATCCCTGATCCTCCATGAGTCGAGCCAGCTCCTTGCGAGCGCGGTGAATGTTGGTCTTCACCGTGCCCAGAGCGTCGCCGGTCACGTCTGCAATTTCCTGATACGAAAGACCTTCGACGAAGCGCAGAACGAGCGCCTCGCTGTACTTGGGGCGCAGCTCACGGAGGCAGCGCTCGAGCGCCTCACCGATCTCGCTGCCGACGACGCCGAGATCGGGCGACAGAGTCGCCTCGTCGATCAGCGTCTCGCTCAGGGAGCGACGATCGTCGTCGTCTGTCTCGAGGGGCTGCGTCGGCGGTTTGAACTTGCGCAGGTAGTCGATCGTCGTGTTGTGGCCGATCTTGAACAGCCAGCTGGAGAACTTGCGCTTCGTGTCGAAGGTCGCCAGCGCTCGGTGTGCCTTGACGAACGCCTCCTGGCAGAGGTCCTCGGCGATCGTCGGATCTCTGACCATGCGAACGACGACGCTGAACA
>JBCCLJ010000210.1:0-12189 GCA_039026915.1 Acidobacteriota bacterium
AGGAGCTCCTCTTCAGTGACCTCCTCGACGGCATCGACGATGCCGTGCACGCGGTTGCCGAGATCCTCGTCCGGAAGACCGATGACCGCGCTCGAGCGGACGGCAGGGTGCGATTCGATGGCCGCCTCGATCTCGGCTGGGTAGATGTTGGCGCCGCCCTGGAGGATCATGTCGGTCTGGCGGTCGCTGAGGTACAGGTAGCCATCTTCGTCCATCCAACCCATGTCGCCCAACGACTCCCAGCCGTCACGCTCCTTCGCCTCGGCACCGAGGTAGTGGTAGGTCGAGCCGGGTCCTGTCTCCGGCATCATGAAAATCTCCCCCACTTCGCCGGGCGGCAGCTCGTTGCCCTCGTCGTCGAGGACCTTCATCGTCGTCGTCTCGAACGGCTTGCCGACAGAACCCGGATGCGCGAGCCATTCGTTGCCGTCGATCCAGGTCGCTCCCTGCGCCTCGGTACCGCCGTAGAGCTCGAAGATCCGCTCCGGGCCCAGCCACTCGATCCAGCGACGCTTCAGCCAGTCGGGGCAGGGCGCCGCCATGTGCAGCATCACCCGCAGGCTCGACAGGTCGTAGCGCCCTCGCACGTCCGCATCGAGCCGCCAGATCCGGTGCATCATCGTCGGTACGAGCACGGTGTAGTCGATGCGGTAGCGCTCGATCAGCGCCAGCGTCTGCTCGGCGTCGAAGCGCGTCATGACGACGACGTGGTTGCCGCGAAAGAGAGCCGCCGTCGAAAAGGCGAAGGGCGCGTTGTGGTAGAGGGGGCCCGGCACCAGGTAGGCACGATCGGCGGCGAACTCCATCGGCGACTCGACGTCCAGATCGAGCTCGCCCGGCGTTGCGGAAACGATCAGCTTCGGTCGACCGGTGCTGCCGCCGGACGTCATCGCCTTGTGATGCGGCGCCACGAGGTCGGGAAGAGCCCTGTCCGAGAGCGACGGGTCCGGAGAGAAGCCCTCGGCGATCTGAGCTCGCTCACCGTGCTCCCCCGGCTCGACGCCGACGACGAGCGCCGGGTCGGCGAGCTCGACGATCGCGTCTCGCTCGAGAAACGGCAGGCGCGCCGAGACCGGCTGCGGCGTCGCACCCAGTTTCCAAGTGGCCAGCGCAGCTTGGTAGAACTCGACGCCATTGGGCAGTGCAATCGTAACGAAGTCGCCCTGAGCCACGCCGAGCTCCCGATAGGCGCGAGCCAGTCGGTTCGTCGAGCGGTCGAGCTCGCTCCACGTCAGACGCTGCGAGGTTCCGGAAACGTCGTGGGTGATTGCGGGTTCGTCGGGTCGCCGTTCTGCGATCTGCCGCAGAATGGCGCTCAGCGGCTGTGGTGCCATGGCGTCTTCCTCTCGCGCCCCTCCAAAGAGCGCCTCGTCGGGCTCGGATTGCTAGCGAGAGTCTGCCACGAGCCGCTTCGAGCGGGGGGTGCTGTGCTGCTTCAGGGGTAGTAGCCGCGCAGCGTGCGCGCTTCGCCGCCCTCGACGCGCACCTCGATGCGGCGGAACTCGCCGTCGTCTTCCTGGTTCGACGACTGGTACGCGAGGAGATACTTGGCCCGAAGCTCGTTGGCAATCGTCTCGTAGACCGCATCGAGCTCATCGACGTCGTCGATGAAGAAACTCAGGCCGCCCGTGTCCTGCGCCAGCTGACGCAAAACCTCCTTGGGCTTCTCCTTGCGCTCTTTGTTGCGGCCGCGGTTGGCGCGTCGAGAGACCTTGTCGCCTTCGCCGAGAGCAATGCCGATCGTGTAGACCGCAGCTTCGGAACGCTGCGCGTACTCGAGCGTCTGGCCGAAGTCGAAGCGACTCGACTCGTCGCGCCCGTCGGACAGCACCAGGATGACGCGTTGTCCCGGCAGTCCGTTGAGCGAATGCAGCGAGAAGATGACGCTGTCGTAGAGGGCCGTGCCGCGCTCGGCGCGCAGTCCCAGAAGCCCCTCGGCGAAGTCTTCACGGTTCGGCGTGAAGTCGGCTGCGACGTGCGGTCGGTCGTTGAAGGCGACGAGCGAAAACTGGTCTCTTTCGGTGACGATCTTGTCGAAGAAACGCGCTGCCGCCGCGGACGCGCGCTCCAGCCGTTCCTCCATCGACGCCGAGACGTCGAGCAGGATCGCACCGGAGAGCGGCACGTCGGGAGCGAGCTCGAAGCGCACGACCTCCTGCGGAGCGCCGTCCTCGAAGACGGCGAAGTCCGCCTCGGTCAGGCCCAGGATCGGGCGACGGTCCTTGACCACCGTCGTGTACAGCTCGACGAAGTCCACCTGCACCTCCTCCAGGGCGCCAGCGCCGTTCAGGAGGACGACGTCCTCGATCATCTCGCCGTCCGTGAGCTGCCCCACCGCACGCAGCACCGTCAGTGCGCCCGTCGGACCGACGAGGTCGATCGGCTGCGTGAAGGGGCCTTCGAAGAGGGTCGCGATGCGGTCGTCGTTGCGGTAGAGCTCGAGGCTCTGTAGCGCCTTGCCCTCCGGCACGCGGACGTCGACGCGCGCGCGCACGCTCGAGGCATCGGTCTTTCCAGACACCGGTTCGACGAAGCGCACGCCGAAGCGCCGCGGACTGCCGTTGACCAGGTAGGAGTCGGAGGCGATCTCCTTGCCGTTGGCGTCGAAGGCAATGGCGCGCAGAACCTGGCTCGTCGGCAGCTCCCCAAGATCGAGATCGACGCTGAAGGGCGGCCGCCTCTTCGTCAGGAGCGGCCTGTCATCCAACTCGAAGCGCACGGTATCGATCGTGCCGATCGTCTGGGTTTCGACGCGCAGATAGCCCGAGAGGAGATCGCCGAACGGGGGCACGATGCGAATCTCGACCTCGCCGCCTTCGAGAGTGCGATTGGCGTCGTCGAAGATGTCGGCGAGCTCGCCGGTGACCTCCACCGGTTGCCCCAGCTCGACGGTCGGTACCTCGATGTCGCGACGTTCACGCCACACCGCTTCGCCATGCAGGTCGTCGACGCGCGCGATCAGGGTGTAGCGCCCGGGGCGAAGATAGCGCTGCGCAACGAGGGGCAGCTTGCCGCCCGTCACCTCGTCGGGCCCCATCTCGAAGCGATAGCGGAAGGGCTCGAAGAGTCGCTCGTCGCCCTCTTGATCCTGGCGCAGAACCTCACCGATCAACTCGAACGAGTAGGAGCTTCGACCGAGCAGCTCGCCGAGCTGCGCCGTGTCGACGCCGACGGCGATCAGGAACTGGGTCACCGTTCGGTTCTGCTTGCGCCCCGGAAAGCTGACGTCCAGCTCGGCGGCGAGGGTCGGAGCGTTCTCCGGCAGGTCCGTCGAGTAGGACTCGAAGGTGTCGACCCACTCGCGCGACGCCGGCTCTTTGGGCTCGAGCCGCTTGGCGAGCATGCGTTCGTAGTTGAACGAGAGCGACCCGCCGATCTGACTGAGCATGGCGATGATCGCCTGCGCCGCCTCGAACTCCTCGCGCCGGCAGCCCGCACCGAGCCCGCTGTCGACGCTCGTCTGATCGAAGGCGGCCAGGGGCTCTCCCGGGAACCAGACGCGCCAGGAGCCCATGCCCATGCGGCGGTGAAAGAGCAGGGCGAACTGGCCGCGACGGATTCGGCCGCGAGCGACCGAGTCGAAGACCTCTCCGATCGACGAAAAGCCGTAGAACCAAGCCTCCAGCTGAGTCACGCTGCGCGAGGGGCAGATCGGAAAGCGCAGGTCCGCAGGGCCGTTGAGCAGGTAGTACTGGGCGCGGGCGTCCTCGACCATGTCGAAGATCTGACGCGCCTCGAGCAGACGCTCCTCCCACTGCTCCCGAAATTCGTTGCGGGCCGTGTCCGGATACGGGTCGCGCTCCTTCCAGAACGCGTCGATGAAGGCGTCCCTGCGGTAGTCCTGCTCGAGGCAGAGAAAGACCTGCACCTCGGCATCTCCCGCCAGCAGCTCCACCTCGCCGAGGAACTTCTTGTAGCGGTCTTCCAGCGTCTCATAGCGCTCCCAGCACTCGCCGTAGCGCTTCTTCATCTGGCGCTTCGACAGTTGCTGCGCATCGGCTGGCGCCTCCCACCCTCCGAAGGAGAGCAGCAGCAAAGCCAAAGGGAGCGTCCAGAGAAACGAAGCGACGCGCCGGGGCGACGAGACGGTGTTTTGACTCGGCATTGCTCTTCTCAACCCGGAATCGTGATCGGTTCGTCCCGCGGAACGCGGCGTTCTTCTGCAGGTACGGCGCCGCACTCGGGGCAGATCTCGCAGCGCGTGCCGACCTCGCGAGACGGTGCGCTAGTTCAGGAGGTCCTCACCCCCATCATCGACGAAGAGCCGGCCACCGATCTTGCGCAACCTGGCCCCCGCGAGCAGTTCCTCGAGCTCGAGCAACTCGTCTCCGCGGGCAAAAGCCTCGAGCCACGAGGCCACCTCGTCCAGCCCTTCGTCGCTGTCGACGCAGGCCGACACCTGAGCAGCGAGCCGCTGGAGACGCCAGACGTGGTGCGGCAGCACCATGCGTCGCGAGGTCACGTCGCCGAGGGTGAACTCGTGCGTGAGAGCTCCCTCGCCGGTCTGCAGAGTCTCGAAGCCGGGCGTCGCGCTGAACGACCGGGCTGGAAGCTCGCCGCCGGGAGCGCGCTGGCCGGAGGACAGGTATTCACGAACCCTGAGAACGGTCGATTCGAGGACCGGCCACATCTCTTCGAAAAAGACCTCGATCACCGGGGCGAGAGTCTCTGGGATCTGATCTCGCGGCAGCCACTCTCCGCCGTCGCTCTGCGCCAAGGTCTCGACGAGCTCGCCCTCCTCGTCGACCGAGTAGACGACCTGATCATAGGCGCGGGCGTTGAGAGCGTTCGTGGCGTTGCAGCGCTCGACCCACTCGGCGATCAGCGGGAAGCGGGTGCGCAGGATGAAACCGGCGACGGCGTCGCGGTATTGGTGCGCGTAGAGCGGACCGAGCAGCGCGAAATCGGCCAGTGAGGGGCGCCCGCCCAGGACGTAGTCGTGCGCAGCGAAGTGCGCCTCCAGACGTTCGAGCAGACGCAGATTGCTCGCCTGCCAGGCGGGCTCGGTGGCGTCGTCGACGCCGAGGTGGCGGAGTCCGGCATAGGGGCCTGCGGTCGCGTCCGAGGGCGCTTCCCGGGAGAAGACCTTGTCGAACAGTGCCTGGCCGGCAAGACGGCGCTCAGCGCCGCCCAAGCGAGGTTCGAGAAAAGCGCCCCACTGCAGAGCGTTGAAGTCGAGATGGCTCGGCGAGATGCCCTCGCGGCTGTACTGCCAACGCTCCCAGAAGGCGTAGACGATCATCCACTCGTCCGCCAGCAGCTCGAGCAGAAAACAGGCGAGGCGCTGCTTGGGCGCACTCTCGGCGGAAGGAAGGACGGAAGGTCCTGGATGACGCTCTTCGACGACGTCGATGATCTCGGACGAGTCCTGGACGAAGGCGCCTTCGGGCGTGCACAGCTGCGGCACCGTCGGCGAGCCGGTGGCGGGACCCAGTACCTTTTGCAGTATCTCCGGCGTGGCGAGCACATCTTCGAAGCCGGGCCCCAAGCCGTCAAAGGCCTGCTTGTAGCGCAGATAGGCGCGGACCTTGCCCGAGAAGTAAGAGTGCTCCCACGAGAAGAGTCGGTACTTGGTCGTCGTCATTGCTCGGCCTCTCGGTGATCCGTACGATGGCCGTCGAAGAACGACCGCCCGCAGCATACGCGGCAACTGCCAACGCCCCAATTGCCAAGAAAAGCAACCGGGCAGCCTTCCCTTCCGATGACGTCCTCGAAGCGCCTCCGCCAGACACTCCAGGCACGGATCCGAACGCCTCACTTCGTCCACGCGATGGTGGCGACCGGCCTCGGTCTGCTCCTCTGGAACCTCTATCGGCTGCGCTTCTTCGTTCACGACGACGCCTACATCTCACTGCGCTACGCGCGCCATCTGGTCGACCAAGGGGACCTCTCGTGGAACCTCGGCGAACGCGTCGAGGGCTACACCAACTTCCTCCACCTGCTACTCGTCGCCGTCGGCATCAAGATAGGAGTCGAGCCGGTCGCAGCCGCGCGGCTGGTCAACGCGATCGCTCTCGCGGCTCTCTTCGGCTGCCTTGCACGGGGCGTCGTGTCGCTCACGGCACGAGCGCCGGTGCAAGCCCTCGCGACGCTCCTGTCGCTGTCCTCCTATGCCCTCGTCGTCTGGACGTACGGAGCCCTGGAGCCGGTGATGACCGCCGCACTCCTGGCCGCCGCGCTGCTCGGCTGCCTGCGCTGTGCGCGCGAGGCACCACTTCTCACCGCAACGTGGACCGGGCTCGCCTTCGGCGCGGCCTATCTGACGAGACCCGACGCCCTCATTCAGGGTGTTGCGGCGGGCCTGACCCTTCTTCTCGTGGCGCGGCGGGAAGAGCGTCCCGCCTCTCTGCCGCAGCGATTCCGTCTGGGTGTCTGTCTGGCTCTCGCACCCTGGGCCGTGGTCGGCTGCCACGTCGCTTGGAGGATCGGCTACTACGGCGAGACGATGCCGAACACCTACCACGCGAAGGTCGGCATGCCCGCTTCCGTTCGTTTTACGAGTCTGTGGCAGTACCTTCCCGAGTCGTTCCTCTGGCTTCCCGTGCTGGCTGCGGCCCTTGCGCTCGGCTTGTGGCAGCTCAGAAAGGGCGCTCGACAGCGGCCCGAACTCTGGCTCTGCGGTGCAATGCTCCTCGCCCACGTCGCCTACGTCGTCTGGTCCGGCGGCGACCACATGCCCGCAGCACGCGTCCTGCTGCCGGCCTTCGCGCCAGCTCTGTTCCTCGTCGTCATCAGCCTTGACGAAATGTCGGAGCGAGCGCGCCACGCGGCCGTGCCGCTGACGGCCTTCGTCGGCGTCCTGCTGGCTCTCGCGGGACCGACGCTCAAAGAGGACCCGCCGGCCTACATCGGCAAGATCACGGGCGCCTACATGCGAGATCACTGGCCGGCGGGCTCGCTCGTCGCTCTCAGCAGCGCCGGCGCGACACCCTACGTGGCCGAGGACCTCGTCTTCCTCGACATGCTCGGCCTCTCCGACCGGGCGATCGGCAAGCGCCCGGACGTGCCAATGCGACTGCCGCGACAGCGGTGGCCCGGCCACGGCAAGGGAGATGGCCGTTACGTCCTCGACCGCCAACCGGACTTCATCGTCCTTGGCATCGCCGAGGGCCTGCCGCGGACGAGGCCTTGGTTCCTCTCGGACCTCGAGCTTTCGGAGCTCCCCGAGTTCGAAGCCTGCTACGGAATCCAGCGGCGTCAGATCCCGTACGAAGTTCCAGAGGCCCAGCGGCAAGGCGTGATCAACCCGCTGAACTTCTTCTATTACGAGCGCACCTGCCCTCGGACGGTGCCACGCAGCGCTCCGCATCAGCGCGAACGGGAGTCCGCGGACACACCGGGCATGAGAGACTGACCAGGCCAATCCCCACAGCGAGGACGACATGCTCCCCAACTCTTCTCGGTCCCCGGTGACCGCGGTCCCCAGGCCGGTCCGGCTCGCCATCTCGATCGCTCTGTTGCTCTTCTCTGGATGCCAGCCCTCGCCAGAGGCGTCGTCCGAAGACGCCGCGAGCCCCGCCGACCGGCCTGCCGCAAACCCTCTACGCAATCCGTACTTCGGCGACCTGCACGTCCACACGCGGCTCTCGTTCGACGCCTACGTCTTCGACGTTCGCAACGGCCCGAGTGACGCTTACCGCTACGCCAAGGGCGAGGCGATACAGCACGCCGACGGCTACAGCTTTCAGCTGGCGTCGGGGCCGCTCGACTTCCAGGCGGTCACCGATCACGGCCTCTATCTCGGCGTCGTCGCGGCGATGGAAGATCCGGAGAGTCCCGTCTACGAAGAGCCGCTGGCGCAGGAGATCCGCGGCCTGAACGCGGTCCAAGGCTTCCAGCGCATGCTGAGGGCGCTGACGAGCAACGAGCTCGCCGACATGGATACCGACGCCACGCAGCGCTCCGCCTGGCAGACCGTCGTCGAGGCCGCAGCCGAGCACAACGACCCGGGCCATTTCACGACCTTCATCGGCTACGAATACACGTCGGCCGGCGACAACGCGTTCGACAACCTACACCGCAACGTCATTTTCCGCGGCGCCGACGCGCCGGATCTGCCCTTCGCCGCCTCGGAGTCGCAGAACCCCGAGGACCTGTGGAACTGGATGGACGACCAGCGCTCCGCCGGTTTCGATGCACTCGCCATCCCGCACAACTCGAACGGCAGCGGCGGCCGCATGTTCGAGTTGCATCGCTACCGAGGCGGGCCGCTCGACGCCGAGTACGCCGAACAGCGCATGCGCAACGAGCCACTCGTCGAGATCACCCAGGTCAAGGGCACTTCCGAGGTGCACCCGCTGCTCAACCCGAACGACGAATGGGCCGACTTCGAGATCTACCCCTACAAGATCGCCACGCGCACGCCGAGCGAGCCCGACGGCTCGTACGTGCGACAGGCGCTGGTGCGGGGACTGGTGCTCGAGGAGCAGCAGGGCTTCAACCCCTTCCGCTTCGGCTTCATCGGTTCGACGGACAGCCACAACGCCGGCGGAACCCCAGAAGAAGCGAACCACGTCGGCAAGGTCGGCGCTCGCGACGGCTCGCCTCAGAAGCGCGGATCGGTGCCGCTCGACGAACCGAACGAGGACGGCTCGCTCTACTCCAAGGTCGGAGCGGGATTCCAGTTTTACGGCAGCGCCGGACTCGCCGGCGTCTGGGCGGAGGAGAACACGCGTGAGTCACTCTTCGAAGCGATGCGTCGCAAGGAGACCTTCGCCACGAGTGGCCCGCGGATCAAGCTGCGCTTCTTCGGCGGCTACGATCTTCCGGCGATGAATCAGGCCGACTTCGTCGAGCGTGCCTACGCTACCGGTGTGCCGATGGGTGCAGATCTCCTCGCCGAGGGCGACGCGGCGCCGACGTTCGTCGCCTGGGCCGTTGGCGACCCGGACAGCGCCCCGCTTCAGCGACTGCAGATCGTCAAGGGGTGGGTCGAGGAAGGCGAAGCCAAGGAGCAGGTCTTCGACGTCGCCTGCGCCGACGGCAGCCTTCCGAATCCCGCGACCCATCGCTGCGAGGACAACGGCGCCTCGGTGGCGCTGGACGACTGCAGCGTCGACGGGGAAGGGGCGCCCGAGCTCAAGGCCACGTGGCAAGACCCCAGCTACGACGCCGCGCGGCGAGCTCTGTACTACGTGCGCGTTCTCGAGAATCCGACCTGCCGTTGGTCCACTTGGGACGCGCTCCGTGCCGGCGTCTCGCCGCGCGAGGACATCGCCAAGACGATCCAGGAGCGCGCCTGGACGTCACCGATCTGGCTCGTGCCCGCAAGCACGGAGAACTGACATGACCAATCGAGAGCAGATCGATTACTGGAACGAGCAGGCGGGCCCGGAGTGGGTCGCCGAACAGGCTCGGCTCGACGAGACGGTCGCGACGTTCGGCAACGCCGTGCTCGAGCGCGCAAACATCCAGGCGGGGGAGAGCGTCCTCGATGTCGGCTGTGGTACCGGACAGACGACCGTCGCTGCTGCCCGCACGGCCGCCGGCGGACGCGTCCTCGGAGCGGACGTCTCCCGCGTCATGCTCGAAGCCGCAAAGCGCCGCGCCGCCGAAGCTGGCGTATCGGCCAATTTCGTCGAGGCCGATGCCCAGGTCCACGACTTCGGCGAGAAATTCGACCACGTCATCTCGCGCTTCGGCGTCATGTTCTTCGAGGACCCGACGGCAGCCTTCGCCAACCTGGCCCGAGCGACCGAGCCCGGCGGCAGGCTCACCTTCGTCTGCTGGCAGGCGCTGCCGAAGAACGCCTGGGTCGCGCTTCCGGCCCGTTCGTTGGCCGACGTCGTCCCTCTGCCGCCGCGCGAGCCCGGAGAGCCGGGTCCCTTCGCCTTCGCTGACGGCGAGCGTGTACGCACCCTCCTCGACGACGCCGGCTGGAACGAGATCCGGATCGAGTCGGTCGAGCGCATGAGTTCCTTCGGCGATGGCTCGGTCGAGGGCACGCTCGAGTTCCTGCTCACCATCGGCCCGCTGGCCTCCGCTGTCCGCGGGGTCGAGGACCCCGAGCAGCGGCAGCGTGCGATCGACGTCGTCACCGGAGCAGTCGAGGCCGAGGCGAAGAACGGCAAGGTCGAGCTCGGCACGGCGACTTGGATCGTCGAAGCCGTGCGCTGAGCCGCGTCTCAGCTCTCGCCGACGATCTCGTTCTCGATGTGACCGAGGCCGTCGATCTCGATGCGCACGACGTCGCCGATCGAGAGCAGGCCCGGCGGCTCCATCGCGGCGCCCACGCCCGAGGACGTACCGGACGAGATGACGTCGCCGGGCTCGAGGGTGCACACGGTCGAGAGGATCTCGATCTGCTGGTAGCAGTCGAAGACCATCTTGTCGGTGCGGAAGTCCTGCCGCACCTCGCCGTTGACCAGAGTACGCACCGAGAGGTCGTGAGGATCGGCGATCTCGTCGGCCGTCACCATCCAGGGGCCAAAAGGACCGTGCGTGTCGAAGGACTTCCCCAGAGTCATGGTGCGTGCCTTGGCCTGCCAGTCGCGGGCCGAGACGTCGTTGCAAATGACGTAGCCGGCGATGACGCTGGCTGCGTCGTTCGCCGCAACGCCGCGGCAGCGCCGACCAATCACGACACCGAGCTCGCCCTCGTAGTCGAGCTCCCGGCTCGCGCTCGGAGAGACCACCGGGTCGTAGGGCCCGTTGATGCAGCTCACCTGCTTGTTGAAGAAGACCGGAAAGTCGGGCACCTGATTGCCGCGCTCTTCGATGTGGTCACGGTAGTTCAAGCCGATGCAGAGGTACTTCGACGGGTCGGGAATCGGGGCGCAGAGATGCACGTCCGCGAGCGGCTTCGACGGGCCGTCCGGCCGGAGTCGATCGAGTACACCGGCAGTGAGGATCTCTCGCAGAGAGCCGAATTCGCTGGGAATGGGAGTGAGGGCGTCACCTTCGACGAGGCCGACTCGCGGCACGCCCTCACCAACAGGCCCATGCCAATAGCTTGCAATCTTCATCCTGCACTCCCTTCTGCATCCTCACGCTCGGCCAGCCGCTCGTGATGGCGAATCACCTCGTCGACGATGAGCCGGAAGACCTTCTCGAAGAAGATCGGATCCATGCCGACTTCACGAGCGAGCCCTTGCAGCCGGGCGATCTGCTCAGCTTCGCGCGCCTTGTCGGCCGCTGGCAGGCCGACTTCGGCCTTGTGCTCGCCCACCGACTTGGTGATCTCGAACCGTTCGGCGAGAAGGCGAATGAGCCGTTCATCGAGCACGTCGATGCGCGCTCGGAACTCCTTCAGCTGTGCGTCGATGACGAGTCCTCCCTGGCGGCATCCGGTCCGCCGCGGGCCGCATGCTAACCCGGAGGCTCGCCCCGGCGAAGCGCCTCAGACGCCCCAGTTCGCGAGGACCCAGAGCACGAAGGCCGCGGCAATGGCGATCAGCACGAAAGCGCCGATCCCAGCGGCGATACTCTCGCCCGTGACTCTGCCGAGCTGATACGTGAGAAAGCCGACGACCAAGAAGACGCCCAGGACGACGCAGGCGAAAAAGAGCTTGCGCGGAGCTTGGTCGATGCCCTCTTCGAGGAGAAAGAGGCCCCCGACGCCGACGATCATCACTCCCCAGAGCAGCTTGGACCGACCCTGCTGCCGCTCCCAGTCGACCTGACCGTTCGCCTTGCGAGCGGTCCGAAAGAGGTCGAGGAGTCTCAGGGCGATTGCGCCTCGGCCGGCGACGCAGCAGGAGACGCCTCTCGCACCGGCAGGAGGTTGCGCAGCTCGACGCGCAGCCAGAGGCGTAACCCTCGTAGAAGGGGCGAAACGGAGCCGCGACCCAGTGCGAAGGACGGCGCCAGCAGCGTCCAGCCGGCGTTGCGGGCGCCGTAGGTCCCGCGGCGCTGAGCCTTTCGCGCCAGCGCTTGCAAGCGACGGTTGAAGAGTCGAGCGAGCTTGTAGGCGACCGTTGCCTGCGGCAGCGCGGCGCCGAAGACCGGCGTTCGCAGTGCCTGCAGATCTCGGTACGCGGGCGACACGACGCCTAGGTAGTAGAGCGAAGTGTCGACGAGGAACGCCGAAGCGGTCAGTTCCGCGTCGCCCAGAATCTCGTACTTGCCGATGTACAGAGCGTCGATCCAGCGCCGGTACGAACGATCGAAGGCCTCGTTGTGATGCACCACCCGGCGCATCAGCTCGGTCTCGGCCAGAGGCTCCCCGCCGAGCTGTCCCGCGAGGTCGTC
>JBCCLJ010000211.1:0-11979 GCA_039026915.1 Acidobacteriota bacterium
CAGCTCTACGGCCGCGGCTATCCCGTGGAGACGCTGAAGCCCGAGTATGTGAACGACATCCCGGAGCGCTTTGCCGCTCTCGAACGCGCTGCAAAGCGCCTCGAAGAGCTCTACGGCTCCTGGAAGGTCCCCTACGGCGACGTGCACCGCCTGCAGCGTCAGCCCTTCGTGCGTGCCGCCGCGCCTCCCTTCGCCGACGACCAGCCGAGCCTGCCGCTCGCCGGCGTGCGCGGACCGCTCGGCGTCGCCTTCACGGTCTACCACTCGCCGCCGGGAGAGCTCCCGGACGGGACGATGCGCAAGCAGCAGTTCGCCGGCACGGGAGCGTCGTACATGGCGGTCTACGAGTTCGGCGAGCGGACGCGGGGCATGAGCTATCTGCACTACGGCCAGAGCCACCGTCCGGAGTCGCCACACTTCTTCGACCAGGCGAAGCTGCTGTCGGAGCGTCGCTTCAAGACGGCCTATCTGTATTGGGACGACGTTGAGAAGCACACGGAGCGGCAGTACCGGCCCGAGTGAGGCGAGACTCGTGCGGCGTCGATGATGCTCCGGCGAGCTGACCTCCGGTCGACCGACAGTCCGAGGAGTCAGTCTTCGCGCAGGACCTCGATCGGATGGGTCCGTACCGCGCGCAGCATCGCCGGCAGCGCGGCGACGACGGCTGCAGCGACGACCAGAAGTACCGGGGCTGCGAGGACCGACGTGTCGTTCGCTTCGACCTCGAAGAGCAGGGGTTGCAGTCTTCGCAGACCGAAACCGCCGACGACCAGGCCGGCGAGGACGGCGGCCGCGAGCGTCAGCGCTACGTCACGGCTGGCTGCCAGTGCGATGCGGGCCGGGTTGCCTCCGAGCGCGATTCGAATGCCAACGTCTTTGCGTCGTCTTCGGAAGAGAGAGTGCAGCGTGGCGAAGAGTCCCAGGCTCGTGAGGAGAAGCGCAACGCCGGAGAAGAAGAGACCGAGGCTTGCGAGCAGGCGCTCGCGCAGGGTGTCCTGAGCGATGATCGACTCTTGAGTTCGTGTCCGCCGTACGCGCAGTCCGGGGAAGGCGTTCGCCAGAGCGACCGCGCGTTCGAGAGTGTCCGGGACGTCAGGATCCGTTCGCAGGACGAAATTGGCCCAGCGACGGTCCGCATCGTCTCCCTCGGCAGACGTCGCGGCGCAGGGTACGTAGATGACGGGAAGCGCCTCATCTCGCAGTTCGTTCTGCTTGACGTCGGGAATCCTGCCGACCACCTGGAGATCGGTGCGTCGGTCGTTTTCGCCGACTCTCTGGACCGTCCGGCCCACGACCGAAGCACCGTCGTAGAAGAGCTGTGCGAACGACTCGTTGACGATGATGTTGCCGGGATAGCGGTCCGAAGGACGGAGGGGTGAACCCTCGAGCAGCGGGATCTGCAGCGTACGGAGCCAATCGCTCGAGATGCAGTAGAACTCGACGAAGACGTCGCTGCTGGCTCCTCCCTGGGCGATCACGCGGCCGTTGCTGCTGGAGCCGTCGAGAAGCGGCCAGCCCGAGGTCGAGGCGGCGAGGACGCCAACGGTCTCTCCCAGCTGTCGTTCGGCCTCGGTCCAGATCGCCTCGGGCTGGGGTGGGTCCGCGCTCACTTCGAGGTTGACGAGGCCTTCGCTGTCGAAGCCCGTGGGCAGCGCCGAGAGCCGTACGAGACTCGTCGCGAAGGCCCCCCCGGCGAGAATGACGACCGTGCAGAAGGCGAGCTGCGCCCCGAGAAGGAAGGAGCTCAACCTCCTCTGTCGCAGGGCCTCGTTGCCGTTCTTCAAGGCCGGGCCGATCTGAAGGGAGGAGGCGCGGAGAGCGGGGGCCAGTCCGCACAGCACGCAGACCAGAAGAGCCAGCGACAGACAGAAGACGACGAACCTGCCGTCGAGCGGTAGACCGAGTTGAAGCGGCGTTTCGGCCGTCGTCAGTCGCTCGAGGATGCGCGGCGCCGCGGCGAGCGAAAAGAGCGCTCCCAGGAGCGCTGCGCAGAGGCCGAGCGCCGACGTCTCGGTGACCAGGAGGCGAATCAGTCGCCTGCGCCCGGCACCGAGGGCGGAGCGCAAGGAGAGCTCACGGCTACGAGTCACGGCCAGGCCGAACATCAGGTTGGCGACGTTCGCGCAGGCAATCATCAGCACGAACGCGGCGAGGCAGAGAAGGGCGAGGAGCGCTGGTCCGTAGGTCTCCTGCTGTTGCGAGGCGCCCCGGGACGCACCCTCGACGGTCAGGCGCGAGCTGGCCAGGTAGCGATCGAGCCAGTCCCGAGAGACCATGCCGATCTGCGTCCAGCGCGCATCCTCGATCGCTTTCCAGAGCGTTCCGAGCTGCTGCTCCGTCGGCGCGCCGAGCGCCTCGCCGCGCCAGCGACCGAGAATCCGGAATCCGGAGCGCGAAGGGTCGAGGATGTCGCGCGCCATCATCGTCGGGACGAAGACGTCGGTGGGGCGTCCTGGTTCGACGCCGGTGAACGGTCCGCGGACGACGCCGACGACCTCGAACGAGGTGCTGCCGAGCTCGAACGTGGAGCCCAGCGCCTCGGGATCGGCGCCGAATCGTGCTCGCCAGTAGTCCTCCGAAAGCACCGCAACGGGGTGCTGGCCGGCGCTTCGGTCGTCGTCGGGGCTCAGCAGCCGTCCCAGACTCGGCTCGAGACCGAGGACGGGAAAGAAGCGCCCGGACACGTACTGGAGGTTGGCCGGCTCGAAAGAGCTCGCCGTGGGAAAGCGAAGCTCGCGCCGCTGCACTCGTGAGTGAGCGATCAGCTCCGCGTCGGGCGCGGCCGCGTCGCGCAGTTCGAGGAAGGTCGGATAGGAGTTGTCGCGCCAAGCCCCGGACCAGTCGGGCATCGAGCTTCGGTAGACCACCGAGAAGAGGTCCTCCGGCTCAGCGACCGGCAGAGGACGCAACAGGAGAGAGTCGACGAGGCGAAAGGTCGTCGCGCAGGCTCCGATCGCCAAGGCCAGGGAAAGAACAGCGGCCAGAGAGGGAGCCTTGTTCTTCCAGATTTGTCGGACCCCAAAGACGATGTCGCTGAGGAAGGACTCGAGCCAGATCGCAAGACGCTCGTCGCGGCTCTGCTCGCGCAGCCGCAAGGTCGAGCCGAGCGCTCGCTTGGCTTCCTCCAGATCCCGGCCGCGCTCGACGGCTTCCGCCAGATGGGACGCGAGCTCCTCGTCGATCTCACGACGAATCCGCTCGCGTCGCAGCAGGTTCAGTACTCGGCTCAATGCAGACATCAGGTGGACCGCAGGATTCCGTCGATGGCACTGGACACTCTGCGCCAGCGTTCGACCTCTTGCGCCAGCGTGCGCTGCCCTTTGGCGGTGAGCCGGTAGCTGCGGGTGCGGCGGTTGTTCTGGTTGAGAACCCACTTTGCGCGCAGGAGGCCGGCTTCTTCCATGCGGTGGAGCGCCGGATAGAGGGATCCCTCTTCCACGCGCAGCACGTCATCGGACAGCACCTTGATCCGATTCATGATGGCGTAGCCGTGAAGGCCTGGACTGCTCGCGAGGACCTTGAGTACGAGCACGTCGAGTGCTCCCTGGAGTGCGTCTGCCCGTTTCATACATAGACCTTTAGGTACATAGACTGCTATGTACGGAGGCTCCCGAGATTTGTTTTGCCTTGGGGCAAGAGAAGCTCTCGGCGTCGACGCGGAAGGTCGTTCGCCGTCGCCTTCGACCGAGAGATGCCACACATTCCGGAACTCTCGGTGGGTTCTGGCGTTAGTAGGGGGCAGCCCAGTCCGCCCCCTTCGAGACGCAGGAGCTCTGATGACGTCGACTGCCCGCCGATCCTTCTCTTCGACCACTCTCCCCCTGGTCCTCCTCGCAGGCACCTTTGCCGCCTGCTCCGAGCGGGCTGTCTCGAGCGCCCCCGTCGACGGACCCGCCATCGATTGGGACGCCGAGCTGACCGGCCTCGTCGATCGAGCGATGGTGGAGGAGCACGTCCCGGGAGCTGCGGTCGTCGTGGTCCAGGCGGGAGAAACGGTCTACCAGCGCGGCTTCGGCGTGGCCGACGTGCGCAGCGCGGCACCTGTCGACCCGGAAACGACGATCTTCCGGATCGGCTCGATCACCAAGACGATGACCTGCTTCGCCCTGACCCACCTCGCCGATCAGGGAAAGTTGAGTCTCGAAGACCCGGTGAGTCGCTACGTCCCGGAGATCGACGACATCCCGAACGTTTCGGGCTCCGACGAGCCGCTGTTGCTGCGTCATCTCGTGACCCATACGTCGGGTCTCGACCAGATCGGTCTCGATCGGCACGTCTGGGAGCTCGAGCTCTCCATCGAGGAACGACAGGCGCTGCGTCCGTCGCTGCGTGAGTTTCTCTTCGACGGCAACCTCAGGCGCACCTCGCCGCCGGGGAAGCACTTTCGCTACGACACCTACGGCACGACGCTCGCCGGCCTCGTGGTCGAGGTCGTCACGGGCAAGCCCTACGGTGAAGCGATGGTGGAGGCGCTCTTCGAGCCGGCCGGAATGACCGGCGCCGGAGTCGCTCTGTCGCGCCGGAGCACCGGCAACATGGCCGTCGGTCACGGCTGGGTCGACGGCGAGTACGGCGTCGCTCCTTACGAGGTCTACGTGACGCAGCCAGCGTCTTCGGTCGACGCGACGGCCGCCGACATGGCGTCCCTCCTGCGGCAGATGACGACCTCCGGAGACTCGCCGCTCTTCTCGGCGGTCACCAAGGAGGCCGTGCTCGCGCCTCAGTTTCGTCCGCATCCCGGTTTCTCCGGAGCGACCCACGGTCTGCAGGAGTTCCAGCGTGCCGGCGGCCGCGACGGCGGTCTCGTGCGGGGCGTCGGCCACGGCGGCACGATGCTGGGCTTTCGCTCCAACCTGATGTTCCTGCCCGAGTTCGACGCCGCGATCTTCGTCACGGTGAATCGCAACCGTGAGGCGGGCGGCGACGGCGTGACCGTCGATCGTCAGGTCGTCGTGCGCGTGGCGGAGCTGCTCTCGGGCGGCCGGGAGACCCTTTACCCGGCAGCCCAGCCGCCCCCGGCCGACGCTGAGATTCCCTACGACGACTACGTCGGCCGCTTCGCTTACGGCATCTTCTGCAAGACGTGCACACCGGAAGAGTTCGAGCGCGGCGCGTGGGAGCCTTTCTCCTTCCTCGAGGTCCGTCGGGTCGAAGGCGGCCTCACAGCGCGCGACATCACCTACCGTCCCACGGCGGAGGAGGACGTCTTCCAGAGCGAGGACCATGCGAGACGCCTCTTCTTCCATCGCGATGCGGCGGGCGTCGTGCAGACGGTTTCGTTCGCCGGATCGCCCGACACCTTCGAGCGCCTCGCGCAGGGTTGATCCTCCGAGCGCTTCGGAGGCCGGCTCGCTGCTAGGCTGAGCAAAACTCGAACAGCTCAGCTCTAGGAGAGTCTCGATGAGAGTTCCAGCTCTCGGTGTGGCAGCGGTGGCGCTGCTCGTCGGTATCGTCCCGTGTGGATCGTCGCTTGCTCAAGACATCGAGTGGCGTCACTACGCCGCCGATCGTGCCAGCACGAAGTACTCGCCCGCGGCCCAGGTCGACGCGTCGAACGTCGCGTCGCTCGAGGTCGCCTGGCGCTGGACGACGCACGATCACGAGATCGAGACGCGCCAGCCCTACGGCATCCTCAAAGGCACCCCGGTGGTGCGTGACGGCGTGCTGTACGCCATCTCTTCGCTCAATCTCGTTTCAGCATTGGACGCGGCGACCGGAAAGGAGCTCTGGACCTACGATCCGAAGGCGTACGACGGTCGCGGTCGGCCGATCCACGGCGGCTTCACGCAGCGCGGACTCGAGTACTGGAGTGACGGCGACACGGAGCGCATCCTCCTGGTGACCGGCACGCATCAGCTCGTCTCCCTCGACGCCGACACCGGGGAGCCGGATCTTGCCTTCGGCGAGGCCGGGATGGTCGACATGCGGGGAGACATCGGCACGCCCAAGCTCGTGCGCGGCACCGGCCTCAACTCGCCGGCGATCGTCTGTGGCGGCACCGTCGTCATGGGGATGACCGTCGCCGACTTCGCCGTGACGCAGGAGATGGCGGCCGGGCACCTGCGCGGCTACGACGTGCGCACGGGCGAGAAGAGCTGGGTCTTCCACACGGTGCCACAGGGCGAGGAGTTCGGCGCCGACACCTGGCAGGACGAGTCGTGGCGCGTTGCTGGCAACACCAACGTCTGGACCTGGATGACCTGCGACGACGCGACCGGCTGGCTCTACTTCGGCACCGGTACGCCAACGAGCGACTACTACGGGGGCCACCGTCACGGCGACAACCTCTTCGCCGAGAGCCTGGTCGCGCTCGATGCGCGGACGGGAAAGCGCCAGTGGCACTTTCAGGCGGTGCATCACGGCCTCTGGGACTACGACTTTCCGGCGGCGCCGATGCTCCTCGATCTCGAGGTCGACGGTCGCAAGGTCGAGGCGGTCGCGGCGGTCACCAAGCAGGCGTTCACCTACGTCTTCGACCGAAAGACCGGAGAGCCGGTGTGGCCGATCGAGGAGCGCAAGGTTCCAGAGAGCTTCGCCGAGGGCGAGTGGACCGCACCGACGCAACCGTTCCCGACAAAGCCGCCGCCGTTCGATCGGCAAGGCTTCCGCGAGACCGATCTGATCGATCTGACACCCGAGTTGCACGCCGAGGCGCTGAAGATCTACAAGACGATTCTCGGCGGGCCGCTCTTCACGCCGCCCATCGAAGAGGGATGGCAGGGCAAGGAGACGCAGACTCAGCTTCCCGGGCAAGCTGGCGGCGCCAACTGGGGAGGTGCAGCGTTCGACCCGCGAACGGGCATGCTCTACGTGCCGTCGCAAACGCGCCTCGGCGGCAACGCGCTGCTGCGCCCGACAGAACGCCAGGGATCCGACCGCAACTTCCTTCCCAAGCTGGGCGTGCCGGCCGGGCCGCAGGGTCTTCCGCTGGTCAAGCCGCCGTGGACGCGCATGACCGCGATCGACCTGAATGCGGGAAAGATCGCCTGGCAGGTGCCGTTCGGACGCGGGCCGGAGCATCCGGCCCTGGAGGGCGTCGATCCTGCGACGCTCGGCGGCTTTCCGCTCTACGGCCTGGCTCCCGGCTGGCCGATTGCCACCGAGACGCTGCTCTTCGGCGTGCTCGCCGTCTCGGCCTGGGATCCCGCAGCCGCGGAGCTGCAGGCTGGAGGCCCCGGCCCCGTGGAATCGACGGGTCACTTGTACGCCTTCGACAAGACGACCGGCGAAGAGCTGCATCGTCTCGAACTGCCGAAGACTCCGGGGGGTGGCCCGATGACCTATGTGACGGGTGGGCGGCAGTTCATCGTCGTGCCGGTGGGGAAGCGCGGGGAAGAGCAGGAGCTGGTGGCTTACGCGTTGCCCGACTGAGAGCAGCCCTCGGCTGGGACCCTGTCGGCTTTCAGATGCTGGCGCATTCCATGGGCGGCGATCTTTCTCCGTCCGCGCCCCAGCACCGCCTCAGGCGCTTCGTCAGTCCACGGAGCTCGCCCCTACCTGACCGCCGATCCGCCCTCAGCTCTCCAGATTCCCCGCACCCCAGAGGTGCCGCCGGAACATCGAGTGCACTCGCTCCCAGTGCAGCTCCGACGCGGCTCGGTCGTAGCGTTCGCCGCCCGGAGGCGCGTAGCCGTGGAGAGCGTCGGTGAGCCAGTCGAGGGTGTAGCTCACGCCGGCGTCGTCGAGCGCCTTGCGGAAGATCGGGACCTCCTCGGGCGGCGCGGTGGGGTCGTTGTCGCACCAGCCGAGGTACACCTCGGCCTGGACGGTGTCGAGGCCGAGATGCGGTGAGTCGTCGCTATCGCGCACGAGCCACGCGCCGTGAATCGAGGCGACGGCGGCGACGCGCTCGGGCATCGCGCGCGCGAGCGAGATCACCAGGCCGCCACTCATGCAGAAGCCCACGGCTCCGATCTTGCCGGTCGAGGCGGCGGGGTCCGCTGCGGCGATCGAGAGCAACGCTTCCGCGTCGCTGAGGATGTTCGTGGGCGTGACGGTGCCCATCAGCTCGCCGCGCTGGTGCATGTCCTCGTCGCTCTTGCCGAACTCACGGTAGGGGCCGCCGCGGTAGAAGAGGTAGGGCAGCATCACGTAGTAGCCGGCGCTCGCCAGCCGGCGCGCCATCTCGCGCAGCGCCGGTCGGATGCTCGGTGCGTCCATCAGGTAGAGCACGACCGGATGCGGGCCGTCGTGCTCCGGGTGGTAGAGGAAGGTCTTCATCGACCCTTCCGGGGTCGTGACGTCGAAGGTGCGTTCGATCATGGCGGGGTCCCTTCCGTTGCAGGTGAGCCGGTGAGCGGCCAGTGTTTCATCACTCCCTCAAGGACTCGCGAGCGTGACCAGCTTGGCTCGGGCCGCATCGAAGTGGCTGTGCAGCTTTGGAATCTCCGCATCGCCGTAGCCGAGGTCCAAGGCCGTGCGCGCCGTGTCGAGTGCCTGGAGCAGGCGTTGGGCCGACGCTCGCCGCGCGCTCGGCTCACTGCTGCCGATCGCCCCGAACCAGACCGGTGCGGTCTCGGCGAAGAGGGTACTGTCGAGCGCTGGCCATCCGGGATTGGCTCCCGTCGCGCGTGCCGTGATCCAACCGCCGGACGGGACTTCGACCGACCCCCGATAGGACCGCTGGCCCGCGGGCCCGCCGGCAAATGACTGCACGACCGTGCCGTTGACGAAGAGCTCAACGGACTCGAAGGGCAGCGCCGAATAGACCTCGAGCTGCCAATCGACCTTCGCCCCTGCGACCGCTCCGCCGGGCCGTTCTCCGGCGACACGAAAGTCGAGCAGCGGACCGTTGGTGACGAAGCTCCGGCCGCTTCCCAGCGCCTCGAGGTACGACTCGACGCTCAGCGGCCCTTCAGGGCGCACATAGACCCGCGTCGCGCCGGGAGCCATCGTGCGGTAGTAGTCGCTCATCACGTCGCTGCCGGCCGACGGTGCGAGCGGAATGCCGAGGTTGAGGACCTCGTGCCAGAGTGCTGCCGTGCCGAGACCGCTCGTCCAGAGGCACTCGACCTCGATGAGGTCGACTTGGCCGAGCACGGCGTCGGCGACGAAGCCCAGCGGAATCGAGCGCATGCGCCCCGGCGCGAAGGGGTCGTCGGGCGTCACGGGATGCACGTAGCCGCCGAGGGCGCGTTGGCCGCGGGCGAACTGGAGCACCTCGGCGTTGGTGCGGTCGTCGCTGCCGTACACCTGGTAGCCCGGTCCCCAGATCCACGGCCAGAAGAGCTCTTCGGTTCCGAGGACGTTGAGGTGGCCGAGAAAGTGCGAGCGCACCTCTTGGCCGAAGGCGATGAGCGGTGGCTCGCTGCGGCGCCAGCGGAGAAGGTCCTGCTCGTTGAAGCGATTGTGCAGATTGGCGAGCAGCGGCCAGCCGATGTCCATGCCCTCACCCTCGAGGTCGAGCGTCAGGTCTTCCGGCTCCAGACGGTAGGGTCCGCCGTAGTTCAGGTGAAAGTGATTGTCCCCCGCGTACCAGCCGGCGGCGCCGGCGTCCCAGACGCGCTCGAGCTCGAGGTCGAGGGTCGCCGTCTCGCCCGCAGCGACGGCGATGCGCTGCTCGGCGAGCGGCGTTTCGAAGCCGTGCACTGCACCGACGGTCACCTCACCGGCGGGCACCGTGAGCTCGATCGTGCCGTCCGAATAGAAGAAGACGCGGTCCGACTGAGCCTCGTTGCGCACCGCGCCCCGATCGGGAACGAGCGGATGGCCGGCGGCGTCGCGGGCCGTCATGCGCACCGCCGTCGCCACCTCGCCGACGGTGGTGCGGATCTGCAGCCGTCCGGTCGGGGCACCCCAATCGAAACGCTCGATCGCCACAGTCTCGACCCTGCCGCCGACCGTCGGAATCCGCTGGAGCTCCATGCGCTCGTCGTCGTTCGCCTCGGCGAAGTAGACGAAGGTGCCGTCGTGGCTGAAGGCCGGGGCCAGGGGCATGCCCTGGCTCGACGTCAGCAGAACCGACGTGCTGGGCTCGGCCAGCGTAAAGAGGCGGATTTCGTGCGTCCCGTCGGCCGGCCAGGTGGCGGCGACGACCTTGCGGTCGGGCGACAGCGACAGATCGCCCTGTGAGACGAGCCAGTCCTCGATCAGCGTCGTGCGGTCGCCGGTGCCCAGGTCGAGCAGCTGGACCGAGTCGCGGCCGCCCTGCTTGTTGAGCAGCACGATGCGCTCGGGACCGGCGAGCTGCGGACGTCGGTCGATGAAGCGTCGCGGAGTGACGCCCGCGCCCGGTCCAGAGAGGCGCCTGCGCTCCAGACTCTCGAGATCGACGCTCCAGAGCCCGATCTCGCCTTCCTCCGAGGACGAGTAGACGACCGTCTGGCCGCCGGGGGAGAAGACCGGATCGAGGTGGATCGCCTCCGTATCGACCAGCACGCGCTCTTCGCCGTCGTCGAGGTCGAAGGACACGATCTGCAGCTGGCGACCGAGGTCGCGGACGAAGACGATCCGCCGGCTGTCCGAGGACCAGGAGGGGCGTGCGTCGATGCCGCCTGAGCTCGTCCGTCGACGCGCGACCCGGGTCTCGAGGTCGAGCGTCCAGATCCAGCCGCGTGAGCTGAACGCGATCTGCATCCCGTCGGGCGAGGGCGCCGGGTCCATCGGTCCAGCGTTGAGAATCGGTAGCTCATAGCCTTCGAGGTAGACCTGGTGACCGTAAGAGGGCACCTCCGCGTAGCGGTTGGTCCACTGCGCACCGGCTGGAAGAGCCGCGGCGAGCAGGAGGATCGGCAGCGTGAGTGCAGTCAACAGACGCATCGTGAGTTCTCTGGTTTGCGCTTCGTCACGAAGCGGTGTCGGAGTCGCGCGCAGTATAGAGAGTCTGCCGTCGCCAGTTCTCAGAACTGGAAGGCGACCGAGGCGCGTTTTGTCCCCCAGAGCATCATCAGCCGTCCCCCCTCGTCGTCGACGTCGACGAACTGCCAGGAGAGCTGCTCGAACGAGATGTCGCCGTCCTCGACCGCCATCGTGGTCCGGACGACATCGCGGTCCGCCGTGTAGTAGTAGGCGCCGAAGAGAGCGTCTTTGTTCTCGTAGTCGTACGTCGTCTGCGCGGGCCAGCGCGAAAGGATGAACGTCCAGTCGTCGCCGAGATCGATGAAGACGGTGTACTCGCCTGGCTCGACGCTGACGCCGTCGATGTCGAGGGCGACCTCGGTCGAGAGCACGGTCGAGTAGTTGGCCCCGGCGCGCCAGACCTCGGCGCCGTCGTTCAGAGCCTCCTGCCAGTCGTCCGGCCCGAAGATGTCGCGACCGCGCAGGATGGGGCGGCCGTAGCGGACCTCGATCCAGCGTCCGTTCTCGTAGCCGTACTGCACGTCGTAGGTCCCAGCGACCTCGACAGCGGACCTCCCTTGGGGGCTGGCTGGGCGCTGTTGGGCTGCGGCCGTCGCTGCCAGGAGCAGCAGACCGCATGAGACCTTGACGGGAGCGCTTCTCATGGCTTCAGCATGACACGCGGGAACTCGAGCCGGCACGGCTCTCGAGTCTCGGACCGCAACGCACCGTCGAAGTGGCTGCGAAGGAGGGCCTTCGAGAAGCTGGGGCGAGACTCCCGGACCTTTGCAGCGCAGAGGACGGTCCGGAAGGCTGTCCAGGCAAGCGGTCTCCAGGGCGGCGATTCCCGAGACTCGTGCGAACGCGACCCTCCGATCGTGAGCTTGCGAAGGTCCAGGGTGTGCGTCGCCTGCTCGGGCGCCCCTGCCGCGCCGCTCGGGAAGATCGAGAAGGAAGCGCGCCTTCGCGGAGTCTGAGGCCCTAGGGGCTTGATGAAAAACTCGCGTGGCGCTCAGCGCAGGGATCTGCGCTCTCTGTTCTCGTCGATGCCGAGGAAGTCGTTGCGGTGCCATCGTCGACGAGGCTCGGCGAGGACAGAGGGCGCAAACCCCTGCGCCCCTTGGGTTTGCGCGGCGCAGGCCGATCTTCGGCACGGCGCACGCTCAACGATGGACACCGCATCGCCTTCGCGCGCGGCGCACC
>JBCCLJ010000212.1:0-11904 GCA_039026915.1 Acidobacteriota bacterium
ACGCCAGCTGGACGAGCGCGATCGAGCTGGCGCGCGGCGCCGTGGCGGCCGACGAGCACGGCTACCGGCAAGACTTCATCGACCTCGCGAGGAAGGCCGAGCTGCTCGCACGCTCCTCGAGCGGCACGGGCCGGAACTAGTCGGCCCTGAGGGTCGCGGCGCGCGCCGGCGCGGCCCCAGCGCTGGTAGCCTTCGACGATGCAGAACAACGAGCGCAGCGAGGTCGGCCCCAGCTCCGCAGATCAGTTCCTGCAGCAGGCGCTCGGAAACAACTCCGGGGACTCTCGTCTCGCCGGCGGCCTGATGACGGTCGCTCTGGTCGCCGCTGTGATCGCCGTCGGCTGGAAGAGACTGCGCGCACGAAAGGCAGGCTCGAGCGACCTCAGCGACCGGTAACGCGCGCACTCCGCACGGCGTCCACGAGATCCCTTCGCAACCGAAACTCTTCATTTGTTGAGGGTTTGGAGAACGGTAACAGGATCGTCACCGCGGATTCAACTCGAGTTCACCTCGCCGCGACCTGAGCCCGCTTGACCGTCTCGGGCGCACTGCCTACGCTTGGTCTTCTACCCCGACAGACACGCAGAGCCGCCGCACGGCGCGCACAGGCTGCCTCCGGCGCAGCCGATCTGCTCGATCGAAGGAGACCTCGCATGGCCGACTCTCAAGACACTCCTTCCAGCAGCGCGGCTTCCGAGACAGCGGTCTCGGGAGGGAGCTGGGCTCTCCTCTCGTTCCTGACGTTGCTCAACGTCATGAACTTCGTCGACCGCCAGCTGCTCGCGAGCTTCGCCAACTTCATCGTGCCGGATCTCGGACTGACGAACACGCAGTTCGGTCTCCTGACGGGGCTCGTGTTCATCGTCTTCTACGCCGCCATGGGCCTCTTCATGGGGGCGCTGGCCGACATGTTTCACCGGCCGCGACTCATCGCCGCCGCGCTGACGCTTTGGAGTGCGCTGACCGCGGCTTCTGGAGCGGCGCGAGGCTTTGCCTCTCTTGCACTTCCGCGCATGTTCATCGGTGTCGGCGAGTCCGCTCTGACGCCCACCTCACTCTCGATCCTGTCCGACCGCTTTCCATCATCGAAGCTCGGCCTCGCCTCGGGGATCTACTACATGGGCGTACCGATCGGCGTCGGCGCCAGCCTGCTCGTCGCCGGCTACATGGGCCCGGCGATCGGCTGGCGCAACTGCTTCTACCTCCTCGGTGCAGTCGGGCTGGTGCTCGCCGTCATCATGCTCTTCGTCAAGGAGACACCTCGGAGAGCTCCGGTGCAGGCGGCGGCGACGACCGAGAAACCGAAGGTGGGCGAGATCATCCGCAGCCTCTTCTCGACGCTCGGGAAGTCGCCGGCGCTGCTGCTGACGATTGCCGGCGGCGTCACCCTCCACTTCATTCTGGGAGCGGCCGCCTTCGACCAGCTCTGGTACGTCGCCGAGCTCGGCTTCGACAAAGCGGAGATCGCGCAGAAGACCGGTTGGATCGGCATGATCGGGGGCATCCTCGGCAACCTCTTCGGCGGCTGGGGCGGAGACTGGTTTCAGCGAAAGACCGGTCAGGGGCGCCCGATGTTCCTCTTCTGGATCGGCCTCGCCGCAGCGCCCTTCGGCATCGCCTACCGCCTTTCGACGGGAGACAGCGTTTGGTTCTGGGTTGGCGTCTTCCTCGGCTTCTTCCAGCTCGGCACCTTCTATGGTCCGACCTTCGCCACTGTGCAGGAGCTCTCTCCTCCGACGATCCGCGCGACCGTCGTCGCCTTCTACATTCTGATGCTGAACCTCATCGGTCTCGGCATCGGCATCACCGCCGGCGGCTACATGGCCGATCGTCTCACCGAGGCGGGCCACGCCACCCCGTACGGCACGACACTTCTCGTCTTCACGATCATCTCGATGGCCGCAACGCCGCTCTTCTTCTTCGCTGGCCGTCGTTTCGAAAAGGATCGCGACCGGCTGTACGCTGAGCTCGGAGGCTAGAGCCGCCCGCGGATCTCGACGAAGCGGCGGTCGCTCTCCGAGCAGGAACCGCCGTCGTGCCCAAACCCGAACGAAAACGCCGTCGCTTTCAACGCGACATGAGCGCCGCCGTCGAAGAGCATCGCTTCGTCGTCGGCGCGCCCGAAGAGGGCCTGCGCGTCGACGCCTTTCTCGCGGCCAAGCTCAAGTGGCGCTCGCGCGCGCGGCTGCGCCGGCTGGTCGAAGAGGGCTGCGTCGAGCTCTTCGAGAGCGAAGGCGGCGCTGTCGACGTGCGCCGCGTCCGCCCGAGCCTGCGCTTGCGTCGTCTGCAGGAGGTCGTCCTGCGCCTCGATGCCACGTCGCGGCTGGCGCCAGCGTCGGCCGAAATCCCGATTCAGATTCTCTACGAAGACGCGGACCTGCTGGCACTCAACAAAGGCCCGGGAGTCTCGATCTACCCCAACCAGAGACACCGCAGCGGCTCGCTGATCGAACGCGTTCACCGGCAGGTCCGCGAGTCGCGCGAGCTCCGGCGTCTCGGTGAAGTCGACGTCGACTGGATGCCGACGCCGTGCCACCGGCTCGATCGCGATACGAGCGGGCTCGTCGTTCTCGCGAAGAATCCGCGGGCGCGGGCATCTCTCGGCCTCCAGTTCGAGGAACGCACGCTGAGCAAGATCTACGTCGCCGCCGTCGCCGGGCTCGCCGACGAGCACGGCACGATCGATGCGCCGCTCGGCCCCGCGGTGGGCTCGACCGTCGAGCTCAGGATGGCGACGCGCCCGGACGGGCAGCCGGCTCTGACGAAATGGCGCTGTCTCGCCCGCGGCGAAGGCTCGAGCCTGCTCGAGCTCAGGCCCCGCACGGGTCGCCAGCATCAGCTGCGCGCACACCTCGAGTCGATCGGTCACCCGATTCTCGGAGACCGTCTCTACCTGGGCGGCAACGACGTCTTCCTCCGATCGCTGGACGGTGGGCTGACCGAGGCCGACGTCGACAGACTGCGTGCACCGAGGCAGGCTCTGCACGCGCTCCGCCTGTGCTTCACCCATCCGCGCACGGGGAAGGAGATCGAACTGACGGCGCCGGTCTGGCCCGACATCGTCGAGCTCCTGGGCCTCGAGCTTCGGCAGCAGACACCGATCGAGCAGGACCGATCCAGCTAGACTCTCCGCGAACTCCCCGGAGACAAGCGTGCACGAATTCCAACTCCGCCCCGTCAGCGGAGGCCTCGGCGTCGTCGTCGAGGGCCTCGACCTCTCGTCTGAATTGCCCGACGACGCCATGTCCTCACTGCGCGGCGCACTCGCCGAGCACGGAGTGATCTTCTTTCGCGATCAACAGCTCAGCGAGACGGATCACGTTCGCTTCGCCGAGCGCTGGGGCTCGATCGACGTCAATCGCTTCTTCAAAGCCGTGGACGGCTTTCCCCAGATTGCGGAGGTGCGCAAAGAGCCGGAACAGAAGTCGAACATCGGCGGCGGCTGGCACGCCGACCACTCGTACGACGAGGCTCCGGCGATGGGATCGATCCTCTACGCGCGCGAGGTGCCAGAGTCGGGCGGCGACACGCTCTTCGCCAACATGGCCGCCGCCTACGAGGCGCTCTCCGACGGACTCAAGGAAACGCTCTCGCGCCTGCGTGCGGTCCACTCCAGCCGTCACGTCTTCGGCAAGCGCGACTCCTACTACGCGAAGAGCGACTCCGACGACCGCATCGGCAACGCGGACGCCGCGACGCAGGACGTCGTGCATCCGGTCGTGCTCCGGCATCCGGACAGCGGCGCCAGAGTGCTCTACGTGAACCCCGGCTTCACCACGCACTTCGAAGGCTGGACCAAGGAAGAGTCGGCGCCTCTCTTGAGCACGCTCTATCGCCACGCCACGCGGCCCGAGTTCACCTGCCGGTTTCGTTGGCGCGAAGGCTCGATCGCCTTCTGGGACAACCGTTCGACCTGGCACTACGCGGTCAACGACTATCCGGGGCAGCGGCGGGTGATGCATCGCATCACGGTGGCGGGTGTGCCGCTGAGCTGAGAAGCGGCGGGAAGCCGGGCCGCTGATGCCGCGCCTCGCCTTAGGCGAGCGCAGCGAGCTTGGCGCGCGGAGTCCCCGCAGGGGACGGAGCATCGAACAGGGCGAGCGCAGGCGTGGTTTCACCACGCCGAGCACGCCAAGCGGTCAGCTGGCCTTGATCCGCGCGGCGCGCTTTTGCCAGCGCGCCTTGGCCTTGGCTTTCTCTTCGTCGCGGTTCTTGGGCGGCGCGTTCGAGACGAGTGCGTCGAGCAACTCGTGCGTAATGCGCGTCACCTCCTGAACGGCGACGTCGAAGGCCTGCTGGTTCGCCTGGGACGGCTTACTGCTGCCGCTGACTTTGCGCACGAACTGCAGCGCCGCGGCCTGGATCTCGTCCGCCGTGGCCGGTGGCTCGTAGTTGTGAAGGGTTCGGATGTTTCTGCACATAGTGCAGCCATCGTAGCGCGCGCTCCATGGGTCCCCTTGCACCGAGGAGCGTTCGGTCGCTGCCTCAGTCGACTCGAAGCAACCGCAGCATGCGGTAGTAGTAGCGGCCTTCAGCGTAGGCACGCTCGCGCCCCCGGAGCACCTCCTGGAAGCCGTCGAGCAGCGACTCGGTGATTCCGAGCTCCTCGAGCAGCTGCTGGCGGTGTTTCTCGATCGTCTCGTGGAGGTAGCGCACCGACGGAGCCGCACGCTCGGTGACGTCGAATTCCTCGTCGAGTCGCAGGCCCGAAGCGAAGAGCGTACGACCCAGTGCGTTGGCGACCGCGGCCGACATCTCGTCGAAGATCAGCACGCTGCCGCCGGGACGCAACAGACGACAGCAGGTCGCCAGGAGCTCGGCCGGCGGCACGTACTGTGCCGACTCCTGAAAGAGAATGAGATCGACCTGCGGCTCGTCGTCGAGGTCCTCGAATTTGGAGCAGAGAAAGTGCGGTTCCCGCGGCGCCAGTGCCGCCCTGCAGAAGGCGATCTGATCGGCGTCGGGCACGACGCCGGCGTAAGCGTAGCCGGCGTCGATCAGAGCGCCCGCCGTGCTGCCCAGGCCGATCCCGACCTCCAGAACACGCGCCGGTGCCGGCGGCAGATGCTTCCAGAGCAGCTCGGTCGCGGCGCGCTGCGCACTCGTCAGATCCGGCGTGTCGTCGGACCAGAAACCGTAGTGCAGCGAGTGCACGGCGCCGTTCTCGATCTCGAGAGCGCGGGCGTAGACGTTGAGCGGAAAGTCGAACGTCGCGTAGTGGTCGGCAGGGTTCCCGGTCATCTCGAAGTCTCCGTGATCTCGTTTGCGTTCCGAACCCAGCCGTACAGATCAGCCAGCGGACGATGGAACGAGGAGCGGCATGACGTCGCGACCGAAGCGCTCCGCTTCCCGCGCGTGAGGATAGCCCGACAGACAAAACGAATGGCAGCCAGCGTCGACGAATTCGCGCAGCGTGTCGGCGACCTGCTGCGGGTTCCCGACGACCGCGACACCGGCACCTGGACGGACCGTCGTGAGTCCCGTCCACAGGTGCGGTCCGAGACGATAGTCCTCGACCTCGCTGAGCTCTTTCATGCGCCGGTTCGCCTCGGAGGAGGACCAGAGCTTGCCGATCATGTCGCGCCAGTTGTCGCTGGCGCCTTCGATGAGTCTGTTGGCCGCGGCCCATGCTTCCTCTTCAGTGTCGCGCACGACGATCTGCAGGCGCATGCCGAAGCCGAGTTCGTTCTCCCGACCGTGCTGAGCCGCACGCTCCCGCAGCGCGCCGATCTGTTCGGCGATGCGTTCCGGGCGATCGCCCCAGAAGAGGTGAACGTGCGAGTGTTTCGCCGAGATCTCGGCCGCCTGCTCCGAACCGCCACCGAGGTAGAAGGGCGGATGCGGCTCCTGCAGGCAGCGCGGAACGCAGCGCGCACCCTGGCACTGCACCATCTCACCTTCGAAGGTCACGGGCTTCGGCTCGGTCCAGAGGCGCTTGAGGAGCTCGACGGTCTCGTCCATCAGGATGTAGCGCTCCTGTTTGCTGAGGTGCACACCGTCCGCTCGGGCCTCCTTCTCGCTCGCGCCTGCGATGAGGTTGATGCAGAGGCGCCCGCCGCTCAGCTGGTCGAACGTGCTGATCATCTTGGCGAGCAGCGTCGGCTGGATGTAGCCGGGTCGCGCTGCGACGAGCGGACGGATCGACTGCGAACGACCGACGATCATGGCGCTCGTCACCCATGCTTCCCAGCACAGGGTCTGTACCGGAACCAGCAGATAGGAGAAGCCCGCCTGCTCCGCCGCGAGAGTCGTCTCCTCGAAGGCCTCCATCGAAGAGGGAATCGTGTCGGCGCCTTCACCAAAAGCCTCGGTGTCTCCCGAGGTGGGCAGAAACCAGCCGAATTCGAGCTCACTTTGCATGGCCGAGACTCTACCGCCTCCTCGGCCTCCTCGCGGAAGGGAACTAGCCGACTTCCGGAAGCGCCTGCTCGACCCCGTGATCCTTCTGCAACAGACGCCGAATCATCTCTTCGAGCCCCATGAGCTCCGAGCCGCCGCACAGATCGGGAGTGATGCCGTCGTTCGCGAAGGAGGCGAACTGACCGGCGGTCACCGGCGGCAGAGCCGGCAGAACGGCCTCGGCAAGTCGCAGTCCTCCGATCAGGGGCGCCAGAGGGAGATGCACGACACGCGGGCCGTTCCCGTTGCCGCCGGAGGCCCGGTAGATCCGCTCGACGAGCTCGTCCCAAGAGACGATCTCGGGTCCGCCGAGATCGACGGTGCGGCACCCTTCGGGCGGGTAGAGAAGAACGCCCAGAAGAGTGCGCGCGAGATCGTCCACCCAGATGGGCTGGACCCGTTTGGTGCCATCGCCGGGAAGGAGAACGACTCGAGCGGTCGCCATCTTGCGCAGCGGCTCCCAGTTCGACGCCCCGTGCCCGAGCACGACCGTCGGGCGAACGATGGTGCACGGCAAGCCGCTGCGACGCACGACCTCTTCCGCCCGGGCCTTCGCCTCAGCGTGGTGGTCACCCGCTCGTTCGTCGTAGCGAACGGCGATCGAGCTCACGTAGACGAAGTGTCGGCAGTTCACTGCGTACGCCGCTTCGAGCAGACGCTCCGTCGCCTCGAGCGTATCGCGCAGATGGTCCTTGCGCCTGGCCCGCCCCGTGCGCGCCGCGAGGTGCAGGACGCTGCACTCGGGCGGCATCTGCGAGCTGTACGAGAACGGATCTTCGAGCGTGCCCTTGACCCGTTCGACCGAGGGGTCATCGCCCAGAGATCTGGGCAACTCGAAATCGCGACGGCCGAGGATGCGCACCGCTCCGAAGGCTCCGGGATCGAGATGCCGCAGAACGGAGCGGCCGACGAAGCCCGAGCCGCCGGTGACGAAGAGGCCGGGCAGCAAGGCGCTCAAGGGTTGGACTCCGGAAGCGCGAACACGTTGCGCGTCATCGTACTTGTCGAGTGCGGCTTCATTCTCTTGAAGTTGTCTTCAGTCTTCTGGATCCGCAGCCCGGTGCGCTTGGAAAGGCACTCGGGCACGAGTCGGGGCGGGGGGAATCCCTTCATTCGTCGAGCGACTCGTGATTCTATGCATTTCCACGCATTTAAGGCACACCTTCGATCGAACGCATCCTTCTGCAGGCGAACGACTTCGACGGATCCGAAAAGCCTTAGGATCGTAGGGCTCATCGAAACAACCGCCGCACCGCTGGGACCGTGGACCGTGACCTCACCTGACAGCCCTCTGCGCATCGGCACACTCGGTACCGCGCGCATCACGCCCAAGGCGCTCCTCCAGCCGGCAGGGGCCCAGTCCGGCGTCAGCGTCGCGGCGGTCGCGGCGCGGGATGTCGACCGCGCGCGAGCCTGGGCCCGTGAGCATGCGGTGCCCAAGGTCCTGTCTACCTACGACGAGCTGATCGCGTCGCCTGAGATCGACGCGATCTACAACCCGCTGCCGCCGTCTCTCCACGCCGAGTGGAGCCTGCGCGCGCTCGAGCAGGGCAAGCACGTCCTCTGCGAAAAGCCGTTCACCCAGAACGAGCGCGAGGCGCGCCAAGTTGCCGATGCAGCGAAGTCCAGCGGCCTGGTGGTCTGTGAGGCCTTCCACACGCGCTACCACCCGTTGATGCTTCGCGCTCTCGACATCGCTCACAGCGGTCAGCTCGGCGATCCGCTTCAGGCGGAAGCCTTCTTCAACGCGCCGATCGAGAACACTCCGTCTCAGATCCGCTATCGCTACGACCTGGGAGGAGGCGCCACGATGGACCTCGGCTGCTATCCCCTGCACTGGCTCCGCCATCTCCTCCGCAGCGTGCCCAGCGTGACGCAGGCGCGGGCCGTCGTCGGCCCCGAACAGATCGACGTCGCCATGGAAATCGAGCTCGACTTCGACGGTGTGCCGGCGCGCGTGCAAACGGACATGCGTCCGGACTGCGAGTACGGAAGTCGTTTAGAAATCCGAGGCTCGGAGGCGACGATGCGCGTCATCAACCCCCTGGTGCCGCAGCTCGGCCACCGACTCGAGCTCGAGACCCAGGGACGGAAGATGACGGAAGACCTCGGCACTTCGACCACCTTCCAGCATCAACTCGAGGCGTTCTGCCAGGCGGTCCGTGCAGCCCAACGCGGCGACCGCTGGAGCCTACCGACCGACGCCGAGGACGGCGTTCACAGCATGCGGGTCCTCGACGCGGTCTACCGCACCGCGGGGCTGGCGACTCGAGGGACGCAAAGATGACCAACACTTTCGATCGTCGAGACCTGCTCGTCACCGCTGTCGGCGGCGCTCTCTTGACGCAGTGCTCCGGCGAATCCGAGCGGGCTCCCCAGCCGCCCAAGCGACCCGTCGTGGTCTCGACCTGGGAGCACGGCCTCGCCGCCAACGAAGCAGCCTGGCAGATACTCGAGCAAGGAGGAGGCGCACTCGACGCCGCCGAGGCTGGAGTGCGCGTCACCGAGGCCGATCCGAGCGTCGCGACGGTCGGGATCGGCGGGCTGCCGGACCGCAACGGTCGGGTCTCCCTCGACGCCTGCATCATGGGACCCGACGGCGACTGCGGATCGGTCGCCGGACTCGAAGAGACTCTGCACCCCATCTCCGTCGCGCGGCGGGTCATGGAGCAGACGCCTCACGTCATGCTCGTTGGCCAGGGAGCGCAGGACTTCGCGCGATCTCAGGGCTTCGAGGCCGTCGACCTTCTCACGCCCGAAGCCGAGGCCGCATGGCGCCAGTGGCGGGCGACCGGCGAAGAGGCTCCTGTGATCGACGCTGAGAACCACGACACCATCGGACTTCTGGCGCTCGACCAGCAGGGCGATCTCGCGGGGGCTTGCACGACGAGCGGAGCGAAGTTCAAGCTCCCGGGCCGCGTCGGAGACTCACCCTTGATCGGCCCGGGCCTCTACGTCGACAACGAAGTTGGAGCGGCGACCGCGACCGGCTGGGGGGAGGCCGTCATCCGAGCCGTCGGCTCCTTTCTGGTCGTGGAGCGCATGCGCGCCGGACGTACCGCGCAGCAGGCCTGCGAAGACGCGGTCGACCGGGTGATCTCCAAGAACCCGGACTGGCGCTCGATCCAGGTTGGATTCATCGCGCTGTCGACGGCGGGCGACGTCGGCGGCTTCTGCATCGACCGCGGCTTCGAGTTCGCGGTGCGCGACGGCGAAAGGGGCAACGTCCTGCTCCCAGGCCCGAGCCGACTCTGACGATGGCGAGCGAGCGCGTCCGCGTCGAGATCTGCCTCGATTCGGTCTCCGGTGCTTTGGCGGCCGAGAAGGGCGGTGCCGACCGCATCGAGCTGTGTGCCGACCTGGCCGAAGGAGGCATCACCCCCAGCCTCGGAATGATCGAGCAGGCCTCGGCTTCGACCTCGATCGACCTGCGCGTGATGATCCGTCCGCGCGGCCAGGACTTCCTCTACGACCGCAATGAGCTGCGCATCATGGAACGCGACATCGAGCACGTCCGTGAGCTCGCAGAGTCTGTCTCAGGCATTCGCGGCGTGGTCTTCGGAGTGCTGCGCGCCGACGGGCTCCTCGATTCGAGTGCCCTGCGCCGCCTCATCGACGCCGCCCGCCCTCTCGAGGTGACCTGCCACCGCGCCTTCGACCTGTGCGCGGAACCGTTTCGGGCGCTGGACGACCTCATCGAACTCGGCGTGGAACGGGTCCTGACCTCGGGACAGGCTGCCTCCGCACCGGCCGGTGCCGAACGGCTCGCCAAGCTCGTCGAGCAGGCCGGCGACGAGATCATCGTGCTGCCGGGAGCCGGCATCACACCGCGGAACGCGGCTGCGCTCGTCGCCCGGACCGGCGTTCGAGAGATTCACGCGACCGCGTGGAAGAGGCACGAGAGTTCGATGTCTTTTCGGAGGAACGAGCCGTTCATGGGCGCCGTCGACGCGGCGGAGTACGAGTGGAACGTCGTCGACCCGGAGCTCGTCGCTGCACTCGTGGGCGCCGTCCGCTGAGCGGTGCAGGCGTCAGACTCAGGGCAGGCCGGCACCCGGCACGTCGACTTCGACGGTCTCGATCCGGCCGCTGCGCAGTTCGGCCGACTCCTCGCCGCTGGTCAGCGCCGTGCACAGGAAGAGAGTGCGCCGCTCCGGGCCCCCGAGCATGCAGGCAAAGCAGCCGTGCGTGCCCGTCGAGATGCGATCGGTGACTTCACCACCTTCGAGCACTCGAAAGACCTCTTTGTTCCGGGGATCGGCGACCCAGATGCCGCCCTGGGCGTCGAGACAGATGCCGTCCGGTACTCCGGTGCCGAGTTCCGCCCAGACGCGACGATCGGCGAGACGCCCCTCGTCTCCCACGCGGAACGCGGTCAACCGGCTGGCGTAGGTCTCCGCGAGAATCAAGGTACCGCCGTCAGGCGTGATCACGGTGCCGTTGGGAAACATCACGTCCTCGGCATCGACGTGAACGCTGCCGTCCGGCGTGACGCGCTGCAGCACGGTGCCGCAGGGCTCTTCGCCGGCCCGCCGGTTGAAGCCGAAGTTACCGACGTAGGCGAAGCCCTCGGCACTGACCACCATGTCGTTGCAGTGGTAAGGCGCGTTCTCCGAGAGGTCTGCCCAGGTCACCAACTCTCCGCCCTCCTGCCGCAGCAACCGACGGTCCGTCATCGAAACGACACAGAGCCGGCCCTGCGGATCCCAGCCGAGGCCGCTCGGCTGAGCTTCGACGTGGACCACCGTCTCGGAGCTGCCGTCGAGCGCGACGGCGACGACGCGGTGATCGTAAAAGTCCGAGAAGTAGAGGCGCCCGTCACGCCAGCGGGGGCCTTCAGGAAAGGTGAGGTCGTCGAGGAGAGTCGTGGGAGTGCAGGATGACGTCATGGGGGCACTATGGCAGAGGGCAGATCTCGGCGGTCTCGGTGGAGTGTCGTCGCTTGATCAGCCTCGTCAGGCTGGCGCTGACGCCTTTGACGAGCACACAGGGTTCTGCCCTCACGCCATCCAAGCCAGGGGCACAACCCTCCCGGACAAGCGACCCGCGAACGGCGGGGGCAAACGCAATCCACGAGTCGAAGAACAAGAGTCGGCGTTTGCCCTGGACCAGACTTCTACTTCCAACGGCGAATGAAACGAACGAGCCTCGAAAAACGGAGGGTTTCCGCTTCAAGGCTGATGTCCATCAGCCCGAGCAAGACAGGCAAGCGACGTAAGAACGGCGGGGGGCAAACGCAGTCTACGAATTGAAGAACTAGAGTCTGCATTTGCCCCTGGACTAGCCCCCTACTTCCAACGGGCGAATGAAACGAACGAGCCTTCAAGAACGGAGAGTTGCCGCTTCATTCGCCTTGGCGAGCGCAGGGCGGAGAGAGCGAGCAGGTCGTACGGCGAACGGAAGGGGGGCAAACGCAGTCAACGAATTGAAGAACTAGAGTCTGAATTTGACCCTGGACTAGCCCCATACAACCAACGGGCGAATGAAACGAACGAGCCTTCAAGA
>JBCCLJ010000213.1:0-11875 GCA_039026915.1 Acidobacteriota bacterium
AAGAACAAGCGACGGTCGTGCGCATCGAGAGCGACACGGTGAGCAAATCCAGCGGCTACGGAACTCGCACCGTGTCTCTCCCCGTCCTGACCTTCCGGCACATGGGCCACTCCTACGAGTTCTCTCCGCAAGCCGTCGGCGGAGATCGCCACTTCACAGTGGGTGAGACGGTCTCCGTAGTGTTCCCGCCGGGCGAACCAGAGAACGCGGTGCTCCAAGAGTTCCAACACGAGTCCTGGGCCGTTCCGATGATCCTCGGCCTGATGCTCCTGACCGGCGTGCCGTTCTTCGCCTTCGGCCTGTGGCATCTCACGTTCGGCGAGTCCTAGACCTACGGGCTGCGCAGTAAGGACTCGAGAGAGACTTCACACGGCGCTGAGAGCTGAGCGAAGGTGACGCGCGAGCGAGCTCGACTTAGCCAATTCGGATGCGGACTCTCGAACAGCGACATCGCCGCGGACCCGACCCCGCGGATCCCGGGGCTAGCCCTCTGCTCTCGCGCCAGCGAGAGCGAGACTTAAGCGGGTTCGGCTTCGCCGACCCCGCTTAAAACATCCCCAACTCGAGCTTCGCCGCGTCGCTCATCATCGCCGGGTTCCAAGCGGGATCCCAGACGATCTCGACCGTCGCTTTCTCGATCCCGTCCACCGCTTCGACCGTCTGCTCGACCTGGATCGGCAGGCTCTCGGCCACCGGACAGTGCGGCGACGTCAGAGTCATCTTGATCTCGGCCTGGTCGCCCTGGACCTCGACGTTGTAGATCAGACCGAGCTCGTAGATGTTCACCGGGATTTCCGGGTCGTAGACGCGGGAGATCGCCTCGACGACGCGCTCTTCGAGCGACGGGGGGGACGTGTTCGGCGTTTCGCTCATCGCGGGGCTCCTTTACTCGGTCGTGACCTGCTCTTCTTCGCCTTCGATGGCGGCGCGCAGGGCGTGCCACGGAAGCGTGGCGCACTTGATGCGCACGGGGTACTCGCGAACGCCCGTCAGCGCTTCGAGCTTTCCCAGGTCGGCGTCGCCCAGCTCGGCCTCGCCGATGAGGACCTTGTGAAAACTCTCGAAGAGAGCCTCGGCTTCGTTCACCGGTCGCCCCTTGACCGCCTCGGTCATCATCGAGGCCGACGCCGTGGTGATGGCGCAGCCGACGCCTTCGAAGCGTACGTCCTCGATCGTGCCGTCCTTCGAAAGCAGACTCACCTTGACCTGATCGCCGCACAGGGGGTTGTAGCCCTGGGCGGTCGAGCACGGCTCCTCCAGCGCGCCGAAGTTCCTCGGGCGCTTGTAGTGATCGAGGATCACTTCCTGGTAGAGCTCGCGCAGGTCGGACATCAGCGGAAGAGCTCGACAGCCTTTTCGAGAGACGCGGCGAGCCGGTCCAACTCCTCGGTCGTGTTGTAGACGCCGAGAGACGCGCGCAGCGTCGCTGGAACGCCAAAGCGCTCCATCAGCGGCTGAGCGCAGTGATGGCCGGCGCGTACGGCGATGCCGTCCTGATCGAGGATCGTGCCGAGATCGTGCGGGTGGACGCCTTCGACGATGAACGAGAGCACGGCCGCCTTGCACTCCGCGGTTCCGATCAGGCGCACTTCAGGGATCGCAGAGAGGAGCCCCTCACCGTACTCGAGAAGCCGATCCTCGGCCGCGGCCACGGACTCCAGTCCGAGCTCCTGCAGGAACTCGATCGCCGCGGCCAGGCCGGCTGCGGCGACGATGTTCGGCGTGCCCGCTTCGAACTTGTATGGCAGAGGCGCGTACTCGGTGCCTGAGAAGCGAACGCTGCGGATCATGTCGCCGCCGCCCTGCCAAGGCGGCAGGTCTTCCAGCAGCTCCTGCTTGCCGTAAAGCACGCCGATGCTGCCGGGGCCGTACATTTTGTGCGAGGAGAAGGCATAGAAGTCGCAGTCGAGATCGCGTACGTCGACCGCTAGGTGCGGTACCGCCTGCGCCCCGTCAACGACGATGAAGGCACCGCAGCGCCGTGCCCGTTGGATCAGGTCGCCGATCGGGTTGATCGTTCCGAGAGCATTCGAAACGTGGCTGATCGCGACGATGCGGGTGTGCCGATCGAGGCGCCGCTCGAATTCCTCGAGGAGGAGTTGCCCGCGATCATCGATCGGAGCGACTTCCAGCTGCGCACCGGTCGCCGCGCAGATTTGCTGCCAGGGAACGATGTTCGAGTGGTGCTCCATCTCGGTGATGAGCACCTTGTCGCCTTCGCCGAGCCGCTGGCGGCCGAGGGTCTGCGCCACCAGATTGAGGCTCTCCGTCGTACCGCGCGTGAAGATGACCTCTTCTCGACGCGCCGCCCCGATGAAGTCCTTCACCGTGTCACGCGCTCCCTCGTAGAGCTTCGTCGCCCTCTGGGACAGCTCATGCACGCCTCGGTGAACGTTGGCGTAGTCGTGCCGGTAGAAGTCCGCCATGCGCTCGATCACACACTCCGGCTTCTGGCTACTCGCGGCGCTGTCGAGGTAGGCCAGGGGGTGGCCGGCCACCTTCTGCTGGAGAGCCGGAAACTGCGCCCGCACCGCCTCGACGGAGAAGCTCGTCTCGGCGCCGGACGGCGCGGTGGACTCGAGCGTCACGACTCAGACTCCGCTGGCCAGCTCGTGCACGAGGATGCGCTCGAGGGAGTCGCGAAGGGGCTCGAGATCGATCTCCTGAAGGATCTCGCTGGCGAACGCGTAGACGAGCAGGCCTTTCGCCACGTCCGCATCGACGCCGCGCGAGCGAAGGTAGAAGTGCGCGTCGTCCTCGAGCTGGCCGATCGTCGAGCCGTGCGTGCACTTGACGTCGTCGGCGAAGATCTCGAGCTGAGGGTTGCTGTTGGCGATCGCCGCCTCGCTCAGCAGCAGGTTCCGGTTGGTCTGAACCGCGTCTGTCTTCTGCGCCTCCTGGTGGACGAAGATCCGGCCGGTGAATACCGCTCGGGAGCGGTCCGCCAGCACGCCCTTGTAGAGCTGGTGACTGTAGCAGTTGGGCTTGGCGTGCTCCATCCAGAGGTGGTTGTCGACGATGCGCTGCTCGTTGCCGAGAACCAGGCCGTTGAGCACGCAGTCGATGTCCTCGCCGTCGAGCAGGGAGCGCAGATCGTTGCGGACCAGAGAACCGCCCTGGTTCACGGCGATCGAGTGCAGGTTCGCCGAACGCTCGAGACGAATCGACTGGAGTGCCATGTGGTACGAGGCATCGCCTTCCTGCATCACCTTGACGTGACGGAGGGTCGCGTTCTCTCCGAGATGCATCTCGGTCACGGCGTTCGTCATGTACGCGCGGCCCTGAGCGCCCGAGTAGGTCTCGATGACACGGCCCTCTCCGCCCCTCTCGACGACGATCAGGTTGCGCGGGAAGCTCACAGCGGAGACGCCTTGCGTCGTCTGGCCGGTCGACTCGAAGTGCACCTGGAGCGGACGCACCATCTGAGCCTTCTCCGACACGTGGACGTAGAGGCCGTCCTCGAAGAGCGCCGTGTTCATGGCGGCGAAGGGGTGGCCCTCCTCCGGCACGAGGTCCCCCAGAGGCAGACCCTCGGCGAGCGCCTCGGAAAGGGGGCGGATGTCGACTCCCTCGGGAACGGCGGACAGACCGATCTCCAGGCGGCCATCGACGAAGACCATGTGGTCGCAGCCGTCGTAGAGCTCGGCTGACGGGGTCACCGAGCCACCCGTCCCGCGCGCGAACTGCGACTTGGCGATCGGTGCGACGTTGGTCTGACGCCACTCCTCATCGCGCCGCGTCGGAAAGCCCTGCTTCAAGAAGCGGTCGAGCGCGGAGCGGCGCAGGTCGCTGACGCCCTCTGACTCTCCGGTGCGCTCGGACGCGGAGAACAGCTCTTCGTAGGCGGCCAGTCCGGCGGCCTTGTCCGGCAGTGTCGCTGAGCTCATTGCTTTCTCCTCAGACCATCGCTTCTTGCTCGAGCCAGCCGTAGCCGCGCTCCTCGAGCTCGAGCGCCAGCTCTTTGCCGCCGGACCGCACGATGCGCCCGTCGACCAAAACGTGAACGAAGTCGGGCACGATGTACTCGAGCAGACGCTGATAGTGGGTGATGACGAGGAAGCTACGGTTGCCGTCGCGCAGGCTGTTCACGCCGTTGGAGACCACTTTGAGCGCGTCGATGTCGAGGCCGGAGTCCGTCTCGTCGAGGATCGCCATCTTCGGCTCGAGCACGGCCATCTGGAAGATCTCGTTGCGCTTCTTCTCGCCTCCGGAGAAGCCCTCGTTCACCGGTCGCTTGAGCAGAGAATCGTCGAGCTCGACGACCTTCACCTTCTCGCGGACCAGCTTCAGGAACTCAACCGCGTCGAGCTCTTCCTTGCCGTGGGCCTTGCGCACCGAGTTGACCGCGGCCTTGAGGAAGTACGTGTTGCTGATGCCTGGGATCTCGACGGGGTACTGGAACGCCAGGAAGAGGCCCGCCTGAGCGCGCTCCTCCGGATCGAGCTCGAGCAGGTCTTCCCCGTCGAACTGCACGCTGCCTTCGCTGATCTCGTACTCTTCGCGTCCTGCGAGGACCTGTGCCAGCGTGCTCTTGCCGGATCCGTTGGGGCCCATGATGGCGTGGATCTCACCGGGGCCGATCTTGAGATCGAAGCCTTTGAGGATCTCCTGGTCCTCGATACCGGCCCGAAGGCCTTGAATCTCCAACATGGTCGAGTCTCGCTTTCTCAACGTCTCCGCAGGGGTACCGCGCGCCCGCGAAGACGAAATAGAAGATGGTTCTGAATCTGAAACGGGGCCGAGAGACGTTCGCGGCCGAAGGAGTGTCAGCCGACGCTGCCTTCGAGAGTGACCTCGAGGAGCTTCTGCGCTTCGACCGCGAACTCCATCGGTAGCTCTTTGAAGACTTCCTTGCAGAAGCCGTTGACGATCATCGACACCGCTTCTTCCGTGTCGAGGCCGCGCTGGTTGCAGTAGAAGATCTGGTCCTCGCCGATCTTCGACGTCGAAGCCTCGTGCTCCATGTGAGCGGTCGGATTCTGAACGTCGATGTAGGGGAACGTGTGTGCCCCGCACTGGTCGCCGATGAGCATCGAATCGCACTGAGAGAAGTTGCGCGCCCCGGTCGCCGACTTGAGAATCTTGACCTGGCCGCGGTAGGTGTTCTGACCGCGCCCTGCCGAGATGCCCTTCGACACGATCGTGCTGCGCGTGTTCTTGCCGACGTGAATCATCTTCGTGCCGGTGTCGGCCTGCTGCTTGCGGTTCGAGACGGCCACCGAGTAGAACTCGCCAACCGAGTCATCGCCCTTGAGGATGCAGCTCGGGTACTTCCAGGTCACCGACGATCCGGTCTCGACCTGGGTCCACGAGATCTTCGAGTTCCGCCCCTCGCAGAGTCCGCGCTTGGTGACGAAGTTGTAGATGCCGCCCTTGCCCTCGTCGTCGCCGGGGTACCAGTTCTGTACGGTCGAGTACTTGATCGTGGCGTCTTCGTGCGCCACGAGCTCGACGACCGCAGCGTGCAGCTGGTTCTCGTCGCGCATCGGCGCCGTGCAGCCCTCGAGGTAGCTCACGTAGCTGCCCTCGTCGGCGATGATCAGAGTGCGCTCGAACTGCCCCGTGTTGAGGGCGTTGATTCGGAAGTAGGTCGACAGCTCCATGGGGCACCGAACGCCCTTGGGGATGTAGACGAAGGAGCCGTCGGTGAAGACGGCCGAGTTCAGCGCCGCGTAGAAGTTGTCCTGGCGGGGAACGACTGTGCCGAGGTACTTCTGCACCAGTTCGGGATGATCCTGCACCGCCTCGGAGAAGGAGCAGAAGATGATGCCGAGCTCGCCGAGCTTCTCGCGGAACGTGGTCGCGACGGAGACGCTGTCGAAGACGGCATCGACTGCGACGCCTGCCAGTACCTCCTGCTCGCGCAGCGGGATGCCGAGCTTCTCGTAGGTGCGGAGAAGCTCCGGATCCACCTCGTCGAGGCTCTTCGGGCGGTCCTCGTCGCTCTTGGGCGCCGAGAAGTACGAAATCGCCTGAAAGTCGATCGGCTCGTAGGTGACGTTGGGCCATTCCGGCTCGGCCATCTCGAGCCAGGTGCGGTAGGCCTTGAGACGCCACTCGAGCATCCATTCCGGCTCACTCTTCTTGGCCGAGATCTGGCGGATCACGTCCTCGTCGAGGCCGGGAGGCAGGGTGTCCTGCTCGATGTCGGTGACGAAGCCGAATTCGTAGTCGCGCTGGGCGAGTCTTTCGATCGTCTCAGTAGCAGTAGGCAAGGCTTTCTCCTTCGAGCGCGGGTTCAGCCGAGGCCGATCAGCTGGGTGCTGTGCGCGGGCCCCTTGGGGGTGGACAGGACGATGTCGTCGAGCGTGATGGATTCGAGCGCTTTGCGCACGGCGTCGTTGATGCGGCGCCAGTTGCCGCGCACGCGGCAGCTCGCTTCGTACGAGCACTCGTGCGGGACGTCCGAGGTGCATTCGGTGATCGAGATCGGCCCCTCGAGAGCTGCGATGATTCCGGCGACGGTCACGTCCCGCGGAGCCTGCGCCAGCGTGTAGCCGCCCTTGGCGCCGCGGTGGGACTCCAACAGGCCCGCCTTGGCAAGGAGCTTGAGGATCTTGCTGACCATCGGCTGCGGCAGCAGAGTGTCGGCAGCGAGCGCCGACGCCGTATGGCGGGCGCCACCGCTTTCGGCGATCTGCGACATGAGGACGATGGCGTAGTCAGTTTGCTTGGTCATGCGAATCATCTGGGGCGGACCCTCTCTCAGAACTATTCGCTTCCGCGTCACCCCGCGGATGTCTCACAGGGGTGCCGAAGAGCGCACGATGGGGTGAAAGGACGGCCTTTCGCACTGCGCAGCCAAATAGGACGAAATGCTACTAACTGCGGCGGTTTCGGGCAACCCTGAGAGCGCCGGTTTCGGCCTTTTGACGCAACGCGCTGGCCTCGTCTCCCAGCAGCACGGCGACCCACTGAAACTCCTGCGACTTTTCGAGCATCAACTTCACGATCAGGGTAAGCGGCACCGAGAGCAGCATGCCCACCGGACCCCAGAGCCAGCCCCAAAACACGAGCGAAAGCAGGACGACCAGGGCAGAAAGACCGAGCCTTCGGCCCAGAAGCAGCGGCTCGACGAGGTTGCCGAGCACCATGTTGACGACCAGGTAGCCGATCGCCACGAGCACAGCGTAGAAGAAGCCGAGCTGGAGAATCGCGAGCAGGGTCGTGGGAATCGCAGCGATGATCGAGCCGAGGTTGGGGATGAAGTTCAGTCCGAAAGCGACAAATCCCCAGAGCAGCGCGAAGTCGACTCCCAGAAGAGCCAGCCAAGCGGCGATCAGGCTCCCGGTCGCCAGACTGATGACCGTCTTGATGGCGAGATAGCGCCGCAGCTCGCTCATCATGTTGCCGAAGCCCCGCTCTGCCCCGACGCCGCGAAAGGCGACGCGCAGCTTGCGCGGAAAGGCCGAAGCCTCCAGCAGGATGAAGGTCAGAATCAAGACGACGACGAGCGTATTGGAGACGGCCGTCGCTACGGCGGAGATCGCGCGCACGCTCTGGTCGATGACCGCGTCGACGTCGAGCAGATCGACGAACCAGGCCGCGCCGGCCTCCGGCTCTCCGATCGAAGCTTCCTCGGCGGGGCTCCCCGCGCGCACGGCGCGCGTGAGGTCGTCGACCGCCTCTTCCAGTCCGTCGGATCCCGTCTCGGGGTCCGCTTCCGGATCGGCGCCACCGAACTGCGGCGGCACGTCCACCCCGTGCTCGCGGAGCCAGACGATCGCCGGGCGGGTCGCCTCTTCGACGTTCTGACTCAGAAGATCGACGCGGTCGCGGTACTTGGGGAGCTCTCGTCGCAGCTCGCTGACCGAGCCCGAGACGAGGAAGCCGACGCCCGACAGAGCCGCAAGGACCGCCACGATGGTGATTCCGACGGCGAGTCCCGTCGGCACGCGGCGCTTCGTCAGGAAGTTCAGCAGCGGCAGGGTGACGCAGGCGAGGAAGAAGGCGAGAAGGAACGGGATGATGATCGTCGTCGCCGCTTTGAGTCCGGCCAGCACGACGATCGCGCTCGCCGCGACGAGCAGGCCGCGGCCAGCGGCCTGAGCCCGCACGGGCTCTCGGATCTCGGTGCTCTGATCGCGCGGGCCTACGTCCTCGCGCACCACCCCTTCGGGGGTGGAGCCCTCTTGCGTCGGGCGCGGCTCTTCGCTCGAGCGCGGCAGCTCTGTGGTGGGCGACGTCATGACTCAAGAACGGTAACACCGGTGAGCCGCGGAAGATTGCACCACCGGGGGCGATGCGTCAGGACCTCGCGACCCGCACTCCTTCGTCGACGTCGACCTTGAGGAGCAGCGCCCCGCCGACGAGAAAGAAGACGACGACCGAGACGACGGCGTAGCGGCTCGAGCCGGTCATCGCCGTGACGTACCCGAAGACGAGTGGCCCCAGGACTGCCGCAAAGCGCTCGGCAACTCCGAAGAAGCCGAAGAACTCGGACGACTTCTCGGGCGGAATCATGCTCGCGAAGAGCGACCGAGACAGCGACTGCACACCACCCTGCACCATGGCGACCAGGATCGCCATGATGAAGAAGTGCGTCGACGTCGTGACGAAATAGCCGAACACCGAGATGACGAGATAGACGGAGAGTCCGATCAGAATGGCGCGCTTGGTGCCGATCCGGGCCGCCAACGACCCGAAGAGAAAGGCGAACGGCACGCCGACGAACTGCACCAGCAGGATCGCGGTAATCAGGCTGCTCTGCGGCAGGCCGATCTCGGTGCCGTAGATCGTGGCCAGCCGGTAGATGGTGCTGACGCCGTCGTTGTAGACCAAAACGGCGACGAGGAGCAGAAACGCCTGCCGATACCGCCGCAGCTGCGAAAGCGTCGAGGCGAGACGACGCAGGGCATCTCCCAAGCCCGCCGAGGCCGACGCGTCCTCCGCGGGAGGCTCCGGCACCTTGCGCAGAACCGGAAGCGAAAAAACGAACCACCAGATCGCCGTCAGCACGAAGCCGACGCGGATCGCGACGCCGGCGTCCGCCAGGCCGAAGGTCTCCGGCTGCAGATAGAGCACCAGGTTCACCGCGAGCAGCAGACCGCCCCCCAGGTAGCCGAGGGCGTAGCCGGCCGCGGAGAGCCGATCGACCTGCTCCTCGCGAGCGATGTGCGGCAACAGCGAGTCGTTGAAGACGATGCTGAGGAGTACCGCGACGTTACCGATGGCGAAGAGGGTCAGCCCGAGCGGCCCGTCGCCTTCGCCAACCCACGCCATCGCCGCCGTCGCGAGGACTCCGATCAGAAGCCAGACGGTGAGAAACCGCTTGCGCCAGGCTCGCGCGTCGGCGAGCGCACCGAGCAGCGGCGACAGCAGGGCGACCAGAACGAGGGCTCCGGAAGTGACGTAGGAGAAACGCGCGGTCGCCTGCGCCGGCTCGAGATCGGCGGCGACGACCGTCTGGTAGTAGATCGGAAAGATCGCCGTGACGATGACGGTGATGAACGCCGAGTTCCCCCAGTCGTACATCGCCCACGCGCGCTGGGCCGGCGTCTCCAGGCCGAGCCGTTTCAGGAATCCCCCCACAGTGTCTCCTCCGAAGCGGTCGGTGCGGGACCGGAGCCGATGAGCTTTCGCCAGCTTTCAGCGTAGCACTCAGCACGCCGACACTGCCTCGGAAGTGCCCCTTGTCAGCAGCAATCAGGCGGTTGGGAAGCACGCCGAAAGCGCGTCCGCCAGCGCTTCGACCCGGTGTGGCCTCGTGCGGTGTGGCGGGAAGACGAGCTGCACCGTCGTCGGCGCGGCGGCGCGCTCCGCGAGCACCTCCACCAGGTCGCCCCGCGCCAGCTCGGCGCCGACGTCGAGAACCGACTTCCAAGCCAGGCCAAAGCCCTCGACGCACCATCGTCGTACCAGTCGGCTGTCGCTCGTCGTCCGCCGTCCTCGCACCACGATGCGCTCGCCGTCCCGGAAGCGCCAGACGTTGTCGACGTGATCGCCAAAACGCATCAGCAGGCACTCGTGGTCGAGAAGATCCGTCGCCTCTCGCGGCTCGCCGCGCTTGCTCAGGTACGACGGTGCACCGCAGACCACGCGCCGGTGGCTGCCGAGCTTGCGCCGTCGCAGGGAGCTATCCTCGAGCTCACCGAAACGGACGGCGAGGTCGATTCCCTGGCCGACGACGTCGACGTAACCGTCCGAGAGCAGGAGTTCGAGGGAGATGCCCGGGTGGTCGGCCAGGAACCGATCGATCGCGGAGGCGACCGTACCGTGTCCGAGATCGACCGGCGCGCTCACGCGAATCGGTCCCGACAGTGACTCACCGCCGTGGCGCACGCGCGCCTCGAGCTCCCCCGCCTCCTCCAGGACGCGCCGGGCGCCTTCGAGTACCAGCCGGCCTTCCTCGGTGAGATGGAGTGCTCGCGTCGTACGCTGCAGCAGCGTCACGTCGTAGTGCGACTCGAGCGCCGTCAGCCTCTCCGAGACGGTCGCCGGCGAGAGCCCGAGGGCGCGGCCGGCCGCGGCGAGGCTGCCACGCTCGACGATCTCCACGAACAGGGCGAGGTGTTCCAGTTTCATTGTTCGGTTCTGCCGAAGAGTATCTTCAAGAAACAGCCTATTCTCAGCAAACAGCGACGAGTCTAACCTCCCAGTCGAGCTTCCAGAGAACGATCCGAAGCGTCCAGGAGAAAACCATGACCTACTACTCGATCCTCGCCGTGACTCCCACCCGGGAAGACTGGATCCCCGACTACATCGGCCCCGCCAACGCACTCGTCGCCGAGCACGGCGGAACGTACCTGGCGCGCACCGCCAGCCACGAGCGACTCGAAGGCGAAGGCGGCGAAGCCGCGCTGCGCATCGTCATCGAGTGGCCGTCGCGCGAGGCGGCGCTCGCCTTCCTGAAGGACCCTCGCTACGCACCGCATCTGGAGGCCCGCACCCAAGGCTCCGAAAGCGAGCACTTCCTCGTCGAGGGCACGGATGACCTCGCTTGAGGCTGCGCCGGCGCGGAGCGCGGCCGACGGCGCATTGACGTTTCCGTCGATCAACCGTGGCTACGATGCGGTCTTCCAGGCGGGCCGACTCTCCATCGGTCTGGTGGTGCCGCTCGAGAGCTACCCGCAGACCGCGGTGCCGCGCATGACCCGGCACCTCGAACGCGCTCGTCTTGCCGAGGAGCTCGGTTTCTCGGCCCTGTGGCTGCGCGACGTACCGTTCAACGTGCCGTCGTTCGGAGACGCCGGGCAGATGTTCGATCCGTTCGTCTATCTCGGCCTGCTCGCGGCAGCAACCGATCGAATCGCGCTCGGCGTCGCCAGCATCGTGCTGCCGCTTCGGCACCCGGTGCACGTCGCCAAGGCAGCGGCCAGCGCCGACGTCCTCTCGGGAGGCCGCCTGCTTCTGGGAATCGCCTCCGGAGATCGTCCTGACGAATACCCGGCGCTCGGCGAGGACTTTCACCGGCGCGGTCTTCGCTTCCGCGAGAGCTTCGAAGCGATCCGTCGCCTCGCGGATTCCCAGCCTCACTTCGAGAACTCGTGGGGCAGCGTGCAGGGCTCGATGCAGCTGCTGCCGCAGCCTTCGTCCGGCAGGCTGCCGCTCTTGATCACCGGCGGCAGCCAGCAGTCACCGGAGTGGATCGCCGCGCACGGCGACGGCTGGATGACGTATCCCAGATCGCCTGAGGCGCAGGCCTACGCCCTCGAAGAGTGGAGGCGCGAAGGCGCCGCGGCCGGGGCTCCTCTGCGACCCGCGATGCAGCCCCTCTACGTCGACCTCACCGCAAGCCCCGGCGCGGCGCCGCGCCCGATTCCGCTCGGCTACCGACTGGGCAGCCGAGCTCTGGTCGCTCACCTGCGCGCGCTCCAGGAGGGCGGCATGAACCACGTGGCACTGAACCTGCGCTTCAACGAAGAGGGCGTCGAGG
>JBCCLJ010000214.1:0-11681 GCA_039026915.1 Acidobacteriota bacterium
AACGGGCGCAGGGGTTTGCGCCCTCTGCCCTCGCCGAGCCTCGTCGACGATGGCACCGCATCGACCTCCTCGGCATCGACAAGAACAGAGAGCGCAGATCCCTGCGCTGAGCGCCACGCGAGTTTTTCAGCAAGCCCCTAGGGGCGCAGCTCGGCTCGCACCTCGCCGCGACGGGTCACGCGGATCTGCAGCGTCGTCGAAGCACCGCTCTCGAGGTCGACGTCGAGTCGATCGAGCCTGGCCGGCTTGCCCGCGGGTGCGGCGTAGATGCGCAGTTGCACCGGCTCCGCCGGTAGCTCGAAGGCCGTCGGCAGCGCTTCGGCCTCAGCCTTTCGTCGCGGCTTGAAGGCCCTTCGAAAGACCGTCGACTCGGCTGCGTAGATCGTCAGGATGCCGTCGTCGAGTGGCGTCTCGAAGTCGACCGAGACGCTGACGCCCGGGGCCGCTGGCACGGGAACCGGCTCCTCCAGCACGGCGATTTCGAGGTCCGGAGTCGCGGCGGGCTCCTCGTCGGTCTCGGTCGGCGCCTCCTCGGGCGCCGGCTCGGCTTTCGGCGGCGGTGCGGATCTCCTCGCCGCCCTGCGTACGGGCGGCTGCTCCGGCTCTTCCTCGCTCTCGGCCTCCTCGGGTGGAGGTGGCGGGAAGAGCGTCGCAAGCTCTCGAGGCGGGAGGTCGAGAAGCTCGCCTCCGAAGAGCTCTGCGACGTCGACCGCGAGCGTCGACTGGAGCCGAAGCGGGTTCTTGAACTCGCTGAGCTGATCGTGGAAGAGGACCTGGATGTCGTCCTCGACGCGGATGAAGCGCTCGGTGAAGCGCAGCACCGTCACGTCTTCTTCGACCTGAGACCAGAAGAGCGAGCCTTCGAGGACGTAGTCGGCGCCGACGAGCTCGCCGATCTCCTTGACCGTCGCTGCGCCCTCGGCGCTCTGCTCGACGGTGCTCTGCGAGACGACGCGCACGTCGGGCAGACTCGTCAGGCGATTGGCGACCTCGTCGGTCAGCAGCTGGGAGAAGCCAGGCATCGCCGAGTCTCCGAGCTCCTCCAGCGGCAGTACCGCGATCGTCGTCGTCAGGGTTTCGGGGACAGGCTCCGGTTCGTCCGTCGTTGCACCGCCGCCGCGCAGGCCGAAGAAGGCGAGCAGCGCCAGGACGAACAGAGCCGCGAGCCCTGCGGGGAGCCACCAGCGCGGTATGGACGAGCTCGACGAGCTCTCGCGGTCCTCCAGGGCGCTGGCCGGCATCTGCAGGACGCCGCTGTCGACTTCCGACTTGAGGTCCTGGATCTCGTTGCGCAGGTCGAGCGCCGTCTGGTAGCGACGGTCCGGGTCCTTCTCGAGGCACCGCCGCACGATGCGACCCAGGTGGTTGGGGAGCTCCGACTTGATCTCGGAGACCGGCTCGGGCTTGTCGCGCAGGATGGAGGAAATGAGCTCGGCCGAGCTGTCGCCGGAAAAGGGCCTCGTTCCGGTCAGCATCTGATGGAAGAGGATGCCGAGGGAGAAGAGATCCGTACGCGCATCGAGAGAGCGCCCGGTGAACTGCTCGGGGGCCATGTACGGCACGGTGCCGATGATGCTGCCTTCTTCCGTCAGGGTTTGCGTCGACGCCTCGATGTTCGAGCCGACGCTGGAGTCGAGCTTGGCGAGCCCGAAGTCGAGCACCTTGACGTGGCCCGACTCGGTGACCATGACGTTGCTGGGCTTGATGTCGCGGTGCGTGATGCCGCGGTCGTGGGCAGCGGCCAGCGCTTCGACGATCGGTACCGAGTAGCGAAAGAAGTCTTCGAGGCGCATGCCGTCTGAGGGAATCAGGTCGTCGAGTGCGGAGCCTTCGATCAGCTCCATGGCGAGGAAGTGCACCTCTTCGACTTCCTCGACCGCGTGTACCGTCACGATGTTGGGATGGTTGAGCGCCGCGATCGTGCGCGCCTCGCGCTGAAACCGACGCAGGCGGTCCTCCTGCTCGGCCATCTCCTCCGGCAGGATCTTCAGTGCGACCTTGCGCTCCAGCTTCTCGTCCTGAGCGAGATAGACCTCGCCCATGCCGCCCTCGCCGATCTTCTCGACGATGCTGTAGTGCTGGAGTTTTCTGCCGATCATTGCGCGAGTGAGGGGAGTGTCCGAGATCCTACCCCTACTACGGAATGCGCCGTCGATTGGCGCCACCGGATGGAAGCGCTCGCCGCGCGTTCGACTCCCCGATCAGCCGCCGACGGGGATGCCCCGCCGGATGAACGACGACTGAGCGCCGATCGTGTCGCGAATGCCCAGGGCGATGTCGTGGTAGCCGGGCTCCATGTCGAGGTTCAGACGGTAGAGGAACTCCTTGTCCTTGTTCCTCTCCCAGTCCTCCGCGCGAATGTCGATGGGAATCTCGAGCTCGGCGACGTCCGATAGCTCGTCCTTCTCGTCCTTGGCGGCGAACCAGAGCCTCAGCTTGCCGCGGTGGAGACCCGACTGGGGAATGATCGCCAGAGAAGGCATCGGGATGCGGAGCAGCATGGGAACCGTGTAGAGGTTTCCGGCCGGAGTGAGCTTCGGCGGGCCGAACTCGAGGCGGGCGCCCAGCGGGTTGTCCTGCAGATCGAGGTTGAGTGCGGAGAGCGTACCGTCGTGCATGCGCGTGTCGACCGTCTTCGCTCGGAAGCCGTCGCGGTGGCGGATGGAGTACTTCTTGCGTAGAGCCTTGTCTCGCAGTCGTATCTCGATCGAGTGGTAGCGGCCGTCACCGACGTCCGGAAGGGCGTAGCCGAGCGAGTAGAAGTTGCTGAAGTCGACGGCGATCTTGCGCAGGTCCGGCAGGTACTTGTTGGCGTTGATGATCGCGCGTCCGCCGGTCCGCTCGGCCAGCATCTGCACGGTGCTCTGCAGATTGGAGTTCTGCACCGAATCGATGAAGGTGCGCTCACCGGCCTGACCCTTGAGCTCGGTCTCGACCGTACCCTGCGCCAGAACCGTGAGGCCGCGGGCGTCGATCGTGTAGAAGCTGACGCGGTTGGCGTTCGCCTGATTGGCGAGCTCACGGTAGCGGCTCGACATGTCGTACTCCATCGCCTCGTTCAGCGACAGCTGCTCACGCCACTTCTGGTTCACCTGGTAGAAGATGTCCTCGCCGGCGATCATCGGCAGACCTTCGCTGACGTAGATGATCGCCTTGCGACCGCGCGAGCCGGCGAGGTTGTCGACGATGCTGCGCAGAGCGTCGATGGTGAAGCTGGTGTCGTTGCGGACCGAGCCCGCGTAATTGCGAGCGAACATCAGGGCCTCGGTGACCGTCTCGGCTTCTTCGATCTGGTTGAACAGATCGACGCGCTCGCGCACGCGGTGGATGCGCTGCGCAGAGATGTCTTCGATCTCGATCAGTGCACGGTTGATGTTCTCGGGACGTGCCGTGAACGGGTGACGGAGATTCAGCTCGCGATCGTAGGTGGCGAGCATGATCTTGTCGTCCGGCGACAGGAAGTTGCGCAGGAACTGGCGCAGCTCGACGAGGACGCGGTTCCGCTTGAAGGGCGTCAGGTTGAAATTGTCGATGTAGACGACGACGTGCAGTCTCTGGTCGGGCGGCACCTCTTGCGCCTCTTCTGCGACCGGCTCGGGCTCCGGAGCCTCGGCGACCTCGGCCTCTTCGGGACCGGCGTCGATGCCACCCTCGGCGCCTGCGATCGGCGACTTGACCGTGTAGAAGTTGCTGATCGGTACGACCTTGCCGTCCGCCAGCATTTCGAAGTCAGCCTCGCTGAGGTCACGGATCGGGTTTCCCGCCTTGTCGGTGACGTACACCTCGATGTTGACGATCTCGACGTTGACCGTCTCGGCGTAGACATCCTGAGGAGCCGACTGCTCTTGCGCGACGGCAGAGGCGGGAAAGGTGCTGAGTGCGAAGGCGGTGCACAGAGCACCGAGGAAGAACTGTTTCATGGGGGTCACCTGCGTCGATGCGCGCGGTCGCGCTCCAGAATGGAGCCCGCGCTGCGTCCGGTCTGAGGAGCCGCGGAGACGTCCTGCGGTCGCTCGTCCCGAATGGGTGTCGGGGACGGCATAATCTGACGGTTTTCCGCGTTCGTAAGAATAACAAAGTGCCTCGCCTTCCTGTTCCCGCGATCCGGCCCAATTCCGGAGTGGATCCGCGGCGCCCCCGGAGACCCTCTTGATCGGTTTTGCCACACTCTTCCTCGGTCTGTTGCTCGGCCCTCACAACGTCGAGCTCCTGGCGGACGAGCAGGTCGCGGCCGTGGAGATTCTGCTCGACGGCGCCGTCGTCGCGCGCCTCGAGGACCGCCCCTTCGCGGCCGAGATCGACTTCGGCGACACCCTCGAGCCGCACCATCTGGAAGCCGTTGCTCTCGACGAGGCCGGCCAGGAGGTGGAGCGTACCGAGCAGTGGATCAACCTGCCGCGGCCGCCCGCCGAGGTGACCGTCGTGCTCGTCGAGGACGACGCCGGCCTCGTCCGTCGCGCTCAGGTGGCGTGGAAGGCCCTCGAATACGAGGAGCCTCAGTCTGTCGCCGTCTCTCTGGACGGTCGGCGTCTCACCGTCGAGGATCCTCGAGATTTCGCTCTCCCGGGCTACGATGCGAATCAGCTCCATCTCCTGAAGGTCGAGGTCATCTTCGACAACAGTCTGAGTGCCAGCAGCGAGGTCACCTTCGGAGGCTTCTACGCCGACGAGGTCAGCTCGGAGATCACCGCCGTTCCCGTCGACATGAAGGCCTTCGGTGCGATTCTGCCGCAGGCCGGGCAGCGGTCCTCCAGCTTTCGGGTCGGCGGCGAGCCGCTCCTGGTCGCAGGAGTCGAGAAGGGGCCGGCGGAAGTTCTTTTCGTTCGTGACGCCAACGCCAAGGACGCTCTGATCGCCCTGCACCCTCAGTACGGACGCAACATTCCGCTTTCGCTCGGCAAGGATCATCGGCTGCGCGTGCTCTGGGCGACGCCGCAGATTCGCGAAGTCGGCGAGTCGCAGCACGCTCTCTTCCCGCGCTCGGCCGATCTCGAGGCGTCCGACGGCGAGCTCTACTGGTATCTGAGCCGACTCGTGTGGCCGACCAACGCCGCGTCTCAGAAGGTGGCCGACGCCGTCGCCGTCGGCGGCATGGCCGCCGCCGCCAGAAACCGCCGCCGCGCCGTCGTGCTGCTTCTGGGACCCCGACGCGACGATGCAGCACTCCTCGAGCCGTCGCAGGTGCGCGGCTATCTGAAGGCGATGCGCGTTCCCCTTCACGTCTGGAGCACGCACCCCAAGGAGTGGCAGGGCAACGGCTGGGGCGACGTCGAAGACGTGTCGACGATCTGGAAGCTCGCCCGGGCGACGCGCCGGCTGCGCCGTGCTCTCGAGCAGCAGAGGATCGTCTGGCTCGAAGGCGAGCACCTGCCCCAGCAGATCGAAGTCGGGACAGGTGCGAGCGGGCGTTAAGAGCCCTCGATCAGCCTTCCTGGAGCAACTCGACCCAGTTGCCTTCGGGATCCTCGATCATCGAGATCTTGATGCCGGGGCGGATGTCTGTCGGTTTGACGACCACGTTGTAGCCGGCGTCGGCCGCCGCCTGCGTCGTCGCTTCGAGGTTGGAGACCGTGATCGTGAAGTAGCGCATGCCGGTCGCGCCGTTCAGACCACCCGGGGGAGAGGTCGCCTCCGGCGCGTTCTCGAAGCTGACGATCTTGACCACGGAACCGCCGACGAGGAGCCGGTGCATGGTCATACCGCCGGGCATGTCGAGCTTCGTCTGGTACGGCAGTCCGAGCGTGTCGCGGTAGAACTGGAGAGCTGCTTCGGGGTCGCGCACGACGATTCCCAGGTCGATCGAGTCTTTGGCGATACTGGAGGTCATGAGTTTCTTCCTTGGAGAGCAACGAGGCGGTGCTTGCTGCGAGTGTGGGGGTTGCGCCATGCTACCCGGATGAGTCCGAGGAAGCCGATCGTTTTCGCCGTCTTCGCTCTGGTCGGCGCCGGGCTCGTGGCGCAGGAGCCTCCCGTGAAGCCCAGCCGCGAACTGTTGGGACGAGGCGCAGCCTTCAGCGACGTCGAAGAGCGACTTCTGGTCCAGGCGGGAGCCGCGATTCGTGAGCGTCCAGAGGTCGAGGCCGCGATCACAGGGCGGTTGGACGTGCCGACGGAGCTCGTCGTTCGCGCTCGTCGAGGCTCCTGGATCCAGGTCGAGCACGAGGGCTATCTCGGCTGGCTGCTGCCCGGCCAGGACAGTGGCGACGCCGTCGCCTCGGATCTCGAGGAACAGATCGAGACGATTCGAGTGCGCGCCGAAGAGCGCCGTCAGCGTGTCGAGAAGGAGCGCCGCCGACACCGGACGCGGCGTTCTCGCGCCGAACAGCTGATGCCCACGGCTCGCCGAGAGGCGCTGGGAGGCTTCGACGTTCTGACCGAGCTCGCACCCTCGGACGCGCGATGGACGCGTCTACGCCGGGTCGCCGAGTCGCTCGAACGACTCTTCCTCTCCCGGCTCGGCCTGTCGTCGCCCCCGGTGAGGCCGACGCGGCTCGAGCAGCGACTGCTCGACGACGGCACGCTCGAGGTTCGCGACCAGATCTTCCTCTTCTCGAGCGAGGCTCAGTATCGCCGCTACCTGGACCAGGAGGGAGACCTCGCCGCCTTCGACCTCGGCGGTCATGCACAGGCCGGGACCGCTGCGCTCTTCCTCGGCGCGGACGAGACCTATCTCGCGAGCTTCGTCCACGAAGCGGTCCATCTGCTCAGCTTCAGGCTCTTTGGAGGGCGGCTGCCGGACTGGCTCGAGGAAGGGCTCTCGGAGGATCTTTCCTGGTCGCGGATCGGCGCTGACGGTGTGCTCGAACCGGGCACCTTCCAGCCCTTCTCCCGTCGCGTCGTCGAGACCCGGCGCACGAGAACGGTGCAGCTCTGGTTCCCTGGGCAGCTGTCTCAGGTCTGCGCCGCACAGCGGCGCTGGCGAGGGCGTCCGCCGGACCCGGTCAACGTCAGCGCTCTCGACTTCAAGGCCTTCGTCGATCCCCTGCGTCGCATCGAGAGCTACACGCTGGCGGGACTGATGACGAGAGCGCTGCTGACGCAGGAGTCGGCTCCCGTGCGAGCGGCCCGGGAGTTGCTGCGGGATGAGCTTCGGCAGCGTTGGCAGGCGGAGCGCAACGAACGCATCGAGGTTCCACTGGACCGTGAGCTCGCGGCTGAGCTGGCTCAGCACGTCAAGGGGCAGCTCGCCGATCTGGCGGGGGCCTGCAAGGCCATGAGGTCGCTGGGCTGAAGCCCTTCCGACAGGCTGTCGGATTCTGCTGACAACGCTTCGGTCGCTTGCCGATGGGCGAAACCCTCGCGGCTTCCTAGTCTTGAGCGTCCGTCGCTCGCGGGCTCGAGATCATGCAAGCAGACTCCAAAGAATTCCCCGAACTGAGAGATCGCGCCTATCTGGACCTGGCGCATCGCTCTGTGCCCGGCATCCCTTTCTACCCCTTGCTGATGCTCCTCGTCGTCGGGTTGAGCGACTACGCCCCCGGGGAGACGCCCGTCCTCGGCGCTCTGTTCACGACGAGTCTCGCCGCCGCTTTCCTGCGCTTTCGCGTCTGTCGCAGAGCCGCTGAGGGCGTGAAGCTCCGGCGAGCCCGCTGGTACCGGGAGTTTGCTCTGGCGTCGCTCTTCCAGGCTTTCTCGTGGTCCGCGTTCGTGCTCGTCGGGCTCGCTCTGGCGCCTTCGATCACCAGCGCCGACAGCTTCGTGCTGCTCCTGTGCACCGCCGGCATCGCCTCCGGTGTGCCTTCCTCACTGGCCATCGATCAGCGCCTGGCTCCGCTCTTCCTGGGCGTCCTCCTCCTGCCGCCGCTGCCGATGCTGATTCGTGAAGGCTCTCCTCAGGCGTTCGCGCTGGTCTTCTTCCTTGCTCTCTTTTGCGGCTACCTCACCTTGATCGCGCGCCGCCTGGGCGTCGACCACAGCCAGCTCGCGAGCCAGGCGATTCTGCTGGAGGCGCGCGCCGATCAGCTGCGTCGGGAAGTGAAAGAGCGAGAGGCGGCTGAGGCTCTGGCGCTGCAGAGCCGGCGACGTTTTCGCGACCTGGTGCAACAGGCCCCCGTCGGCATCCTCGAACTCGATCGCGACGGTCTCGTCGTCGAGTCGAACGTCGTCGGCCGGAGTCTGCTCGAGGTCGTTGGAGGTCGCCCCAACGAATCGCTCTGGCAGGCCCTGGGACTCGTTGCAGCGCCCGCCGGCAGCGGCGAAGGAGAGCTGGTCTTCCGCGTCGGTCGCTCGAAGGACCGCTGGATGGCTCTCAGCCACGTGCCCTTCGAGGATCTATCAATCGGCGGTGGCAGCATCGTCGTGCTCGTCGACAACACCGATCAGCAGCAGGCTGAAATCGACATTCGCCGCGCCAAGGAGGAGGCTGAGACCGCCTCGCGGATGAAGAGCGAATTCCTCGCGAACATGAGTCACGAGCTGCGCACGCCGATGAACGGAATCGTGGGCGTCGCCGACATGCTGACGGAGGTCGACGATCCCGAGTCGCAGGAGGAGATCGTCGGCTTGCTCAAGAGCTCGACCCTGAGTCTCCTGTCGGTGGTCGAGCGGATCCTCGACTTTGCCGCGATCGACTCCGACGAGGGCAGCTCGGAACCCTTCGGTGTGGCGGCGGTCCTGGAGCAGGTCGTCGCGTCGCGCCGCGAATCGGCTTCGGCCGCGGGACTCCAGCTCGAGATGCACGTTGCGTCCGGCGTGCCCGACGTCGTCGAAGGGGACGGTCTCGCTGTCGGCCGCGTCCTCGAACGGCTCCTCGAAAATGCGATCGGCTATACCGAAGAGGGGCGTGTCGACGTCAGAGTCGAGAAGGTCGCTGACCGCGGAGGCATGGTCGAGCTCTGCTTCGAGGTGGTCGATTCGGGAGTCGGAGTCCCCGAGTCGGCACGCGAGGCGATCTTCCGGCCTTTCGAACAGGCCGATGGATCGATGACGCGCAGTCGCGACGGCGTCGGACTCGGGCTTGCCATCGCTGCCCGGCTCGTTCAGCGCATGGGCGGCCAGCTGGAGATCGAGAGCGAGGTCGGAGAGGGTTCCCGCTTCTTCTGGACGTCGGCCTTTGACCGGCTCGATGCCGAAGATCCCGAGGTTCTGGAAACGGCCACGATGGACGCCGAGGTCGCCAGTCCGTCGACTCCGGCCTGAGCGAGATCTTGGTCAGGGGCGGGTGGGAACGCGTCGCGTATGGAGTTGGCGCTCGTCGCTCTCCTGCAGAGCGCGAAGAGGGCCGGGGGCCACCGCTGGGTAGCCGGCCATGCCGTGGAACGGCAGTGGTCCCACGGTCTCTGAAGCGCGGGTGTGCAGGTCCGCGTCTTTGACCCAGCCGTCCGTGAACAGCACATAGGACCGTCGATGCCCGGGCGCGGTTGGAGCGGGAGCGGGGTAGCGCAGCGTCAGCTCGTCGCCGGGGGAGAGAATCGCCATGCGATCGTCGTTGGCCTCGACCAGCGCGAGCACATCGCCGTAGCGGGTGTAGCCGCCGCGCATCCCCGGATAGCGGCGGCGTGTCGACGTCTGCGCGTAGTCGAAGAGATGCGGCTCCTCGTGTCGGCGCGGAAGCAGCTCGGAGAAGCCGCGGTAGTGAAGGTCGGCCGAGCGCAGGTTCAGGGTCTCGATGCGCGGCGTCTCCGACGAGCCGAAGGCCAGCGCCGCGCGGTCCCAGTAGAGCTCGTGCTGTGATCGCAGGGCAATCTGAAGGCCGCGGAGAAGGTGCGGCCGGAGCTCCTCGGGCAGTGGAACGACGACGGACTTGCGCTTGCCGTTCGGCAGCGGGAGCGGGAGCTGATGCTCGACCTCGCCGGACGCTCCGAGCACTTCGATCCAAGGCGGCGTCAGCTCGCGCCGGGGGTCCTGCGAGAGCGCCACGTTGATCGTCGTGTCCGTGGGAAAGATCCAGCCCCAGAGAACCAGGTGGCTCGGCAGTTGGCCGCTCGACGGAGCGAAGCGGAGCGTCAGCCGGTGCTCTTCGGCGAGGCCCTGGAAGCGCGTTCGCGGCAGCTCGTCGACGCGCCGGCCGTCGCGCTCGCGTACGAGCTCGAGAACGTCGCGGCCTCGATGATCCGTGGCTGCCACGGGCGGCTCGAGGCGCTCGGCGACCAGGAGCGGCGGTTTCGTGGGGAAGGGCGGTGGCCCGAACGACTCGTCGACGATCAACTCGGCGGTCGCGGGTACGTCGACGACGAGCAGGCTCTGGTGGTCGACGTAAATCGTCTCCCAGAGCTCGTCGGTCACCTGCAGCCAGAGCTCGTCGCCGGCCGGTCGCAGCGCCTGCTCGGGGATCAGCACGTAGTCCCGACCCGATTGGTGCGGCGCCGGCGAGCCGTCGGCGAAGACCATGCCCAGCGTCGAGCGCCAGAGGAGGTCGGTGTGGAAGCCGAAAGAAGCGCCGTTCCATGTGTAGAGAAAGGGGCAAGAGCCTTTGAGAACCTGCTTCTCGAGCAGCGTCTGTTCGCTGCCGACCTGCTGCCAGGTCTGTGCCAACCCGTTCGTCCAGACGACGCGAATGACGTCCGCCTGGCGTCGCGATCCGAGGCCCAAGTGGTTGACTCCGCCGTTGCCGACGAACGTGCGGAAGCCCCCTCCGCTGCGCACTTCGATCCGCGCGAAGAGGCCCTGGGTGTTGTTCTTGGCGTTGCTGTCGTTGCGGCCCGCCAGGCTCAACCGCACCCACTGGTTGCGGTTGCCGTTGCGGTTGAGCGCCCGGCGAACCCGGCCGTCGCGATGACGCACGAGCAGGTCGAGATCGCCGTCCTCGTCGGCGTCGTGGACGAGCAGCGCCGCCGCGTCCTCGACGGGTGGGCCGACGGTCCAGGTCTCGAGGTTGCCTTCGCGGTTGCGCCAGAGCGCCACGGCTCCCTCGGAGACGACGGCGAGATCGAGATCGCCGTCGTTGTCGAAATCGGCGAGCTCGCCGTCGGAAGCGTCGATGTTCAGGTTCTCGACGGCGAAGTCCCGCCCGCTGTTGCGGAGGACCAGAGTTGCCTCGCCAAGGCCGACCACGTCGAGGTCACCGTCGCCTTCCAGGTCCTGCACGAGGAGTCGCCGGAAGGCCGGCACCTCGCCGCTGCCCCACGCTTCGCTGGCGTCCACCAGCGGCCCGGAGCGTCGATTGACGAGAACCCGCGTCCCTTCGGGCGTGCTTGCGACGAGGTCGAGATCACCGTCGGTGTCGAGATCGATCGGTGTGGCGGCGAGCAGACGAAGCTTCTGAAGGCCGAGCGCCGCGGCCTCATCCGAAAAACCGCCGGAGCCGTCGTTGCGGAAGGCCTGTGTGGGACGGCCCGGCCCGCCGAGCAGCAGATCGAGATCGCCGTCCTGCTCGATGTCCGTGGCGAGCAGCGTCGCCACCGAGGTGAACTCTCCTGGCACCAGTGTCGAGACGGAGCGGCCGTCACCTTCGAAGCCGCGCACCCAGGCGATGCGCTCCGCTTCGAGGATCAGAAGATCGGTGACCGCATCCTGATCGAGGTCGGCGGTCAGGATCGCGCCCCGCGCTCGCAGGCCGATGTCCTCCACGCGGTCTCCGTGGATCCGCAGCATGCGGCCGTCGGTGTCGCGGGTCAGCACCGGCTCCTCGCCGAGCCGGCGCTCGAGAAGCAGCTGGGCGACGTCGCCTGAGGAGACCCACTCGGTGAGAGGCTCGAAGCCAATGTCCAGGTCGGCTCCACCCTGCACGCTCTTGGGAAGCG
>JBCCLJ010000215.1:0-11559 GCA_039026915.1 Acidobacteriota bacterium
GCGGGCGTAGACCACGGCGTCCCCGCGACCGGATCCCTTCGGTGTCACCAGCAGTCCTCGCAGGAGCAGCCCCTGCGAACGAAGGGTCACGCGGAGAACCGAGCCGCGCCGGCCGGATGTCCAACCGTCGAACTCGGATTCAGACCAGGCCGCCGCCAGAGCGGTCACCTCGCTCTCCGTGACGCCTTTGGCCATGAAGCTGAGCCACTCGGACCTGGATTCGAAAGGGGAGCTCCAGGACTCGCAGCCCTCGAAGGTTTCGGGGCAGTCGGTGGCCGCGCCTGCGGCTCCCATCGACAGTGCCGCGATGCACAGTGAGACGAGGGCTTGGCGCGCCGGGCTCAAGTCGACGTCTTCGGGGATGTCGTGCGGCAGATGCTCACGACGCACGAGCGCGGAGGAGAGTCGAGCTCACCGCTGGGGAAGTTGGAGCCGTTGGGTACGGTTCTCTTCTGCCGAATCTTCTCACCGCTGGGGCCTGTGAGGTCGATCTCCACGTCTCGACTGGCGTTGGACGCAGTCCGCGTTCCGCCGCGCTCTCCCGGATGCTGGACCGACAGCAGCAGAGTCCGACCGTCGTCAGTGAACGTCGGTCCGGTTAGCTCGCTGTCGACAGGGCCGATACCGAAGACTCGCGGCACTCCGGACTCCGGCCCCTGAGTCGGGATCCGGAAGAGGGAGTTGTTGCCGAAGACTCCGCGATAGCCCGGCGAGCCTGCCGAGGTGTTCTCATCGTCGGCGCGCACCGGGAAGTTGAGCGCTGTCGTGCTGATGTCGGTCACCATCCAGAGGTTCGCCTGGGCGTCAAAAGCGAGGTTGTCGGCACAAGCGAAGCCGCCTCCTTCTTCGACCACGTCGCCAGAGGCGAGAAAGCGTCCCCAGTGAAAGTCGAGGTCGTCGACCGACTCGGTCAGGCGCCAGAGGGCACCGTACTGGCGAGAGTTGCGACGGTCGGCGTCCGGGAACATGTCGAGACTGGGAGAGCCGTCGCTGCCGCCGGTCGCGTCAGTGAAGGCGATAAAGACGCTCGCGTCGACGGGGTGTACCTCGACATCTTCAGGGCGGGCCGTCGGGGTCGCTCCCACCGCGTTGGCCATGGCAAATGCGTCGATCAGGATCACCGCCTGAGCCGAGTCAGGGCGTTCCCGAAGTTCGGGCGCAACGAGATGCAGTAGCGAGCACTCCTCGAATGGGACGCCGGCAAAACGCTCGATCGAGGAGCACCACTCGTCAGCCGACATCGTGGCGGATCGGCTTCGTCGCGCAGCTTCTTCCGTTGCGACGCGCACGGTGCCAACGCGCTCCCGGTCTGGGAGGTACAAGAAGCCTTCGGAGCACTGCTCTGGCCTTGGTCGAACGAGCGGCGTCTCTGGAAGGAGCGGGATCCACCGTCCAGACCAGTCCTTGTCGAACGACGCTGCGTAGAGTGTTCCCTGCTCGAGGAGCTTCGTATTCTCCGGGTCGTCGATCTGACGCACCGCTTCGTCGCTAATGAACTTCCAGACGTGGCCTCCGCGACGGTCGTCCCCCATGTAGGCGGCGAGGGGCTTGCCCGCTTCCACGCGCAGTGAGACGTTCTCGTGGCGGAAGCGTCCCAAGGCGGTGTGCTTGCGGAGACTCCCCACTTCGGGATCGACCTCGGTGACCCAGCCGTAGCGTCGGCCGTCCAGAGGCTCCGAGAAGGCGACGAGTCCGCTGCCGTCGATCATCGATGGTCGGGGATCGGTGCCGCTGGGGACGAAGCTCAGGCGACGTTCTGCGGGAAGCGACCGTCCAGCGGCGTCGGTCTTCTCGACCACCTGGTTCTGGAAGTTCTCTCCGCACGTCAGGAAGGTACCCCAGGGGGTCGTGCCTCCCGAGCAGTTGCACATGGTCCCCGGGGTCTCCGTGCCGAGCAGTGCGGTGGCGGGCCCCGTAAGGACAGGGCGCTGTGCAGGATCGACGTTCTGCGATCCAGCGGTGCTGATTCGCCGATGATCCGTTGAGTCTTCGACCACGGTGAAGTGGCCGTCTTCGTTTCGCCGCACGTGAAGAACCGTGACTCCCATCTCCGAGAGGATGCGCCGCGCCAAGGCCTGGGTCGCATCGCGGATCTCTGCCGGTACCCTCTCGTCGTCTAGGTCGATACTTCGGTCGACCGAGAGCCAGTCGCCGAAACGGACGGCCCCGCTGGGGTGGGCCTCGCTCCTCAGCACCTCGATTAGCGGCGGTGGCGTGCCGTAGACCGCAGCGTAGCTGTCGAACCATGGCCGCGGCGAGACGTACTCGTGATTCACGAGGAGCCAGAACTCGTCGTCGGCGTCGCCCCTCGGGAGGAGCCCGGTGTAGTCGGCGTTCGTGCCGAAGTCGATTTGGTTCCGGGCGCTACCGAAACGGTCTCCGAACTTGGCCACGACGCGCCATTCGAAGCCGTCGGGCAGCGCCAGAGTGTCCAGCACCTCGTACTGCTCGAACGAAGCGGCTTCGACGTACTCCTGGCCGGGCATCGGGACGGGATAGGGGGGCGAGACGAATTTCGATCCCAAGGCGTCCGCTGGAAGGTCAGGTTTCGGCTCTCGGACACAGGAGATCGGTATCCATCCCATGGCAAGGCTCGTGACGCCGGCGCCGGCGAAACGGAGAAACGCACGTCACTGCAGTTGCGGTTGTTCGCTCACGTTTCTCCCTTCAAGTGCTTTCGATTTCATCCGTGCCTCTTCAGTCTGTGTCGTTGGGTTTGACGGAGGGGCTGGCCGGCGCGGAACCGGACGCGGCTCTCTCGACACGCAGCAGGCCCACGAGACGAGCAGCAGCCCTTCGGGCTCCGGCGATGTTGCGAGCTGTTGGCCCGAGCTCGAGCTCTGCCAGCGCGCCCGAGAGATGAACTCGCGGATGCCAGCGCAGATGCCGGTCGACGATCGGATAGCCGCAGTCGGCCGTCCGCAGTCCGCATTCGTCGACCATGCGATCGACCAGACGACCGCCGGGGCGCCTGGTTTCGACGCCGGTCGCTAGCACGGTCTGATTGACGGCGAGCGTCGAGCCATCGTCGAAACACAACGAAGCGCCGTCCTCGGTCGGGATGAGCTCCCTGACCTCAGAGTCTCGCCAGCGGATGCGGCCCTTCTTGAGAGCGCGTCGGAGGCGCTGCATCACGTCGGGAGGGGCCGAGCCGCGGTGGCGCGCCTGGGAGATCATCTGCCGTCGCTGGGAGAAGTCGTTGACGCACTGAAAACCAGCCATCCGCTTCGGTCCGAGCCAACCGGGATCACTGTCGAACTGATGCTGCCGCGGTGCGTGTCGAGAGACGAGATCGACCCGCTTTCCCTCAGCTTCCATTGTCAGTGCGGTTTGCACTGCCGTGATGCCGCCACCAACCACCGCAATGTGAGAGTTCGGCTCCTTCAACGCAAAGCCTGGGTCGAAGATGTGCACCACGTGCGAGCTTCGACGTGATGCCCAATCAGGCCACGCGAGCTCGCTCGTGCCCAGCGCCAGAATCGCGCGCTCCGCGTCCAGTACCCGCCCGTTGCAGAGGATGACTCTGACGCCCTCAGTCCGCGGCCAGCACTCCTCCACTTGCGCTCTCACGTGCAGTCTCGCGAGCCCCAGGTCGTCGACGACGCTCTGGCTGTGAGAGTTGAAGAGTTCGAGTGAAGGGCGGGAGTACGGGGCGGCGAACATCCCCGGCTTCCGTGTCTTGCGTTTGCCTGCGAAGCGCTCGAGATCCCAAGGTCCGACGCCGATGTGGTGCACGGATGGAGAGCGCAGGTATTGCATCCCGGTGCGTTCGGTTCGGGTGAGCCAGGTGTCGAGCAGGCGATCGGCAGGGTCGACGATGCGAAGCCTCGAGGGGGCGACCCCCGTTTCGACGATCAGTCGAGCGGCGAGGTGCACCCCGTGGAGGCCGCCGCCGACGACAAGCCAGTCCAGTGGGTCGGTCTTCATGAGAGTTCGTCGAGCAAGGAGCGCATGGAGTTTTTCGCCCTAAGAGGGGCGAAGAACTCCACTCGGGAAGTAGAGAATCGGTCGCGTCATCACGGTGCTGATCGATCGCCGCGGAATCGAAGGCTCGGGCGGCCATCGGAGATTGAGATCCAGCGACGCCGTCATCGACCTTCCGGCTTTGGTGCCGGAAGCTCAGCCGCGCTTTGGTGGCCCGCGGATGATCGAGATCGAGTCGTGACCGGTCGTGGAGGAGCGTGGTGCCGGCGCCCGTTGGACCTCGTGACGGACCCGAAGGCTCGCGATGTCGGGAGCCGCTTCGGTCGCGGTGGCTCCGGCAGGCAAGTGGCACGCAGGACAGTCTTCGTGCGTCTCGCAGTCCTGGTGCTCGTGCTCGAAAGAGTGAAGTGCCGTGACCCAGAGGCAGGCAGCGGCCAGCAGCGCCAAGGCGGTGCGACCGAGTTCCTTCGATGCCGAGCGGCTGCTCACACCGCGAGGTTGGCAAACGGGTTCAGAGCCGTCAAGGAGGCGAGAGAGGCTTCGTTTGGTGACTACGGCTCCTCGAAGGAAGTCGACGTTGCGCCGCTCGTTTCGAACTGGACGGGCACCGGTAGAAGCGACAGAAACTCGTCGAGCTGCTGGGCGGCCGCCTCCTTCTGACCCAGGTGATCGAGCACAGCCCCCGTGTGGTACTTGAGTCCCGCGGTCACGAACTGCCGCGCCGCGGGCTCGAGCCTCGCGAGGTAGGGATCTCGAGCGGGAGGAGTCGCTTCGAGGAGGACCTTCAGAAGATCGAGAAACTGCTCACCGACGAACCACTCGTCTCGACCCGCGCGCGCGTTCCGGTGGCTGATCGGCGCTCGGTACTCGATCACGGGACGGTCGTCGGTGTGAATCGGGCCGGACGGCACGATCTCTCGACTCTCGCCGAGATTGCCGGCGTAGAACGGCAGCGTGACGGCGAGAAAGGTGGCTGGATCGATACCCGTTCGGCCGCTGATGTGCTCGCCGTTGCGTACCACGGCGAAAGGGTCCAGCGGCGCGTCGTCGTCTGAACCGACGAGGGCGAGGATCGGCTTCTCCTTGTAGAAGTCGCCCCGCCAGACGTGTACGTGAGGAAAGGCTTCGAGAAACGTGCGCGTGATCGTCCAGAACTCGAACTCCGTGACCTGATAAAGCGGAATCCACTGGACGTAGATCCCGCCCGGATTGAGTCGGCTCCTGGCGGCGTTGTAGTGATCGAGGCTGTAGAGATTGCCGACGCCGGCGCGCCAAGGGAGAAAGAGATCGGCCAGAATCGCGTCGTAGCGTTGCGCGCGGCCGCGCAGCTCATTGCGGCCGTCCCCCGTCAGAATGCGCGCCCGCGCGTCGGAAAAGAGTCCCATGGCTTCGTCGCTGAAGAAGTCGGCAGCGGCGTCGACGACTTCGGGAACCAGTTCGGCCACGGTCACCGCTTCAGCCGGCAGGCGCAGACCGGCGCCCGCCGTGATGCCGGTGCCCATCCCCAGATAGAAGAGCTGGCGGGGAGCCGGATGCGGCATCAGTGGAATCAGCGTCTGGTTCTGCTCGTGCTCTTGTGCGGCAGAGCTGCCGAGGGCGTAGAAGTTGTTGACCTTGATGCGTTTCGTGCCGTTGCGCTCGATGACGGCAACGTAGCCGTCGCGGCCCTCCCACGAGGCCAGCAGCTTTTCCGTCTCCTCGTTGAGACGTACTCCCGGGAGGCTCGAGGGATCGCCGACGGTGAAGGCGAGGAGGAGGCACGCGATCGGCAGCATGGCCGCGGGCCGCCTGCCTGCGCACCAGAGAGCCAGCAGGAAGTAGACGATGGCAATCCACTGGACGCTCGCCCAGAGGCCGATCGCGCTCAGCAACACGAAACCGGCGAGCAGTGAGCCGACGATGCCACCGGCCGTGTTCAGCGCCGAGAGCCGACCCATGACCAGCCCTGCCGCGCCGCTGTTCTCCGCGACGCGGAGAAGGTAGGGGAAGACGGTGCCGATGGCGACTGCGGGCAAGAGAAGAACGGCTGCGGCCCCGGAAAAGACCGAGACGACGTACTCCGACCAGTACTCGCCGGCACCGAGGTAGCGCATGCCGTCGGTCCTGTCGAAGAAGAGAAAGGGTGTTGCGAGAGCTCCCGCTCCCGCCGCGACCGACAGCAGCGCGAGAGCAGTCCAGGGTTCGATCGAGAGCCTGGCGACCCCTCGGGCGGCGAAGGCACCCAGAGACAGGGCGATGAGAAAGGTCACCAGGATGATGGTGTAGGTGTAGACCGAGTTCTGCAGCACCTGCTGGAACATTCGAGTCCAGAGGACTTCGAGGCCGATCGCCAGAGCTCCGGAAGCGATCGCCGCAGCGACGAGACGAGGAGAGTTGAGTGAGACCTTGCTTTCGGGATCCTGTCCCCGGCGCCTCTGCTTCGAGCTGCTTCTCTTGGCCTTGCCCTTCGTCTTCTCGTCCTTTGTCGGTTGCGAAGTGGTTGCAGAGTCGCTCTGCTGGTCGCGAAGCCGCCAGGCGATCGCGCCGATGAGAAGGGACGCGAAGACCGCAATCAGGTAGGTGGTTCGAAAGCCGAGCCATCGCGGCAGCCAGAAACCCGCTGCAAGGGCCCCCGAGGCGGCCCCCAAGGTGTTCACGGCGTAGAGAAGGACGCCCGCCCGCCCCAGCGACTGTCGCTGTGTGATGACGTGTTGTGTCATCAGTGGGAGCGTGCCGCCCATGAGCGTAGCGGGGGGCAGCAGGACGATCGCAGCGAGTATGAGCTTGGCGAGCAGAAGGAGTGCCGGTGAACCTTCGAAGAGATCGTGGAGGCCCGTGTAGGACGCCGCATAGAGCGGCAGGAGGCCAAAGTAGAGCACCCCCGACAGTCCGACCCCGATTTCGAGCAGCCCATATTCGCCCAGGGGCTTTGCGACCCGCGGTGCGCGGCGGCCCCAGACCGCGCCGCCGATGGCCAGACCTCCGAAGAAGACGGCCAGCGTTCCGGCACTCGCCAGGGCGGAGCTTCCGAACAGGAGCCCCAGCTGCCTCATCCACAGGACCTGATAGACGAGGCTGGCGAACCCGGAGATGTAGAGCAGCAGGTGGGGAAGAGCTTTCATGGTGGGCGTCGGAAGCAGAACCGAGGAGGACAAGCGCGATTGTAGGTGACGCGGGCCGCGCTTGACTCAGTCCCGAGGATTCGGGCGCCCAACGATCCCAGTTAGAACCGACTCGCAGAACTTCCCCGTCTCGTGGCTTCGCCGGTGCCGGCGAGCGTGCGGTAAAGAGCCTCGCGGCCCGGTCGTTCGGTTGGGTCGCGGTGAGCGCCTCGGGCCCGAGCGGAGTTGGGCTTCACTCCGGCCCGAGACGATCGAATCAGGGTCGGAAGTCGTCCATGGTCTTTCGAGTGAGCCGGAGCGGAAGTGGCGGTGTTCGCACCGCAACGAGTTCTCCGCTCGCCGCGTCGGTCTCCCAGAAGATGAGATCCATGGTGCCCTCGAGGACGCCAGGCTCGACTCGCCTCACCACTGCGTAGAGCCCCAACAGGCAGTCGTCGCCGGCTGAGCCTTGAGGAGGAGCGATGATGGCGCAGGCACCGTCGCCGAGACGATGCGCTTGAATACCGATTTCGATCCAGCCGCGGCGAGCCCTGCTCCAGAGGCCGAGGGTGGCGGACTCGATCTCGGTTGGCTCGTGTTCTGAGGTCATGATGGCCTCGCGACCCAGAGTAAGAAGCATGGTGAGCGGCTCGATGCGAGTGTTCCCCAAAGGTGCGAAGTCGAGTTCACCATCGTAGAGCCCGGCGATGCCCCTGCCGAAGTGGCTGGCGCTGTGAGTTTCATGGGCCTGCTGTGCCTCGACAGCAGACCCACTTCCGACCCAGGGCACAGTCAGGAGAAGAAGCGTCATGAAGCCGTGGATTTTCTTGTTCATCAGTGAATGGACCCTCACTACGTGGCCGGTGCCGCGTTGCGGCAGCTCGGCGGACCCCGGCGATTCAGGTGTTGAGCAAGGCTCTCTTGCTCCTGTCTCTTCACGCGTAGAGGGGGGCTGGAGTGGCTCAGACTCGCGCGGTCCGGGCCATGGACGGTGGCCAAGCTGGGGAAAACGTAGGATTTTGCGCCTGCTACCGTCTACATGACAGAGATGCGTCGGGGTAGAACCTTTGAAAACGCGGCTCGAAGTCAACTTCCGCAGTGCAGAGTCCGATGAATCGCAAGTCGCCCGATGAGGTCACCGCGATCCTCAACGAGTGGAGCGGTGGCGACAACGCAGCGCTCAGCGAGCTCGTTCCTCTCTTGGAGGACGAGCTCAAGGGTTTGGCACGCGCCTACATGCGCCGCGAGCGTCGAAACCACACTCTCGAACCCACTGCACTGGTCAACGAGGCGTTCCTCCGCCTCGTTCGTCAGCGTGGGGTGCGTTGGCAGAGCAGAGCTCACTTCCTCGGCATCGCAGCGACGTCGATGAGGCGGGTCCTGGTGGACCACGCCCGAGCGAGGCGGTCCCGAAAGCGTGGAGCAGGAGAGGCCCCGCTGCCGCTCGAAGAGCTCCCTGAATCGAGGCTGGCCAACAACGGAGGACCCCTGAGCCCGGAGTCCCTCCTCGCGCTCGACGAGGCTCTCGACCGTCTGCAGAACATCAACGAGCGGCAGTCCCGCATCGTCGAGCTTCGCTACTTCATCGGTCTGAGCAACCAGGAGATTGCCGAGGCTCTGAAGATCTCTCTCGCCACGGTGAAGCGCGACTGGACAGCGGCGCGCGTCATCCTGTTTCGCGATCTTTCGGGTTGTGCGCACCAATGAGCCGAGCGATGGATCGGGCGGTCAATCGTGTCTTCCTCGAGGCCCTGGAACTTCCGGAGGCAGAACGGGCGGCCTACCTTCTGCGTCGGTGCTCGCAACGGCCTCGACTGCGACGTGAGGTGGAGTCTCTGCTCGTCGCGGTGGACGAAGTGCCGGACGAGTTTCTCGACAGGCCGCCTTTGGCTGCTGTGGTGGAGGGCATGCCAGCGCGCGAGTTGGCGTCCGGCGCGCTGCGGCCAGACCCTGCTTCGTTCTCCAACCGGGCATTCGGAGAGCCGACCTGGGAGCCCGGAGACCAGCTCGGTCGCTACGAAGTGATCGAGCATTTGGGTTCCGGGGGCATGGGGGAGGTCTACCGAGCTCGGGATACCAAGCTCAAGCGTGACGTGGCGCTCAAGGTGCTGATTCCGAACCCTTTGCACAGCGTCGAATGGGCGCAGCGACTGCGGCGCGAAGCAAAGATCCTGGCGGGATTGAGTCATCCAAACCTCTGCATCCTGTACGACCACGGTGTGGTCGACGGCATCGACTTCCTGGCGATGGAGTTCGTCACCGGTCAGACGCTGGCGGATCGGCTTCATGCCGGAGCGCTGTCCGCTGAGGAGACGATCGGGCTCGGGATCCAGATCGCCGGTGCGCTCGAGGAGGCGCATCGGCACGGCGTGGTTCATCGCGACCTCAAGCCGGGCAACATCATGCTTTCAGGCCTCGGTGAAGCACCCGTGGTGAAGCTGCTGGACTTCGGAATCGCCAAGTCGTCGGCTCTGCCGGGAGGAGAGCAAGATCTCAGCACACGGCCTGGTCTGGCGCCGGGCACGATGTCGTACATGTCGCCGGAGCAGCTGTTGGGCCGCGAGATCGACGGTCGGAGCGATCTCTTCTCTTTCGGCGTCGTGCTCCACGAGATGCTGGTCGGGCAGAGGCCGTTCACCGGCTCGAGCTTCGCCAAGCTGGCTGTGCGAGTCCTGCAGGAAGACCCGCCGCCGCTGGTGGGAGTCGACGGTCAAAAGGCGGCTCGTCTCGGCGCTCTCGTTCAGCGCTGCCTGGAGAAGCATCCCGAGGATCGCTGGCAGAGCGCCGGGGTTCTGCTTCGCGAGCTCCAGCGAGCGGACCAGATCGTGAGCGGCGAGGTCCAGGCCCGTGAGGACCTGGCCTCCGTCGCGAGTCGCGTGCCGGAGCCGTCGTTGGCTTCGAATCGGGGCTCGAGTCTTCTCGTGGCCGTGGCCCTTTTGGTACTGGGCGCCGCCGCGCTGGGACCGACGCTCGGAGATCGCCTGCTCTACCCGCTGATCGGAATCGTCGGAGCGATCCCTCTCCTCCTGCTGATCGCGGCCATTCGCGGGTGTCGCCTGGCGACCTTGAGGGATCGGCTGCGCAAGGCGTTCTCCGGGTGGGTTGGCGGTTCGATGGGGAGCTCCTGGCAGCGCAGCGCGCGGCTCGTCGGCTTGGCACTTGGGATCGTTGCACTGTCGTCGCTTTCGCTCCTCCTCTCGTACTGCGCCGACCTCGCGCTGCCGACCCTTCGCTTCATACCGCATCCTGTCGATACCGCAGCCGATTGGTCGATGAATCACTCGGAAGAGTGGGATGTCTTTCGCGGCCGTTTCAAGAACGAGCTCCTTGCAGGCAGCGGCAGCTCTGAGCGGGCTTGGCAGGATTTCAAGGCGGATACCGGACGCTGGATGGTGCGCGCGACTCGAACCCTTTTTCTTTACGCCGTGCTCCTGGGACTCGCCGGCCTCGCTGACCTGGCACGAAGGAATCCTCGGCGAGGTGGCACCTCGATGCTGCTCGCCGCGGTGATGGCCCTGCTCTTGTACTCGACCTGGTTCTTGAGAGAGGGGGACTTCGTGAAGGAGGTCGTTCTGGCGAATCAGCGGCTGCCCGCCGATCAGCGCCTTGCCCTTCCCGGGTCGGCGCCAGAGGCCTTGAAGAGCCTGGTGCGCGACGACTGATGGGGTTGGCGATCTGATCACCGCGTCGCGGGGCCGGCCTCCGTGGACGAGCCGAGGACCAGCGGCAGCCAGCTTTGCCTTCAGAGAGGCCCTCGTGCAACGATCAAACCAATTGACGTCACAACGGCAGAGGAACGGCGCATGGGCATGCTGGTAAACGGTGAGTGGGTCTCCGAGGACGCTGTGCGTACCGGTAAGCACGGCGAGTTTCTTCGGCCCGTGAGCCCGTATCGCGACTGGATCGGGGCGGACGACGGCCGCTTCCCGGCAGAGCCCGGTCGCTACCATCTCTTCGCAAATCCCGGCTGTCCCTGGGCCTACCGCACGATCCTGTATCGGAAGCTCAAGGGGCTCGAAGGGATCCTCGGTCTGTCCTTGACGCAGGCGGCTGCGGGGCAGGAAGGCTGGACCTTCGGCGAAACGACGGAGCCCATCCTCGGCGCCCGACACATGCACGACGTCTACACCGCGGCGGATCCCACCTTTACCGGCCGCTGCACGGTGCCGGTGCTTTGGGACCTGCGCAGCGGCACCATCGTCAACAACGAGTCAGCCGACATCATCCGCATGTTCGACAGAGCCTTCGAGAACCTGTCCGCGGCAGGACGCGAGCGCTACTACCGCGCCGAGAAGGCGGCCGAGATCGACTCTCTGAACGCGGAAATCTACGAGGCAGTGAACAACGGGGTGTACCGCTGCGGCTTCGCGAGCTCTCAGGCGGCTTACGAACAGGCTTACGATGCGCTGTTCGAAACGCTCGACCGACTCGACGAGCTGCTGGCCTCGCGCCGCTACCTGTGCGGGGACGCCATCACCGAGGCGGACTGGCGGCTCTTCGCAACGCTCGTGCGCTTCGATCTGGCCTACTACGCGCAGTTCCGCTGCAACCGACA
>JBCCLJ010000216.1:0-11503 GCA_039026915.1 Acidobacteriota bacterium
CGTCCCACGCAGGCCTTCGCGCGCCGGGATCTCGGCGTAGGGAGCGGCATCACCGCGAGCACGGGCGCGCTCCAGGGCGTGCAGTGCCTGCCAGCCACCGTCGAGCGTCTCAATGATGCCCTTCGAGTCCATCGACCCGACTTGCGACACGGTGACCTTGACCCGCGGGTCGTGCGCCGCAACCCAGATCACGTGGCCGCCGGAGTAACTGGACCCCCACAGCCCAATGCGCTCGGGATCGACGCCGGGCTGCCCCTGCACCCAGGTGATGGCGTTGCGAATGTCCTCGGTCTGGTCGAGAGGATCGACCTCCTCGCGCACCGCGATCGCTTCGAGCGAAACCTTACCCGTCGCGTCCGGGGTCTTCGGCATCCCTTCCTGAGCCACCAGGCGCGAGTCGCTGTCACCCCAACCGCGATAGTCGATCGTCAACGCAACGAAGCCCTCGGCGGCGAGGAAAGGAGCGTAGGCCTGGTTGAGATGATCGCGCGTGCCACCCCAGCCGTGGGCCAGCACGACCACGCCCCGCTCGTCGTCTTCGGAGAATCCCGGCGGCAGAAAGAGGTCGCCGGAGAGACGTGTGCCGTCGCTCCAAACATCGACTCCGCTCTGCGTGACTCCTTCCGGCAGCTGCGCCACGGCCACCGAGGCCAGCAGGAAGGCACAAGAGAACGCACGAAGCCTCGCGGCCGATCGCTTCCAGATCATGATTTCCTCCAGGTTTTCCCGAAGTCTAACTCTCGTGCGAAGCTCGGCGGGCCGAAACGCAGGACCGAAACCTGCGACTTACCCCTTCGTATTCTAGGGGACGCTCCCCTAGAATACCGAGGGAAAGCCGTCCGATGACGTTGACCGATCCAGATCCTTCGAACGAAAGCGCACGACGACGCTGGGGCCTCCCCGTGTCGCGCTCGCAGATCGAGGACGAGGTCCGCGCTGAGCTCGAGTTCCACCTCGAGGCCAAGGTCGACAGACTCATCGAGAGCGGCTTGAGTCCTGCCCAGGCGCGCGCCGAGGCGGAACGCCGTTTCGGCCCTCTGGTGACCGTCGAGGAGGAGTGTCTCGACCTGTCCATGCAGAGGGAGAAACAGAGAATGCGACTCGAGCTCTTTACCGACCTGTTCCGTGACCTTCGCCAAGCCGTTCGCTCGCTGCGTCGCCGCCCCGGCTTCACCGCCACCGCCGTCCTGACGGTCGCGATCGGGCTCGGCGCCGTGACCTCCATCTTCAGTCTGCTCGACGCCGTCGTCCTCAGGGCACTCCCGTATCCGGAGCCCGATCGCATCGCCGCCGTCTGGGGCCCCTACCAGTCCGAAGCGGTCTATCTGGGGCTCTCCGAGCTCGACGCCTTCGAGAGGCTCACGGCGATCACTCGCATCCCTCTCACCTTAACGGGGGACGGCGATGCCGTGCGGATCGATGGCGCTCAGGTGACGCCGAACTTCTTCGACACGCTGGGACTGCAGCCGATGATCGGCCGGCCTTTTAGCGAGATGGATTCCGAGCCCGGCGCCCCGGACGTGACGATCGTCTCGGAGCGCCTCGCCAATGCGCGGTTTGGCCGACCCGACGCAGCCTTGGGGCAGAGCCTCAATCTCGAGGGCACGCTCTACGAGGTCGTCGGCGTGGCCCCCAACAGCTTGCGGCTACCTCAGGCGGCAACCCAGGTGTGGCTGCCCCTGCCCAAGATCGAGTCGCGGGCCAGCGGCTATCACTGGGGTAACTACAACCTCGAGCTTCTCGGTCGGCTCGCCGACGGCGTCTCCCCCGAGGCAGCCCGCCTGCAAACGCGGGCTCGGGCAAAGCAGCTGCGCGTCGAGAACCCGATCTGGACGCAGGGCGAAGACTACGGCGACGAAGCCACGGTGACGCCTCTGCAGACGACGCTCGCCGGCGACCTGAGCCGGGTTCTACAGCTGATGATGCTCGCCGCGCTCGCGGTGCTCCTCATTGCCTGCGTCAACGTGGCGAATCTGCTCCTCGCGCGGTCTTCGGCCCGGCAGCACGAAACGTCAGTGCGCGCAGCGCTCGGCGCCAGCCGCGGGCGCCTCATCGCCTCGCTGCTCGTCGAAAGCCTGGTCATCGCGGCCCTTGGTGCAGCCTTCGGCCTCGCCGTCGCCTTCGGATCGGTGCGCCTTCTCACCGGCTCGCTGCCCGGCGCGGACGCTCGCTTCGGCGACATCGGTGTCGACGTGCGGGTGCTCGGCTTCACCCTCTGCGCCACCGTCTTGACCGCGTTGCTCTTCGGGCTGCTGCCGGCGCTGCGCAGCTCGCGCGTCGATCTGCTTCCCGGAATCGCCTCGAAGGCGCGCGGCGTCGCGACCTCGGGGCGCGCGCTGTCGCGCGGGCTCGTCGTCGTCCAGCTCGCGCTGAGCGTGCTCCTGCTGTTCTCTTCGACGCTCATGCTGCGCAGCCTCTGGAAGCTGTGGAACGAGCCCGTCGGCTTCAGCCCAGAGACCGTTCTACTCGCTCGCGTCGATCCGGTCTCCGGGAACTACGAGTCCGAGCAGAAGCGACTCGACCTCTACGACCAGATGCTGGATCGACTGGAGCAGTCGAGCGCAGTCAAGGCGGCCTCGGCATCGACCCTCGTGCCGATGTCGTCCTCGACCTTCACGGTCTTCGACGTGCCGCGTCTCGACTTCGACCCCAACAACCTGCCGTCCGCGACCCGCGGCATCATGACCCCCGGGTACTTCGAAACGATCGGACTGCCGCTACTCGAAGGGCGCGACTTCGATCGCACGGACGTGCGCCGCCCCTGCACGCTCGAAGAGCCCTGCGCGACGATCGTCAACCGGCTGCTCGCCGAGCGCATTTTCCAAGGCGAAGCGTTGGGCGAGACCATGGGCATCGACTTTCTCGGCTGGTTCGAAATCGTCGGCGTGACCGCCGACGCGCGGTTCCAGGCGCTGTCCGCCGAGCCGACGATGGCCTTCTTCACACCCCACGCGCAAAGCGGAGGGCAGCCGGTACTCGCTCTCGAGCTGCTGGTGCGCGCCAACGGCGAGCCGATGGCACTCGAGTCCCTGGTGCGCGACGTCGTGCGCGACGTCGATGCGCAGATCGCGGTAGACCACGTGCGCACGCTCTCCTCGACCGTAAGGAGCTCGGTGAGCGACACGCGCTTTCTCGCCGTTCTGCTGACGGCCTTCGCCGGCGTCTCGCTGCTGCTCGCGGCGGTCGGCATCTACGGCGTGATCTCGTTCATGGTCGAAGAGCGCCGTCAGGAGATCGGCATCCGCGCCGCGCTCGGTGCGAGACCTGCCGAGCTCGGTCGCAGCGTCGTCGGCCAGGCGGTCGCACTCGGCGTCGCAGGCGGAGTCATCGGCGCCCTCGGATGTCTGGGCGTGCTGCGACTCCTCGCGACGCAGCTCTACGAGACCGGTGGCCTCGAATGGCAGGTCTTGCTTGGCGTACCGCTGCTGCTCTTCGCGGTGACCGTCGTCTCTTCCTGGCTACCGGCACGCCGCGCAGCCACCGTCGATCCGGCGATCGCTCTGCGTCAGGACTGACTCTGTCGCCTGCCGATCCGCCCGGGGTGGATCAGGTGAAGTCGACGAAGAACGGCGGTGCCTCGTCCTCGAAGAGGGCGACGGTCTCCGCCGGTCCGCGCGCGGCAAGATGCACGAGATCCTCTTCGAGCGGCCGGAAACCCAGAGCTCGCAAGACCGCGGTCGGCACTGCCGCGAGGTCGAGCGTCGTCGCCGCAAAGCAGCCCAGCGAGCGCAGATAGAGGGCTGCGTGGTGCAGAAGGCGCTGCTTGTGGCTTTCGGCGCAGCCGCGCGTCATCACCGTCTGGATCTGTCCCACAGGCTTGAGCGGATGGTCGTCGATCTTCATCGGCATCAGGTTGTAGGTGAGCGCCGCGCGACCGCCGCCGCCGAACTCGTAGAAGAGCAGGCCACTCTGCGAACCGTCCTCCCCGAGGTACTGAGAGCGCAGGCTCGATTCGAAGAGAAAGCCGACGGAGAACTCGGAGCGCACCCATTCGTTGAGCTCGACGATCGACGGAGCCTTGAAGTTAACGGGGTGTGCGGAACCGCAGGGACCGAGAGTCAGCTGTTCCGTCGTCGATGAGCTGCACCATGCACGACTGACGCGCAGCGCCCTGTTGAGGGGCGGCAGCGGGTCTTTGTCGAGGCGACGGCTCCAGATCGGGGAGGCGTGGTATCGGCAGACCGCAAAGTCCTCGATGGGATCGAAGGTCGACTGCACCGTCGGAGAGCCCGCGTAGCCTTCGTGGAACGTCGAGTGAATGAGCTCGGCACCCTCCTCCTCGAAGACCATGCGGTTGATGCCTTCCAGCACGCGGCGACCGACGCCCTTGCGGCGATGGTCGGGACAGACGGAGAAGACCGTCACGTAGTACGTCCTCAGCGTGCGGTCGCCGACGGCGAGTTGCCGCTCGAGTGCGAGCTCGACGCCGATCGGAGCGCCCTCTCCGGTGCAGGCGAGGACGGCGATCCAGCCGTCGCCGCGCAGCAGCTTCTTCAGAACCTCGTGACCGAAGGTCTGCCGCGCTTCGCCGGCGTAGTCGAGCTTCCAGGCGCGGTCCATCATCGGCACGAGGCGATCGAGATCGAGTCCCTCGAGGGTGCGCACGGCGAAGACCTCGAAGTCGTCGTAGCGGCCGAGGCTCAGGCGAACGTCCGACACCGTCAACTCCCGTCGTAGCCGTTCATCAGCACCACCGCCTTGCCCACGACGCGGCGATCGACGAGTCGCTGCAGGGCGTCGAGCACATTCTCGAGAGGCAGCGCGTGACTCACGTGCGGATCGATCGCGCCTGACTCGGCGAGCTCTCTGAGAGCCCGACGGTTGGCTCGGCCGACCTCCGGAAGTCGACGGCCGATCTCGCCCGCGCGCACGCCGAGGATCGACAGCTCCTTGATGAGCACCAGGTTGACCGGCGCCTGCGGCCAGCGACCGCTGGTGAAGCCGATCGCCAGGATGCGTCCGCCCGCATTCACGCAGCGCATCGATTCGTCGAAGACGTCGCCGCCCACCGGGTCGTAGATGACGTCGGCGCCCCCCGTACCGGTGATTTCTTTGACCTTCTCGCGGAAGCCGCCGAGGCTTCCGTCCTCGAGCGTGTAGTTGATGACGTGGTCGGCGCCGCGACTCTGGACGACCGCGAGCTTGTCGTCGCTGCCACCCGTCGCGATGACCCGAGCGCCGTAGTGCTTGCCCAGGTCGACTGCAGCGAGCCCGACACCGCCCGTCGCGCCGTGCACGAGGAGCCACTCGCCCGGTTGTAGCGAGCCGCGCACGACGAGCCCGACGTAGGCGGTTAGGTACGCCGTCTGAAAGGACGCCGCCTTGGCGAAGCTCATGCCGCGCGGCTTCGGGGCGACCGACGTCACCGGCACGTTGACCGCTTCGGCGAAGGCGCCGAAGCGCAGGCCGATGGTCACCTCGTCGCCCTCGGCGAAGCCGCTGACACCTTCGCCGACCGCGCTGACGACACCCGCCGCTTCGCCTCCCGGTGTGAACGGCAGCTCCGGCTTGAGCTGGTACTTGCCCTGCAGCATGAGCACGTCGGGAAAGTTCACAGCGGCCGCCATGAGTCGAACCTGAACCTCTTCCGGTCCGGGGGCCGGCAGCTCGATCTCGTCAAAGGACAGCTGCAGAGAGTCCACGTCCTCAGCAAGAGAGTGACAGACGGCGGCGACGATCTTCTGGCTCACGAAAGCCCTCACAACGGGTCGTTCCTCGAGCAACACCCGGACCTCGGGGTTGGCGGCAGGACGCTACGTTACCCAAGCCGAGCATGCTCGCCCAGACCCGGCTCCTACGGATCTGAGAACGCTGCGCGCTGCGGTATGGTTACGCCCCACCGAGACCGCAGGAGAGCACTATGTCCGACGCCCCGCAACGCACCGGAGCCGAGAGCCTCGTCCAGACCTTCGTCGACGCTGGAGTCGACGTCTGCTTCTCGAATCCCGGCACGTCGGAGATGCACTTCGTCGCCGCGCTCGACACGAACCCGCAGATGCGCTGCGTGCTCGGCCTCTTCGAAGGCGTCGTCACCGGCGCTGCCGACGGCTACGCCCGCATGAAGGGGCTGCCGGCCGCCACGCTGCTGCATCTCGGGCCCGGACTCGGCAACGGCCTCGCCAATCTGCACAACGCCAAGAAGGCGCGCACGCCGCTCGTCAACGTCGTCGGCGATCACGCCACATACCACCAGAAGTACGATGCACCACTTTCCTCCGACGTCGCCGGCATCGCCGGCCCCGTCTCGGGCTGGGTGAAGTCCTCCTCCTCGGCGGACGACGTCGCGGCGGACGGCGCGCTCGCCGTGCAAGCCGCGATGACGCCTCCGGGCCAGGTCGCGACGCTGATTCTCCCGGCCGACACGGCGTGGAACGAGACGCAGGCGACCGCGGCTCCGCTGCCGCTGCCCGAGCCGAAGCCCTTCGACGCGGACCGCGTTACGACCGTCGCCCAGGCTCTCGCCAGCGGCGAGCCGGCGGTGCTCCTGATCAACGGCCCACTCACTGCAGAGCGTACGGCGCTCGCCGATCGCATCGCGCAGAAGACCGGCGCTCGTCTGGTCATGGACACCTTCGTCCCGCGCATCGAGCGCGGCGCCGGCCGCGTCAACGTCGACCGGCTGCCCTACTTCGGCGAGCAGGCCGCCGAGGCGATCGCCGGCACGAAACACCTGATCCTGATCAGCACCCAGCCACCGGTCACCTTCTTCGCCTATCCCGAGAAGCCCAACTGGCTGACGCCCGAGGGCTGCGAGCTGCACACGCTGGTGGAGCGCGAAGAAGACGTCGTCGGGGCGCTCGAAGCACTGGCTGACGCCGTCGGCGCAGGAGACGTCGAAGCGGACCTCGTCGCCCCGGCAAGGCCCGAGCTGCCGACGGGCGTGCTCGATCCGCGCACCATCGGTGCCGCCGTCGGACACCTCCTACCGGAGCACGCCATCGTCGTCGACGAGGGCGGCATGTCGGGCGCCGGCTCGTACTTTGGCTCCCTCGGTGCGCCACCGCACGACTGGCTTATCCTGACCGGTGGCTCCATCGGCTACGGCATGCCCTCCGCGGTGGGCGCCGCCGTCGCCTGCCCCGACCGCCGCGTCGTCAATCTGCAGGCCGACGGCTCGGCGATGTACACCGTGCAGTCGCTCTGGACGCAGGCGCGCGAGGGCCTCGACGTCACCACCGTCATCTTCTCGAACCGCAAGTACGCCATCCTGCAGATCGAGTTCGATCGCGTCGGCGCGCACGCTCCGGGACCGAAGGCGATGAGCATGCTCGATCTCTCGAACCCGGACCTCGACTGGGTACAGATCGCGGGCGGCATGGGAGTGCCCGGAACGCGTGCGACGACCGCCGAAGAGTTCAACGACGCCCTGGCGCGCTCGCTCCAGGAGCCCGGCCCTTCAATGATCGAAGCGGTCATCTGAGCTGAAACAGGAGAGAACGATGGATCCGAACGGACGCAAGGCCCTCGTCTTCGGAGGCACTTCGGGCATCGGCCTCGCGGCGGTGCACCAGCTGACCGGCCGCGGCTGCGACGTCGTCGCGATCAGCCGCAGCCCGGAGAAGGCCAGGGAGGCCGTGGGCGACGGCGTGACGCTCGAAGCGTGCGACGTGCGCGACCGCGCGGCGCTCGAAGAGCTCTTCGCCCGCCACGCCCCCTTCGACATCCTGGTCTGTGCCGCGACCGGCGGCTCGAGGGCGTCCGGCCCCTTCCTCGAAATGGACCTCGACGGCTACCAAAGCTCCTTCGACAAACTCTGGGGCTACACGAACTGCGTTCGCTTGGGGACGCAGCACCTCACGGACGACGGCACGATCGTGCTCGTCAGCGGCGCCCCGGCGCGGCGCGCCAAGCCGGGCCAGATCGCGCTCGCCTCGGTCGGGGCGGCGGTCGAGCAGTTCTGTCGCGTCCTGGCGCCGGAGATCGCGCCCAAGCGCATCAACGTCGTCTCTCCAGGACTTGTCGACACACCGATGTTCGGGCCGGACTCCGAGAAGAGAGCAGAGATGCTCTCGGGAGCGACGGCAAAGCACCTCGTTCCACGCCCCGGCACGCCGGACGAACTCGCCAACGGCATTCTCTTTCTCATCGAGAACGAGTTCGCGACGGGCACGACGATCGACCTCGACGGCGGCTGGCTGCTGTCGTAGGGACGTGAGCGCCTCTTCCGACGAGCGCTTCGCTCGCGCACACGAGATCTTCAACGATGCGCTGGAGCGCGGGGACGCCGACCGCGAAGCCTTCGTCGAACGGGAGTGCGCCAGCGACGCTGCCCTGATCGAGGAGGTGAAGGCTCTCCTCGCCGCACACGACGACACGATCCCCTGGATCGACGATCCTGCCGGGGGTCGCTGGGACGACCTCGCCGGAGAGGATCAGCACATCGGGCCCTACCGGCTCGTGCGCGAGCTCGGCTCGGGAGGGATGGGCGTCGTCTGGGAAGCCGAGCAGACCGAGCCGGTGAGCCGCCGCGTCGCGCTCAAGCTCATCCGCCGGGGCATGGATACCCGTGACATCACGCGACGCTTCCAGCTGGAGCGCCAGACGCTCTTCTCGCTCGAGCACCCCCACATCGCCCGGGCCTACGACGCCGGCGTCACCGACGACGGCCGTCCCTACTTCGCCATGGAGCTCGTCGACGGCCCGCCGCTGACGACCTACTGCGAGGAAGAGGGGCTGAAGCTCGAAGAGCGCGTCGAGCTCTTCCTGCAGTTCTGTCGCGCCGTGCAGTTCGCGCATCTGCGCGGCGTTCTGCACCGTGACCTCAAGCCCTCCAACGTGCTCGTCTCCCGGGAGCAGGGCGACCCCGTACCGAAGGTGATCGACTTCGGCATCGCCAAAGCGATCGGGCCGCTGGCGGCGAGCGAACGGACGCAGCTTACGGGCGCTGCACAGCCCATCGGCACGCCGGAAACGATGAGCCCCGAGCAGGCCCACGGCAGTCCCCTCGACGTCCGAACCGATGTCTACTCGGCCGGCGTGCTGCTCTACCGCCTGCTCACCGGTCGCTATCCGTTCAACTCTGAGGAGCTGCCCAGCTCGGACTGGTCGCAGGTTCAGAAGACCCTGTCGACCGTACTCCCTGAGGCACCGAGCGCGGTCGGATCCGAGACCGCAGCGGATCTTCCGACGCGGCGGCAGCGTGAGCTCGACTGGATCGTTCTCAAGGCGCTCGCCAAGGAGCCCGAGCGGCGCTACCAGTCGATGGAAGAGCTCGCACAGGATCTGGAGCGCTTCCTGCGCAGCGAGGCGGTCGAGGCCGGGCCCGTGAGCTGGCCCTACCGCACTCGCAAGTTCGTCGAGCGCAACCGCGTCGCGGTCGGCGTCGGGGCGACGATCGGTCTCACCGTGCTGCTCTCGGCGATCGGCCTGGGCGTGCAGGCCGTTCAGCTTCGCGCCGCGCTCGTCGAGGCCGAGGAGCGACGTCAAGAGGCCGAAGAGGTCAGCGATCTCATGTCGAGCCTCTTCCGAGGAGCGAATGTGCTTGCGGAGGGGCGGCGGGACGTGACGGCCCTCGAGCTGCTCGAACGCGGCGAGTCCGAGGTGCGCGACACCTTCGGCCAGCGGCCGCTCCTGCTCGGGCGCATGCTGCTGCGAATCGGCGACTCGACCCGCGCCCTCGGAGATCTTCCGGGCGCAGCCCAGCTGCTCGCCGAAGCCGCGAGCGTGCTCGAAGAAGCGGGCGATCTCGAAGCGCTGTCGGCAGCTCAGCGCCAGTTGGCGACCGTGTCGCTCGACCAGGCCCAACCGGAGCAGGCGATGGCACTCGCTGAGGCCGCCGTGGCGACGGCGCGCTCGGCGGCGAACGACGTGACGCTGACAGAGGCGCTGGCGGCGCTCTCCAACGTCCAGGTCGAACGCGGCGAACTCGAGGCTGCGCGGGAGACGGCGCTCGAGGCAGTCACGCTAGCCGCTGAGTCCGACGAAGTGCCTTCGGCCCTCAGCGACGAAGCGCTCGGCGCCCTGGCGCTGACCGAGATGCGCTCGGGACGAACGAACAAGGCGGCGAACATCTTCCTCGACCTCGAGGAGCGAGCCGAGAACGCTGGAGTCGGTGTTCGCTCCCGACGGCGCGCGTCGCTCGGCTTGGTGCTGATCGAGCTCGGTCGCAGCGCCGAAGCCCTGCCGTTTCTCGAGAGCGCACTCGAGCACCAGTCCGAGGTGCTCGGCCGCACGCATCTCGACACCTTGGCGACCCGCACCAACATCGCGCTGGCCGCCTCCAACGTCGGCCAGCTGGAGCGCGCGCGCGACACGAACCTGGGCAGCCTCGAAGCGATGCGCGAGCTCACCGACGAACCCCACTTCTTCACCGCGCGCTTCCTCAACAATCTCGGTCTCAACCTGCACGGTCTGGGCGATCTGGGTGGCGCCGAGAAGGCCTTTCGCGAAGCCCTCGAGCAGCAACGCGGCGTCGTCGGCGACGACCACCCGAACCTGGCCTTCCACCTCTCGAATCTGGGCCGGCTGCTCCACGAGACCGGTCGCTGGGACGAAGCCGAACAAGCGCATCGCCGGGCGCTGAGGCTACGCGAGAAACACCTCAGCCCGGAGCACCCGAGCGTCTCCGATACGGTCGTCTGGCTCGGTGCTCTGTTGCTCGACGCCGGGCGGCTGGAGGAGGCGGTCCCCTACCTCGAGCGCGGCGTTGCGATCCGCGAGGCCAAGCTCGCCGAGAACAACTGGCGCACGGCTGAGGCGCGCAGCTGGCTCGGCAGCGCCCGCATCGCCCAGGGAAGGGTGAGCCGAGGCCTGGCCCTCGTCGCCAGCGCCTACCCGCTGATCCGGGAGCAGCGCGGGGACGCCTGGCAGCGGACCGCACCGGCACTCGAGCGTCTCATCTCCGCCTTCGAGGCCGCTGGAAGGCCCGACGAGGCCGAAGCACATCGGCGCCTACTCGTCGAGCGCCACCCAGAGCGCGCCGCCGAACGCGAAGCGCTCTAGTCAGCAGGAAGCTTCAGCCAGAGCGAGTCCCGAGCTCGCGTTTGAGCCAGGCGCGGCCGGTGTTCCACTGACGCGCCACCGTGCGCGGCGAAACCTCGAGTCCATCGGCCACCTCGTCCACGGTCATACCGACGAAGTGGCGCAGCTTGAAGACGGTGGCGATCGACGCGTCCTGCCGTTCGAGCTTGTCGAGGAGATCGTCGAGCTCGAGCAGCTCGGCCGGGCCCACGTCCGGCGTCGGCAGCAGATCGCTCTCGAGGTCGACGCGCTGCTGGTCGCCACCGCGCTTGATGCGCTGACGTCGCCGCGCCGCGTCGACCAGGATGCGCCGCATCGCTTCGGCTGCAGCACCGAAGAAGTGACGACGGTTCTCGAAACGCAGTCCGTCATCGCCGGAGAGTCGCAGGTAGGCCTCATGCACCAGAGCGGTCGGCTGCAGCGTGTGTGAAGCGCCCTCGCGTGCCATCCGCGAACGCGCGATGCGCCGCAGCTCGGCGTAGACCAGCGGCAGCAGCTCGTCCTCGGCGCCCTCGCGTCCCGCTGCGACGTCCGCTAGGAGACG
>JBCCLJ010000217.1:0-11459 GCA_039026915.1 Acidobacteriota bacterium
GATCGTAATGCCGCGCTCGCGCTCTTCCGGAGCCTTGTCGATCTGATCGAAAGGAACGAAGTCCGCGCCGCCCTTGGCCGCCAGGATGTTCGTCATCGCCGCCGTCAAGGTCGTCTTGCCGTGGTCGACGTGACCGATCGTGCCCACGTTCACGTGAGGCTTAGTCCGCTCAAACTTTTCTTTTGCCATGTGTCTCTAGTGCCTCCTAGGAGCCGATCGCCGACGGATGCCGGCCCAGTGGGCAGGCGTCCTTCAGGGCGAGTGGATCCATGTAAGACGAGAAGCTGTTCGCCCTTGGAACATGACCGCAGGCAGTTGCCTTTGGCCGGTGAAACTTGTTTTTGAAAGCTCTGGTGCCGCGGTGTTGCGTCGTGACTGCGGCGACTCTCCACCTTCCGTCGGAGTCTCGAGCCCGAGATTCCAACCGGTACGGTCCGAACTGCCTGGCGACACTCTGCGGGAAACTCTGGAAGTTCGTCGAGAATCCCGTGGAGCCCACGACCGGATTTGAACCGGTGACCCCTTCCTTACCAAGGAAGTGCTCTACCCCTGAGCCACGTGGGCGTCAAACAGACAGTTCTCTGCCCTCAGACGCACTGGTCCAGAGCTGACCGGCAGAGAAACACGGATTGTAAGTCAGAGGTGCAGTGCTGTAAACCCCTGCAGAGGTGCAATTCGAGGGCCCCCGAAACGCCCCCAGAGCTCATCGAAAAACCCTGCTACGCCGCCGATTCCGGCAGGCTGGAGTACTGCAGTCGATGCAGTCGAGCGTAGGTCCCCCCCTGCGCGAGCAGGTCCTCGTGGCTCCCCTCTTCGACGATCTGCCCCTGATGAAAGACAAAGATCCGGTCGCAGTCCTGGATCGTCGAGAGTCGGTGCGCGACGACGATGGACGTCTTGCCTTCGAGCATGTTGCGCAGCGCCTCCTGGATCAACGCTTCGGTCTCACTGTCCACGCTCGAGGTGGCCTCATCGAGGAGCAGTAGGTCGGGATCGCCAGCGAGCGCGCGCGCGAACGAGAGCAGCTGTCGTTCTCCGCTGGAGAAGTTGCTGCCACGCTCGCGCACGATCTCGTCCAGCCCCCCCGGGAGCCGGTCGACGATCGTTTTGGCGTTGGCGGCTGTCAAGGATTCAGCGAGCTCCTGCTCGCCGACGTCTCGGCGGCCGAGCGCCAGATTCTCTCGAACGCTTCCTTCGAAGAGAAAAACGTCTTGCAGCACGAAGGCCATGCGCCGGCGCAGGTGGGATCGTTTCCAGTCCCGCACGTCGACGCCGTCGACGCGGATCGAGCCCTCTCCGATCTCGTAGAGACGCGCCAGCAGCTTGAGCGTCGTCGTCTTGCCGGAGCCCGTATGACCGACGAGAGCGACGCGCTCTCCAGGCGCCACGCGAAACGAAACGTCCTTGAGGACCGGATCGGACCCGTAGGAGAAGGAAACACGGTCGAAGACGACCTCACTGCCGCGCTCGTCACTGATCCGTTCCACGGCCTCTCGCGCACCGTCGGGCGGCTCGGCGAGCTCGTCGAGGAGCTGAAAGGTGCGCTCGGCGCTCGCCATGGACGACTGCATGACCGAGTACTTTGCCGAAAGGTCCATCATCGGGCGAAAGAAGCGCACCATGTAGTCCGTGAACACGTAAACCGTGCCCAGCGTCACCTCATCGGCTCCCAGGAGCCGGGCGCCGAGAAAGAAGATGATCGCGCGGGTCAGATTCGTCGCCAGATCGACCGACGAGAAGAGCAGCGCATCGTAGTGGATCGACCTGAACCAGGAGTCGCGATGGGAAGCATTTTCAGCGCGGAAGCGCTCGGCGTTGAGACGCTCACGAGAGAACAGCTGAACGACGCGAATGCCTGAGATCGTCTCCTGGAGGTGGGTATTGATCCGTGCGATCTTGACGCGCACCTCGCGGAAGGCCTCGCGCACCTTGTAGCGAAAGACGAACGCTGCCAGAGCCAAAAACGGCACCACCACCATCGCGGCGAAAGCCAGTCGCGGCTCGATGGTGAACAGCAGGTAGCCGAAGAACACCATGATGAAAAGGTCGGCGATCAGCGCGACGACCCCCGAGGCGAACATCTCCGCCAGGTTCTCCATGTCGTTGGTGAGTCGAGTCACCAAGCGTCCGATCGGGTAGCGGTCGAAGAAGCGCATCGGCAAGCGCTGAACGTGATCGAAGAGGACTTCCCGAACATCACGGACGGTGCGCTGCCCGAGGATCATCATCGAAAAGGTGCGCAGCCACTCGAGGCCCAGGTTGACGATTGCCACGGTCAGCGCGACGACAAAGAGCCATGTCAGAACGGAGAGACCGAACTGGGGCGAAAGCAGCGGCTCGAGCAGCGCGATCTCCGAAAGAACCTCGCCGTGCGCGAGGTAGTTGATCGCCGCCCCGACGATCAGCGGCGGCGTCACCTCGAGGAGAGCGCGCAGCGGTATCAGCACGAACGACAGCGCGATCCAAGCCGAGTGTGGCCGCACGTAGGGCCACAGTCGCGCGATGAGCCGCGTGTCGTAGATCTTGCCGAGCGCTTGCTCTTCGCCGTCTTCGATCATTCGACGGTCACCGCTGCGGGCGTGTCTTCCAGCTCGTTCTCGATCTCCTGCAGCCGATGCAGCTGAGCGTAGAGACCGGGTTGAGACACCAGTTCCTCATGGCTTCCCCGCTGGGAGATCCGGCCCTCTTCGAGCACCAGGATGAGATCGGCGTTGCGCACCGCCGAGAGGCGGTGGGCGACGACGAAGCAGGTCCTCCCGCGCTGGGCGTCCTGAAGGTCACCGAGAATCGCCTCTTCCGTCTCGTGATCGACGCTGGACAGAGAGTCGTCGAGGATGAGGATCTTCGGGTCGAGCAGGAGGGCCCGCGCCAGGGCCACCCTCTGTCGCTGACCTCCCGAGAGAGTGATGCCGCGCTCACCGACGACCGTCTCGAAGCCGTTCTCGAAGGCTTCGATGTCTCCGAGAACGTGAGCTCGTGCGGCCGCGGCCCGCACTTCTTCCATCGACGCCTCGGGGCGACCTAAGCGGATATTCTCGGCGACGGTGGTTGAGAAGAGGAAGCTGTCCTGCGGCACCATCGCGATGCTCTCGCGCAGAACGGAGAGCGGAAGGCGATTGAGGTCGACCGAGCGCGCCCCGTCCACGTCGACCTCCATGTGGCCGTCCTCGACTTCGAGGAGCCGCGGGATGACGCTCACCAGGGTGCTCTTGCCCGAGCCGACCGGGCCGACGAGGCCGACGGTCTGCCCTGCTGCGACCTCGAACGAAACGCCTTCGAGCGACTTCGGTCCGCCCGCCTCGTAAGCAAAGTCGAGATCGCGAAGGCGCAGGGCGCCGGAGATGCCCGAGACCTGGAGCGTCTTCTCGTCGTCGCGAATGCTCGGTACGACGTCGAGTACCTCGCCCAGGCGTTTGAGCGCCGCCAGGCCGCGCTGCACGATGGCGATGACGAAGCCGAGCAGCACGGTCGGGAAGGTCAGCATGCCGATATAGGCCCAGAAGACCCAGAGGTCTTCGGAGCGCAGCTCGCCGTTCTGGACCATGCGCCCGCCGATCAGGAGCACCAGGCCCGCGGCGAGCGCCGGCAGGAGCCCGATCGTCGAGGTCATCGACGCCTGCACCGTGCCGACCTTCAGCATCTTCGAATAGAGCTGCCGGTTCTCCTCGGCAAAGCGATCGCGCTCGAGTGGCTCGAGCTCGTAGGAGCGAACGACGAGCACTCCGGCGGCGTTCTCCTGCACCGTGTTCGATACCCGGCCGAGCTGCTCCTGACCGGCCAGGTTGGCTTGGAACATCATGCGTCCGAAGAGGCGGGCCACCAGGACGAAGGCAGGGAACGGCAGCAGCGCCCAGAAGGTGAGCCAGGGACTGATGCTCGCCATGACGACGACCGCGCCGAGGTAGAGGACGGGCGTCTGCACGATGTTGAGAAGCCCCATGCCGAGGAACAGTCGCACGCTGTTGATGTCGTTGACGGCGCGCGACATCAGGTCACCCGTGCGGTGCCGATGAAAAAAGGACTGGGGCAGTCGCTGGATGTGGTCGAAGTAGTCGTTGCGGATCTGGTACTCGGTCTGCCGCCCGACGCGAAACATGACGACACGGGACGAGAACCGAAGGAGCGCAAAGAGCAGCGAGATACCGATCAGGGCGAAGATCGGACCGTCGACGTCGGCCGGGGCGAGGCCGTTCTCACCGATCTGATCGAGGCCCGCGACGATCCGCCGCACCGCCAGCGGAATGGCCTGAAAGCTCACCGCATAGCCAAGGGTGAGCACGGCGCCGAGCGCGTATCGACCCGGGGCGCGCTGCACGTAGCCGAAGAGCCGCTTCCAGGGGGACGGAGAAGAGGGCGGGCCGGTCGACATCGTGAACTCGCACCACAGCGGGCGCTGAGAGCGAACGTAACACGGAGGTGCGACAGCCGGGGGCCGTTGAACGACAACGCGGAGGATCTCCGCTGGAGATTGCGCGCTGCTCTGCTTAGAGCCTCAGACCCGGGAGAACCGCCCGTCCGCAGGCCCTGGCCGGTCGCTGGGACGCGGCCTTTGAACCGATTGCCGCGTCGGTGCACGCCGGGCGCTGCGCGACACGGCGCGCACGCTCCTCGCAAGGACGCTGGAAGGCAGACGACGCGGGCGGCCATCGGCTCGTTGAACGGGGCGAACGCAGGCGTGGTACCAGCACGCCGAGCACGTCAAGCGACGCGAGCAACGCGAGCATGGAGGAGGCGAATGACGTCTCTTCCGCCGGAACCAAGGCCGTCATTCGCCCTTCGCGAACGGAGACAACGGAAGAGGGGCTCGGCGACTCCGTTCGCTACGGCGGCGGGCGCGGAGCGGCCAGAGCATCGACACGGGCGAGCGCAGGCGTGGTGTCACCACGCCGAGCACGTCAAGGACAGCCGGCGAACGCGTTGATGTCGCGGATGGGTACGAAGCCCTGGCCGAGCGGGTTGCTGAATTCGCGCACGGCTCCGGTCACGGTGTCGGTGATGCGTACTTCGATGGCGACGTCGGTCAGGCCGCTGCCGAAGATCCAGTAGCGCTGGTTGAGCGCGCAGCCGTCGAGAACCTTGAAGATGAGCTCGACGTTGTCCGGGCTGAAGAACCAGAACGTGCCGCTGTCCGGCGTCAGCTGGACGGCGCGACCCTGGCCCGAGGTGCCCTGTGCCGTCGCCCACTCGACCTCGAGGAGGAAGCGAGAGTCGTTGACGCAGAGAGCCGTCGACGTCGTCGAGCAGGTCCGTCCGTTGGACGACGCCGACTCGCGCAGCTGCTCGACCTCCTCCTCGGCCTGCTGGAAGACCTCGGCCATCGCCGCGGCGAGCTCCTCCTCGCTCAGCGTGCGCTCGGGACGCCCTGCCGCACAGGGGAAGGCCTGAATGTCGCGCACGGTCTCGAAGGGCTGCCCGGACGAGTGGAAGTAACTGCGCGTCGTGCCCACGCCGGTGTCGTCGACCTTCAGGTGAACCTCGACGTCGGTGAGGCCGGCCGCGAAGAGCCAGTAGTGCCCGTTGACTCCGCAAGCGTCGAGCACCTTGACGATGAGCTCCACATTGTCCGGACTGAAGAACCAGAACGTGCCGCTGTCCGGCGTCAGGCTGAGAGCGCGCCCGGCACCGTTGTTGCCTTCGAAGTCCTGCCAGTCGGCGCGCACTTCGAAGCGCTGCTGCTGCAGACAGAGGCTCTCTCTTCCTTCCACGCAGTCGCGAGCCAGGCTTGGCTGCAGAATGGAGCGGAAGATCCCCTCTGACGTCCCGCTCGGGCCTTCGCGCTCGTAGACGACCGTCGCCTCGTCCTCATCGTTGATCGAGACCTCCGGCTCCGAAGGTGTCGAGCCGCCCGAGTTCCCCGCGACGTCGATCTCTTCGGTGACCGCTTCGCCCGCCGGGTCGAAGAACCTGCCGACGAGATTTCCGCTGACGCCGCGAGCGGCGGGCACGGACAGCCACGCCACGAAAAGGTCGTCGCCGGCGTTGACCGCGATCTTCGGGCGAAGGTGGCGCTGGCCGTCGGCTCGATTCACCAACGTCTCGGAACCCACCGGGTCGCCGGCAGCATCGAACCGCCGCAAGACGACGTCCGTCCCCGTGGCCCCCGGGCGCTCGTAGACCACGACGAAGCTGCCGTTGTCGCGCACCACCACATCGGGCGCTGCGGCGCCCGGATCCCGATCGACACGGATGATGCGTCCTCGGTTGCCCCGGTCATCGAAGAGCCGCGCTTGGACTCCGGGCCGACTCGTGTCGCCCTCGAAGACGAAGACGCTGGCCCCCGAGCTGTTGCGGGACACGGCGGGCTGGCGCTCTGTCGCGTTCGAGACCCCGGGGCGCTTCTGGCCGCCGATCGCCGCTCCCTGCCGATCGAGGAAGCGCGCGTTGACCTCGTCGGCGTCTTCCCAAGCGACCGCGACCTCGCCGTTGCGATCGATCTCGACGCCCGGCTCGGAGACGTCGCCATTCGACGTCTTCGAGACGTCGACCGTAGCGCCCGCCGGATCTCCGCCCGGATCGAAGAATCGTCCGACCAGGTTGTCCCCCACCAACCCTCCCCTGGCGGCGGCGCCGTCCTGAGGCCAAACGACGAAGAGGCGGCCGTCAGGCGTGAAGTCGGCCGCGGGTCGGTCGCTGAGCGAGGTCGCTCGACGGGAGACTTCGACCACGCCTCCGTTCGGTCGATCCAGGGCATCGAAGAACTGAGCGAAGACCTTGAAGCAGAGCACGTCGGCACACAGAGCGCTCTCGACCCAGACGATGGCTTTGCCGCCCAACGGGCTGTACGCCACCGTCGGATTCACTGGGAGCGGTCCCGCACCGATCGGTTTGGGCGGACTCACCGACACATCGTCGTCGAAGATCGTGATGTCTGCTGCGGACTGACCCAAGGGGCCTCCCAGCGGACCGCTGAGCCGCGCCCGGAACGTCTCGGCCGGCTCGCGCACGTCGTCGTTCACGAGGTCGACGGAAACGGTGCGCTCGGCAGGATCTCCGTCCAGCCATTCGACGAGAAAGGACGTCGAGCCCGTCCAATCGGAGCCGCGACGCGCCGTGCCGTCCTGGAGCTCGAGCAGCACGGAGGCCGCCGTGGCGCCGAAGCGCACCAGCGTCAGCTCGACCTGTCCGTCACCCTCGCGCGCACTGAACTCCGGTCTCACGAAGCCGATGCCGAGACCGTCCTGCACGCTGACGGCAAGCTCCGCGATCGCCCCGGGGCAACCCCCGTCGAGCGCTTCGGCGCGCAGCAGCTTGGAGCCTTCGCTCGCCCAGCGCACGCGAACCTGCGGGCCGTCGCCGGGCCCGGAGATGGAACCACCGTCGACATCCCACGACCACGTCGTGGGCACTGGCGAGCAGTCTGCCGACGCCCGATAGAGCTCGAGCTGGTCCACCGCCGTGATCTGCGGCCCGACGATGTCGACATCCAGCTGCTCATCGTCCTGAATGACGACGGTCGCGACGGCGACCTCTTCTCCGGAAGAGCTCATCCGTAGGCCCACGCCCTCCGGATTCACCAGACGCAGCTCGAACGTCTCGTCGCCCTCGAGCTCCTCGTCGTCGCGAATCGGAAAGCGAAGCGTCTTGGGCGACCGGTCGCCGGCCAGCCAAGAAACCGAGAGCGCTCCGCTCTGGAAGACTCCCGGCACGTTGTAGTCCTCGTCGAGAACCGCCGTGATGTCGGTGAGGTCGAGTTCGACACTCGCCGGGATCTCCAGATCGGCAGCCGCCGTGCGCTCGATCACGACGACGATCTCCTCGTCGGACTCCGAGGCCGTGAACGTCGCCGACTCGAAGCGTGCGATGCCGGTTTCCGCGATGTGGATGTTGTCGATGCCGATGGCATCGGCCGGGATGCGACTGCCGGTCATGTCCAAGATGATGGTGACCAGCTGCGTGCCCTGGGGATCGTTGGGATCCGGCGTCAGCAGGGGCGGATCGAAGTCGAAGCTCACGTGCCCCTTACCGAGCTGCACGTTGTCGAAGGTCTCGACGTTGGCCACGGCGCCCGAGCTCCCGGCCGTCTCCGTGAAGATCTGGACGCGTGGGATCGTCACCGAGCTGCTCTCCGCGTCGACGTCGAAGCCGTAGAGCGCAACGCGCTGGTCGGCGGACGTTGGCGCGAACTCGACGATCAGCCGCTCTCCGGGCACCTGATCACTCTTGTAAGCAAGCTCGGTCAGGTCTCCGTAGTTGTCGCCGAAGTAGTCGAGGCGCACGACGGCTGGGCGCCGGATCACATGCGGCGTGTCGCCACCGCAGTAGGAGAACCGCAGACCCTGTGAGTTGACGACCGGAGAGGTCACGAGGTCGCCGTAGGCATCGGGAATCGGCGAACCGGTGAAGAAGCCATTGGAGAAAGGCGAAGTCGCCTCGATCTCGAAGGTGAGGACGGTGCCGGGGGGAGTGCCCATCAGACAGGGATCGACCGGGGCTCCTTGCAGCGAGCGGACGACATCGGTCTCCGAGGCAGATGCGGCTGTCGCCAAGAGCAGCAGCGAGCTGAGAAACGAGAGGTGTCGCGCTAAGGTCATATCGATCTCCTGCTATCGAATACGGCGTTAGCCGGCTCGACGGGACAAATCCGGACCGACGGCTCCGGAGGGGGGGCGAACCGGGGAGCCACCGCAGGCGGCTTCGAACCAGTCAGCGACGGATTGCCGCGCCGGCCCTCAGGAATCTCGCAGCTCGGCGAGGCCTTCGATCTCGACCCGAAGCCCCGGCCGGCACAGCCCGCTCTCGAAGTACTCGATCTGCTCAGCACCGACGAACCGGCGCTCGACGCCGCGCTCGACCTCGGAAAGATCCGACGAATCGGGGACGTAGACGCGCACGTCGCGGAAGCAGGAACAGCCTGTACCTCGGGAACCACCCGCCGCGGTGACGAGCGCTTCGAGGTTCCTCTCGATCTCCGACAGCTGCTCCGCCAGGTCGGACTCGTGCAGCGTCTCCTCACCGACGATCGAAGCCGTTCCGGCCACGATGAGCGACGCCCGCTCGCCGAAGAGCTGTGCCCGACGCGCCCGCGCAAAGCTCGGCGGCCGCTTTCCCCAAGCCTCGGAGTAGCGATAGGCCGGGATTTGGCGAGGGTTCTCGACCGGCACTCCTGAATCTGCCGCATAAAGACAGTGAATGATCAGGTCGGGTCCGCTCGCACCCGTCCCCGAAGCCACCGGGATCTCGGAGGCCTCCTGCAGAAAGCGCTCGTAGGCACGGTGCCGGCCGGCGTTGAAGGCGATGTAGCGATGGCGCACACCGACGAGGGGTTCCAGAAGGTCCGGAATGAAGTTCCAGATCCGAAAGGGATGCAGGCCTTCGGGTCTGTCGGGGCCCAGGAGGCGCAAATAGCCGTCGTGGACAGCGTCCTCGAGATCTTCGGCGCCAAGGCTTTGCGCGCCGGTCACGACGGAGGTACGGAGAGCGTAGCGCCCACCGTTCGCATCCCCCTTGACCAGCCGCTCTACCCAGGGTGCCGGCCGGTCGAGACCGGCTCTGGCGGGTGTAGCAGACATCGTCATCAGCGGGCGCAGCCTAACGGGGGTCGGTCCCGCTTTCAACGATCTGCGCGGACTTTGTCGATCACCGACGCGCCGGGCGAGCGCAAGGAATGCCCGTTCTAGGGCTGGCTCCAGCGGATCAGGCTGCCCGACTCGAAGCCATCGCCGAAGGGCAGGCCTTCGACCGGAGCAATCGCGAGGTCAGCATTCGAAACGTCGAAGAAGACGCTGTCGCTGCAACGAACGAGCAGGCGAACGCGATCGCTGGTGACCTGCGGAAGCTGGGTGCTCTCGGCGCCGTCGTTCGGGGTCTCCTCGAGCAGAACGATCGAGAAGTCGGCGCCGCCGTCCGTCGACAAGAGCACATCGACCGCGCTGCAGGACACGGGAGCACCGTCAGTGCCGGCGACGTCCCACTGGACCTGGACCGACCCTGCGAGCGTCTCGCCACCGTTCGGGAAGAGAACGGCAAAGGGCCCTGACCCGGCGTCGATCTCGATCTCCATCTCGTCGATGCCCCATCCGCCACCGCGCGGATCGTCGTCGCGAGCGATCAGCTTGAGGGTCAGGGCGTCAGGGCGGATTCGACCCTGGACCGGAAGGATCTCTCCGAGAGAGGGCGTTCCACTCAGCACATCCGCCATGCGCGGGAAGGTGCGCGTCGCAACCGACGAGGGCATACGTGAGCGAAAGAGCGGCCCCTGCCCGTCATCGCTGCCCAGCGTCGCGGCGGTGGTTGCCGGCCCAGCATCCGACTGCTCCCAGACGTAGCTCGAGACGCCGACGTCGTCGGTCGCGCTGCCGGTGAGCTCGAAAGGCGTGCCGACCGGAATGACGTAGTCCGGTCCGGCGTCGACGGAGGGGGTCATGTTGCCTGTGACGTCGAGCGCGACGCAGGACGGATCTCCGCCCCAGCCGACCCGGGTGTCGGTGACGTAGACCTCGATGTCGGACAGGCTCGAGAAGTGGAAGTAGGGGTCCGAGTTGATCTGCAGATCCTCGGCACCGCAGAGCCCTGCGTAGCCCATGATCGTCGATCCCGACCCCGGTTCGAAGGCGATCTCGGGCACGCGCTGGTCGTTCTCACCGCAGAGATCGGTCGAAGCGTTGAAGGTGTGGTCAGCCCCGAGCTGGTGGCCGAGCTCGTGAGCGACATAGTCGACGTAGAACGGATCGCCGACCGGAGTTTCCAGACCGGTCACTCCTCGCGCTTTGTTCGGACTCCAGCAGACGGACTGGACGAAGGCGATCCCACCACCGCCCGTCGAGAAGACGTGGCCGACATCGTAGTTCCCGTTGCCGATCTCGTCGTCGATCGTCACCTGGTTCTGAGCCATCATCGCCGAGCCGTCGTCGTTGGTGTAGGGATCGGTCGACGGATTGGTGAAGATCAGCTCGTCCGTATCGGGGTGAAGGACCAGGGTCACGCCGATCTCAGGCTCGAAGATCGTGTTGACCCGATCGATCGCGGTCGCCATCTCGGCCAGAGCCGAACCGACCGTGCCGCCGTGGAACTGCGTGTACTCACCGGTGGCCGCGAGAGCCAGAACGTAGGTCCGATGATCAGCGGGCACCGGTGTACTCGCCGACTGCGCAATCATCTGCAGGCCCTCGAACCTGCCGCGCGGCGCAACGGGTCGCTCTCGATGCACCTGGCAGCGGAAGCTCGGGGCTGCACCCCGCGCGAGTTCGGCGCGGCGGTAGACGACGTGGCTCGAGGAATCGCCCGAGTCGAGAGGCTCGACCACGTTCAGCCCGGCGGGAGTTCGAATCCAGGCGCTGAAACCCTGCTCGAGATCGGAGAAGCTCGCGGTCAATCGCGGATCGTCGATACCTCGGGCCCGGAAGACCCGGACACCCGGATAACGAGCCGCCAACTCCTCCGGCACGGTAGCGCTAGGCCGCACGGCAAAGCGCTCGAGCCGGCCGTCGGCGAGCGGTAGCGTGATCTCCGCAGCGCGGGCA
>JBCCLJ010000218.1:0-11444 GCA_039026915.1 Acidobacteriota bacterium
GCGAAGAGCACGACGAGCATGACCACCGCGTCGGCGCGCGGCACCCGCAGCAGATGGCGAAAGCCCTTGTAGTCGACAATGGCGAGGCCCACCGAGATGAGCAGGCCGGCCAGCACGCTCAGGGGAATGTAGGAGGCGAGCGCGCCGAGGCCGAGGAGCGCGGCGAGCTGGAAGAGCCCGTGTGTGACACCCGAGAGGCGCGTGCGGCCGCCGGCCTTGATGTTGACCACCGTGCCTTTGGTCGCGCCGGCGCCGGGTATGCCGCCGAAGGCGGCCGCGACGGCGTTACCGATGCCTTGACCGATGAGCTCGCGCCGGCTGTCGTGCCGGTCCTTGGTCAGGTTGTCGGCGATCACCGACGTCAGCAGTGAGTCGATCGCGCCGAGCAGCGCCAGGGTCAGACCCGACTGCAGAATGTAGCCGAGGTACTGCGGATCGACGGCAAAGATCGCTGCAACCTCGAGTCCGGGCAGGCCCGAGGGAATGTCGCCGATGTTCGGCACGTCCAGCCCGAAGACGACCGCGGTGATCGTGCCGACGAGCAGAGCCACCAGAACCGACGGCACCTTGGTGGTGATCTTGGGGAAGCCCCAGTTCACCAGGAGGGTCAGCAGACCGAGTCCGAGCGCCGCCACGTTCAGGGCACCGAGCGGTTCGGCGATTCGGGTCACGACCTCGATCGTCGACTTCGGCGAGGCCGAGCCGAGCAGCGGCCAGAGCTGCAGAAAGATGATGATCAGTCCGACGCCGCTCATGAAGCCTGAGACGACCGGGTACGGAAAGTAGCGGATGTACTTGCCGACGCCGAGGAACCCGAGTCCGATCTGGAAGAGACCGCCCGCCAGGAAGCAGGCGAGGATGAGTCCCAGCCCCTGCTCGATAGAGCCCGTCTGCTCGATCGCGTACACCACGATCGACGCCGAGACGACCGTCATCGGTCCGGTGGGACCCGAAGCCTGCGTGCGCGTGCCGCCGAAGGCCGCGGCAAAGACGCCGACGGCGATGGCACCGTAGAGGCCCGCGGCCGCACCGAGCCCCGACTGCACACCGAAAGCCAGGGCCAAGGGCAGGGCGATGATGCCGGCGACCAGGCCGCCGGAGATGTCGCCCTTGAGGTTCTCCGTGTCGTACTTCACCGTCACTCTCCGTGTGGCTATGGCACCCGCGGCGATACACCCTGTGGCACTCGAGGCTGTCGCTGGAATTGTCTCGGAGGGTCGCCGAAGTCGCTCGAACTCTACCGCCAAACCCGAGGCGCGGAGGCAAACCCGAGGCGCGGCGGACAGCCGGTCCACAGCAGATGCAAGAGGTGCGCGGGCGCGCTCGACGGAACGCTCGGCTTCGGGGCTCGTGCGGCGCTGAGAGCCGGACCCTGCGCTCACGACTTCTCGATGAAGAGTGAGGGTTGCTAAGAGAGTTCTCCATCAGGCCTGGCGCCCCCGCGCTCCCACGAGAGCCACGAACTCCTGCCACGCCCTCTCGACGTCGAAATCGACCAGCCTCAGCTCTTCGTCGAATCGCGCGTCGGGAAGTCTGTCGACAGCGGCGAGCGCAGCCACAAGGTCCCATGCAGGAAAGGAGAACGACCGGTAGCGCCAGGGCGCTGACCGCAGCCAGCGCCGACTACCGGCGGCGAGCCTCTCGCCGAGAGGACCGACCGCGGCCAGCTCCTCGAGCTGGCTGCGTCCGACGCGCAGCCGGCGCACGGTGTCGAGCGGGAAGACCCGCCGCGGCGAGAAGCCGGCGCGCATCGCTCGGCGCGCGGCCTCCGGATCCTTGCGAAAGTTGAGGCAATAGCTCGCCAGCAGCGGGTTCCGACCGAGGACCGTCGCGACGACGCTCAGGCTGGTCCTGGCGGGCAGCTCCGAGTCCACGTCGAGCGCGGCGGCGACGTTCGCCAGCGGCCCCAGCGCCACGATTTGCGCACCCTCCTCGAGAGACGCCAACGCCGCCGGGGCCTCTCGCGCGCCCACGACCTGCGTCTCCGCCAGTCCCGCCGCGTCCAGAAGGTCTCGCGCACAACGCTCCGCGGTGGCTGCGTCCGTGTTGCCAAACGTCGCTGAGACGCCCAGAAGCTCGACGTCTCCCGCCAGGTGCGCGCAAGCGATCGCGGCGAGTGCAAGACCGTCGTCGACGTCGCCGCGAGCAGCGCCCAGAGCGATGTCGGTGTCGACCCAGAGTCGCGATGCCGGGCGGCTCTCGGTCACCACGGACGTTTCTCCGGACGCTCGTAGAGAAGACAAGCGTCGAGCAAGCCGCGCTCCGCTTCGTCGAGCCGAGCGAGCACCGCGTCAGCAATGTCGGGCCGCTGTTCGAGGACTTCGCGTACCGCGCAGCCCGTGAAAGGCACGGCGTCGAGATGTTCGACAAAGTCCGCGAGACGCTCCTCCGCCGAAGCCAACGGCGCCTCCAGCTGCGCCCAGACCCAGGCCTTCAAGAGCCGTTCGAAGCCACGGCGACGCCGCTCCCGCGTACCCTCGGAAAGCTCGGCCTCCCGGAGCCCCGCCAGGCGATCGAGCGTTTCGGTCAGCAGAGTGCGCAGGGCGACCTCGGCCTCAGGAAGAGGCGACAGCGAGAAGACTTCCGCGGCGCGCGGGCCGTGGCGACGAAGACCACCTCCCTCCTCGAGCCACCGCGCGGCTCGCCGGAGAACCTCCTCGTCGCCGGCCTTCGCCAGCGCGCCGTCGCACCACGTCCTGCGACCGACGGCTGTGGCCACCTCCGTTCGACACACTTCGAGTAGCGCTGCGGGAATCGCGAGGTTTCTCTCGGCGTACCAGCGCGCGAGGTTTGCGGATCCCGACGGCCACTCCCACCAGGCAGGCCGGACCGAATCCAGTCGAGGGATCAGGTCTGGCAGGCTCTCCGTGACCCAGGCCGCGTGCCGTGCCGGAAGACGCCAGAGATGGGTCTCCGCAGCAGGCACGCCGTCGCGGCGCAGTCGAGCCACGAGATCGTCGGCGCGGCCCTGCCTGAAGCGCTCCGGAAGGGCGAGAACCTTCCGCAGAGCTTCCGCAGGGTCCAGCCGCGCCAGCTGATCGATCTCGGAGAGCCGCGCCGCCCGCCGATCGGCCGCGGTGACCTCGGGCGCCTCCGCCAGCGCCGCTTCCAGGTCTCCCGCGAGTGGAGCGAGAGGACCACCTGCCTGCGCCCTCTCGAGGAGCCGCTGCAGCTGTTCTCGTCGCGCGGCGCGCGGTCCGCGCTGAACCTTCAGGTACGCCTCGATGGCTCGCACCAGGAGCGCGTCGGGGCGGTCTACTTCGCCATTGAGTCGCGCGCGGGGGCTCGAGAACCGGTACTGGACGGCCCCGCCTTCGACCCTGAAGAAGAAGACGTAGAGGCCACCGACGCGGTAAGAGGGCATCTCGCAGTAAGTTCGCGGCACGGTGAAGTCCGCCGGGAGCGGCTCCGAGTCCCACGCCCACCAGCCTCTCTGGAAGAAGCGCTCGGGCATCTCCCCCGTCTCGTCCTCGAGCACGCGCACGACGTTCATCTCGAAGACGAGCTCCTGGTCGTGCGCCGTACCGACATGGCCATGATGCGCCGGACCAGCGCGGGCCACGACGATGGCGTCAGCAAGCTCAGTCGCGGCGAAGAGTGAAATGTCTGAGCCTGAGCCCCCTGAGCACGAGCCGCGAAGCTCCCGCGGCAGCAAGATCAGCGCGAGCAAGAGAGCAGTCCAAGCGAAGAACGCCCGCGCGTTCAGGTCACCGCGTCGTCTTCTCCAGCCGGAACTCCTGCCAGGGCGATCGCTGCTGCAACTCTTCATGGATTACTCGATACCGAAACGGATTGTAGCCAGCGAGGTCGTTCCAGAAGCCTTCCGGGAAGGGTCCGAAGGCAATGCTGCCCGGCTTGTCGGCTCGAAAGACACCGTCGACCGACAGCAGCCCTTGGCCCACTTCGTATTGGATCCAGGCAGGTTCCTCGAGGTTCCACTCGAGCGAGATCAAGCCGCCGACCTCGGGCCAACGCAAGAGGGCACGATCCGCCGGAAGGGCGTCGAGCACCTCGGCGAAGCTCTCGACCTGCTGCAGGTCCGGGCCTGCGCTCGACGCACCGCCTTCGAGCAGAGACAGACGCTGCGCCGCCTGATCGCGACGCCAGGCGTCGAGGTCCTTGCGCAGGTCGGCGACGCGGTCACAGCCGCCCGCCACGACCTCCAGAGAGTCGACGCCTTCTGCGCTCCCGGGTGCCGTGCGCGAGCGCACGAGGCAACGGCCGTCGGAGATTCCCTGGAGCCTCTCGAAGCTCCGTTCGGCGGGAGTCAGATTGCCACCGACGGAGGTGTCGAAGAAGCTGCGGCTCCGCTCGGGAAGAGAGCGCCAGCGCCGCGGCCCGAGGCCCGGCAGACCGAAGCCGTCGAGAACGTTCGGCGCGGGCCAGTCGAAGAGACGAACCAGCGCCGGCAAGAGGTCGATCTGCTGCACGCGCGCCTCCGATGTCGAGCCCGGCTCGAGCACGCCGGGGCCGCTGACGAGCAGCGGAATGTCGAGGACTTCGGGAATGAGCTTCGCCTCGGCCGCCGTCGAGGCGTGACCCACCCAACCGTCTTCGAGCAGCTCTTCCCCGTGATCGGCGACGAAGACAATCAGCGTCGACTCGAGCAGACCGCGCTCGGTCAGAGCCTCGAGCAGGTCCATGAGGCGGTCGCCCAGCCGCCGCACGTCGCGGTCGTAGAGCTCGAGAAGCGGCTCGCGATCCCCTGGAGCGAACTCGGCCGTGCCCACGGGAACCGTCGCCTTGAGCTGGGTCGCTTCGAGTCCGCTGGAGCCTTCGATCTGCAGCTCCTTGGCGCGGTAGCCGTCGGCCCCGTAGGGCAGATGCGGCTCGAGCAGATGGATCCACGCGAAGAAGTCATCGTCCGGGCGTTCGTCGAGCCAGCGCGCGAAGACCTCCGGCTCACGTCCGTACGCCAGCCCCTCGGGAGCGGGCGGCAGACCGAGATTCCGGAAGTACGAGATGCCCGAAAAGAAGCTGAAGTTGCCGACCCGCAGCCCGGCGTCTTCGGCGAGGCGCGCCAGCGTCGGCAGCGCCTGCGGGGTGGTGTCGTCGCGCACCTGCACCCCATGTGACGGCGGATAGAGCCCAGTGAAGACCGAGACCATCGCCGGCGCAGTCCATGGTGTCACCGCCTGAGCGCGGCGGTAGGTGACGCCGCGCGCGGCCAGACGATCAAGGGCGTCGAGCTCGAGGCCTCCCGTTCGGAAAACGGCCAAACGATCGACGCGGAGCGAATCGGCAGAGATCAAGAGAAGGTTGCGGGGCCGCTCCATCGGCGCGCAGCTCGTCAGCCAGAAGGCTGGCAGAGCGAGCGCCACGGCGGCGCTTGCGCGGAGAAGGCGCTTCCAGCACCGACGGCTGCGGCTTCGCGTCAGCATCCTCTTGAGGACCTGATTCGAGAGAGCGAGTTACGGAGAGTGCTGACCGCTAAATGTCCATCACCGCTTCGATGTCCGGATCGAGCTCCGGAGGCTTCGAGGCCAGCGAGATGCCGAAGAAGAGGGTCAACGAGACGATCAGCGACAGCGCACCGACGTCGATGCCGTAGGGGACTGCGAAGCCGCCGACCTTGATCGTGAAGTTGAGGATCAGGCTGGCAGCGATCGCGACGTTGCAGGCCGTCGCCGTCGCGCGCTTCCAGTTGAAGCCGATGGCCACCGCCGGCACCAGAGCCGCGGCAAAGGTCCCCCAGCCGAAGGCGCCGAGAATCGCGACGAGCTCACCGCCGACGCGCACCGAATAGACCGCGAAGACCGAAGCGATCACCGCGATGATGACCGTGCCGATCCGGGCCCAGAAGAGCTCATTGTCGAGCTTGCGACCGCGGAAGGCCGTCGGGATGTCGTGAACGACGGCGGCCGCACCGATGTTGAGGAAACCGTCCGCCGTCGACATGATCGCGGCGAAGAGGCCGGCGAAGACGATGCCGGCCAGCAGCGGATGCGCGTAGCCCTGGAGGAACTGCGGCGCTGCGGCGTCGGAGCCTGTGAGCTCCGGGTGTGCTCCCTGCACGACGAGCGTGCGCATGACGAGACCGATGCTGATCCAGAGCATCGCCGAAACCGCGTAGGCGACCACCGAGATCGGCAGGATGCTGCGTGTGTCTTCGACGCGCCGGTTCATCATCATCTTGGTGATGATGTGCGGTTGGCCGCACAGGCCCAGCGCGAAGACGAAGTACCAGGAGAGAGCGCCGAAGATCCCAATCGAACCCCAGGGGCCGATCGACTCCGGATCGTCCTGGAGCAGCGCCTCGGACATGCCGGCGAAGCCGCCCTCGACCGCCGCAATCGCAGCGAGCAGAACGAGCACCGCAGCGATCATCATGACGAAGCCCTGTACGAGGTCGGTGTAGACCGAGGCGATGATGCCGCCCGTCACGCAGTAAAAGACGAGCACGGCGCAGGAAAAGGCAACGCAGGCTTCGATGCTGATCGGCCCGAACGTCGCCATCAGGATGTCCTGGAGCACAGTTGCCATTGCCAGGATCTGCGTCGCCAGGTACCCCATGACGCCGAGCAAGATGGCGAGCGCGCACATGAAGCGCGCGCTCTCGCTGCGGTAGCGCGAGGCGACGGCGTCGGGCAAGGAGACCGATTCGCGCAGCTCTGCGAAGAGGCGAAGGCGCTTGCCCAAGAGATAGAAGGCGAGCACGAAGCCCATCGTCGAGCAGACGACCATCCACAGCGAGCTCATGCCCATGCGGTAAACGAGCCCCGGCCCGCCGACGAAACCGAACCCCGACAGGGTGCTCGAGAAGACCGCGAGGCCGGTCACGACGATGCCGAGATCCCGACCGGCCATGAAGAAGTCGTGTGCCGACTTGGTACGGCGCAGCGCCCACAGGCCGACGACGATGCACATCACCAGGTAGAGAGCGACACAGCTGAGGATGATCGCGTTGCGGTATTCCTCCATGGTCACGCGCCTCCCTTGTCTGCAGCCGCGTTCTTCTCGGCAACGAGCTCTTCGAAGCGCTTGCGATCTTCGGGCAGCAGGATCCAGTCATCGAAGCGCACGACGTACAGGGCGATGAAGAAGAGCGGCGCGGTCCAGACGCCGTAGAGCATCCAGGCCGACGGTACCGGAAAGGAGAAAGCGAGCGCCGTCTCGGATCCGGTCTCGAGGAAGCCTCGGTAGGTGATGAAGAGACAGACGAAGGCGGTCAGCAGAGCTCCGGTGCCCATCGCGAGCCAGAGAGCCCCGCCCTTGCGCGACAGCCGTCGACCCACCGCCATGTAGAGCAGACCGGCGAACACGAGGACCTGCAGAAGGACGAACAGGAACGCAGGCAAGAGCGTCGTTTCGTGGCGGGTGGGAGCGCCTCCGACCTGCATCGTGGCGAACTCCGGATGCGGTCCGCCGACGGCGCCCGGCGGCGGAGCGGTGACGAAGAGCCAGCCCAGCAAGCCACACAGCAGCAGCAGGACGGCGAAGAGAAAGAGTGCGTAGCCTCTCGGCTCAGGTGCGGAAGACGACGTTTCGGGAGTCGTGGCTGCCACGAAAACCTCCTGCCGGATCTCCGAAGAAAGCCGGGAAATGCGCGTTGCGGGGTTGGCCGGAAGCTAGCAGCCCACTGGCCAAAGCACCACTCCGACGGGATTTCGAACGCAACCTCGCCGTCGATCCAGCCGTATGGGTAGACAATCTACCCAAGAGACTTCCCACAACTCTCCCAAAAGGCCCGCATCGTGACGCCCGACGAACAACGCATCGCTCTCCTCCAAGGCACCTTGGATCTCCTCATTCTGCGGACGCTCGTCTTTGGCCCCGAGCACGGCCAGGGTATCGCTCGCAGCATCCAGCGCGAGTCCGACGACGTCCTGCTCGTCGACCACGGTTCGCTCTACCCGGCGCTCCAGCGCCTGGAGCGCAGCGGCTGGATCACCGCCGAATGGGGCAAAAGCTCGAACAACCGCAGGGCCCGCTTCTATGAGCTCACACCCAGTGGCCGTGAGCAGCTCACGCACGAGACCGATCAGTGGCAGCGCCTGGTCGCGGCCATGGCTCGGGTCCTCGGACTCGGCAGGCAGGAGGCCTAGATCGATGCGCAGAACCTCCCGAAGCGACGCCGACTTCCAGGCCGAGATCGAGGCACATCTGCAGCTCGAGATCGACGCACTCGTCGACGAAGGCATGAGCCCCAGCGAAGCGAGGCGCGAAGCCAAGAGACGCTTCGGCAACGTCACGGGCGCGCAGGAGAAGTTCTACGAAGGCAACCGCTTCCTCTGGCTCGACAACCTGCGAAGGGACGTCTTGCTGGCGCTCCGCCAGCTCTGGGGCGCCCCTCTCTCCACGCTGCTCGTTCTCGCTTCTCTGACTCTGGCGATCGGGCTCAACGGCGCGGTTTTCTCTCTCGCCGATCAGACCTTGCTGCGCAGCCTGCCCATCGAAGACCCGAAAGGCCTCGTGCAGCTCGAATGGGACGGACAGTTCGTCGGCCAAGGCATGGGCAACGTCGGCTTCGGCAAGCTCATTCCGTTCCCTCTCTTCCGCGAACTGAGCGAGCGCGACGACGTCTTCTCACAGCTCTTCGCTCGCAGCACGACCGACGTGCATCTGGCGCTCGACGGCCGACCGCAGCCCGTCGTCGCCGAGCTGGTCACCGGGCGCTACTTCGAAACGCTCGGTATCCGGCCGGCACGCGGGCGGCTCTTCGACACCAGCGATGACGAACGGCCGCTCGGACACCCCTCGGTCGTCCTGTCGCACGGCTTCTGGACGACCGCCACCGGAGGCGACGAAGACATCGTCGGGCGTACGGTCAACCTGAACGACTTTCCGATGACCGTCGTCGGCGTCGCCCAGCCCGGTTTCAACGGTACCGATCTCGGCACCCCGCCGGATCTCTTCCTGCCGATGATGATGAAGGAACGGGCCACGCCCGGTTGGAGTGGACTCGAAGCACACCGCACGCGCTTCTCGCAGACGTTCGGCCGCCTGGCAGACGGCGTCTCGGTCGAGCAGGCTGAGGCGCGTCTACAGCCCTTCTTCAAGAACTACCTCGAAGAAGACACGCGCCGCGATCACTGGCCGCAGCTCACCGAGCAGCAAGAGTCGGCCTACTTCGCCTCGACGCTGGCACTGCAGCCAGGCAGCCAGGGCGAGTCACGCCTGCGCCAGCAGGTCGGCCGACCGCTGCTGATTCTCGCGGTGACTTCGGCCCTCGTCTTCCTTCTCGCCTGTCTCAACGTCGCCAACCTGACCATGGCAAGGGTGCTGGCTGCGAGCCGCGCCACGGCGCTGCGCACTGCCCTGGGCGCGCCGCGCAGTCGTCTCCTGGTGCAGCAGCTCACCGAAAGCGCACTCCTCGCCGGAGCCGGCTGCGTACTCGGACTGTTCTCGGCTCCCTTCGTGAGTCGCTTTCTCGTCGGATTCCTCGCCGACGGTGTCGGTAATACGCTCTCGCTGCAGCCCGACGTCGACCTCCGCCTCCTGGCCTTCGCCGCTGCGGCCACACTGCTCACCACCGTGCTCGCGGGTCTGGCACCTGCGTGGTTCGCGGCAGGCGCCAAGCCCGTCGACGTGCTCAAGCAGAAGAGCGACGTCGGCGGCAAGGGACTCAGTGCGCGCCGCGTACTGGTCGTCGCGCAGGTGGCGCTCGCTCTGCTTCTTCTCGTCGGAGCCGGGCTCTTCTCCCGCACGCTCGGCACCCTTCGCAGCGAAGGCCCGGGCTACTCCACCGAGAACCTGCTGATGTTCCGCCTTGCTCCCGCGGTCGACGGCATCGAGATGGCTCAAACGGAGCCACTCGTCGCGCGCCTGCTCGAGGAGATCGAGGCCCTGCCCGACGTCGTCGCGGCGGGCGCCTCCTCGTTCGCGATGCTCCGGGGCAGCGGCTGGAACAACCCGGTCACAGTGCGCGGTCGCACGACGGTGGCGACGGAAGACAGCCTGCCGATGAACGCTGTGAGCCCGGGCTTCTTCGAGACCCTGGGCGCGCGCATCGTCCGCGGACGACCGTTCAACGGGCTCGACGATCAAGAGGGATGGGACCTGCGCTCGACGATCGTCAACGAGGAGTTCGTGCGTCGGTACCTCGAGGGAGCCGAGCCGATCGGTGCGCGCCTCGGCTTCGGCAATCGTCCGGACGCTGACGTGAGCATCGAGATCGTCGGCGTGGTCTCGGACTTTCAGGATTTCAGCCTGCGCGACTCCGAGGCGCAGGTGTACTTCTCGCTGTGGGAGCGGCGAGTCGGCGACGCGACCTTCTACGTGCGCGCCAGCACGTCATCCGAGTCAGCGATGCGCTCCGTGCGCAGCGCCATCGCTCAGACGGAGCCGCGCCTCACGCTGCTCTCACTGCGCACGATCGACGACCAGCTCGACCGTATGCTCGCCACCGAACGCATGCTGGCGACTCTGGCAACGGCCTTCGCGCTCATCGCCACCGCTCTCGCCGTCATCGGGCTCTTCGGTGTTCTTTCGTACTCGGCCGAGAGGCGCACTCGAGAGGTCGGTATTCGCATTGCGCTCGGCGCGGACCGCTGGCGCGCTGCAGGGCTCATGGTGCGCGAAGCGGCCTCGCTGAGCCTCTACGGTCTGCTGGTAGCGCTACCGCTCTGCTGGGGCCTAGGCCGTCTGATCGAGAGCCAGCTGTACGGCGTCGCCCCGACCGATCCGGCAACGCTCTTCCTCGCGACGCTGGGTCTGCTCGGCGTCTGCCTGGCCGCATCCCTGCTGCCGGCTCGTCGCGTCAGCCGAATGGACCCGCTCATCGCCCTTCGCTCGGAGAACTGAAGAGCGCGAACGGAGCTCCAGAACATTCGATCGAGCCGCTTCGCGTCGTGAGGCACCATAGACTCTCGACTACCGATGGTCGAGCAACTCCAACTGGTACTCAGCGAGCCGCACGCGTCTGAGCGGCGCATCCCCGCGAGGGTCGGAGCGATCGAGCGCGCCACCTTCCAACACCGGCTCGAAGAGACTCTCGGTCGCGAAATTCATCGACTCACGCTCACCGACAATCGAGTCACCATGTTCAGCTCCAAGGCGCACCTCGACGGGCGCTTCGAGCTCAGGATCCACGCGGCTTTCATCGACGCCTCGGACGCCGTACTCGAGGATGTCGCCCGCTGCTCCGTGCGCGGCGTGAAGCGGGACCTACGCGCCGCCAGTCTGGAGCGCGTGCGCGCTTTCTTCGACACGCTCGACCTGCCGGAGAAAGAGCGGCGTGTGGCGGAGCTCGATCCTCAGGGAGAGTTCTTCGACCTGCAGGACAGCTTCGACCGCATGAACGAGCGCTACTTCGACAGCGAAGTGCAGGCGAGCGTCGGCTGGAGCCAGGGACGACGCTCGCGCAGGCGCCGCCGACGGCGCGTCACGGTGCAGCTCGGCTCGTACGTCTACGAGGATCACCGCATCCGCATTCACCCGATGCTCGACGCCGCCGACGTGCCGCTGCTCGTGGTCGATGCGGTGATGCACCACGAGATGGTGCA
>JBCCLJ010000219.1:0-11378 GCA_039026915.1 Acidobacteriota bacterium
ATCGACTCCGCCGGCGTCGGCGACTGGGTGACCGAGATGGAGAAGGACTTCGGTGAGGTGCTCCAGTTCGGCATTCCTGCGCGGCTCGAGCTGGAGAAGCTCGCCTTCGAGTCGTCGGCCATCTCGAAGATCGACCGCTGGGGAGACGAGCCAGTGCTCTTCCTGCACGGAGACAACGACGGTTCCGCCGCCATGCAGCAGACGCTCGAGCTGTATCTCGCGCTGAAGCGACGGGGAAAGGACGCCCGAGCGTTGATCTTCCCTGGCGAGAGCCACGGCATCAACCTCGAGCGAAACCAGACGCTCTACCTCGAGGCGATCGAGGAGTTTCTGCAGACGGTGCTTCCCAGACCGACCGGCAGTGGATCCGGCGGGCGCTGACGGCCGTCGAGGGCCGCGCTAGGCGAGCTGAGCCCAGTGGCTCGGCAGGTGCTTCTTGAAGCGGAAGTACCCCGCCGTGGCGTGAGGGAAGAGCTCGCTGTCCCAACGACGTCGCATGAGCACGAGTCGCACTCCGGACTCCGCGAGACGAAAGCGGAGATCGCGAAGTACCTCCGAGGTTTCGCCGACGCCCGGGTGAAAGGCGACGACCTGCTGCACATCGTGCTGCTGGGCGAGCTCGCAGAGATGAGAAGCGGAATCGCAGCCGGCGATGGCCTTTCCCGTGCTCTCTTCCAACCGTCGGAAGGTATCGCCGAGAGCGTCGCAGGAAAAGGAGAGGCTACGCGCACTGCGTAGGCCTTCCGTGGGGGCGAGGAGAAAGTGGGCGTCGGCGTCGACACCGCCGGGCACGTCGCCACGAAGGTCGTCTTCCGTGTGCAGAACCGCGGTCCGAAGACCGGGTCGCGTCAGCTCGGACGGCGGAATCAACCGGCGCGAGACCTCCTGCCACTCCGCGACCGGCTGCGGAGACTCGTCCAGCTGACCGACCGGGTTGAAGCGGCCCCGGGTGAACTTCGCGATGTTGTCCGCGCGAGCCACGTAGTTTTTACCGCGCGTGTGAAGACCCGCTACCCAGCGCCAGCTGAGAGTGTTGGAGGCCGGGTCGGCGTCGAGCAGGTACCGGTAGAAGAAGTCTGCTCCGAGAACCCAGGGGAGTCGCAGCGTGAAGATCCAGATGCTGGCGAACCACATGCGCGCATGGTTGTGAAGGTAGCCGGTATCGCGCAGCTCTCGCGCCCAGGCGTCGAAGCAGTCGATCCCGGTCGCTCCCAGAACCGCTGCTTCGTGCTGTGAAATGGCTCCCGGAGAGGCACGGACGTCGTCGCGGGCCCGGCGGAGGGCCGCGAGGTAGTCGCCCCAGACCTGGGGACGCATCTCGAGCCAGCCCTTCCAGTAGGTGCGCCAGTAGACCTCCTGCAGGAACATCTCCGCCGCCCGAGCCGAGTGCTGTTCGAGCACGGCGCGTGCGACCTCCCGCTCGGTGATCAGCCGCCGCCGCAGATAGAGAGAGAGGCCGGAGACGTTCGAGCGGTCGTCGGGACCGCGGTCGAAGTTTCGATCTTCGGCGTAGCGCGACCCGGCACGAGGAAGAAAGTCGGCGAGCAGGTCGAGCGCGGTGGAGCGGCCGGCAAGCGAAGTCGTGGCCTGCGGCGCCGTCGCGAGGGAGGAAGCTTGCATATCCACTTTTACGTCGTGCGCGTGTCGATCAGATTCACGGGCCGCTTCGTCCGGCGGCCTCGGCGAGGCGGCGCTCCGGCCCGCAGGCTCGAACGCCGAAGTCTCTGGAGGCAGCGCTCAGCGGTCGGACGCGTCGCGCAGCGCGCTCGCCCTGGCGAGGGCGCCGTTTGCCTCACGCCGTTTTCCCTGCCGGTTCAGGATGTCAGCGAGAACGAACCAACCGAGCGCGTTCTCTTCGGTGATCTCGAGGCCGCGTCGCGTCAGCTCCTCGGCTTCGTCGAGCAGGCCCCCGTCCATGCGCTCCTTGCCCAGGAGAAAGTAGCCGAGAGCAAACTCCGGGTTCGACTCGATCGACTGCTCGAGGAGCTCGATCGCCCTCGCCTCGCCGCGACGGGCGAGCAGACGGGACAGGTTGAACTGCGCGCGGAAGTGCTGCGGCGCCTTGTCGATCGCGGTCTCGTACTCGCGCTGCGCCGCCGTCAGTTCGCCGGACTGTTCGTTGAGCACCGCCAGATTGAAGTGTGGCTCAGCGAAGCGTTCGTTCGCCGCGACCGCGGCGCGGAAGCTGTCCAGGGCGTCGCCGGAGTCTCCCTGGAGCGCCTGCACTTCACCCAACCGGTTGAAGACGATGGCCGGTGCGCCGTCGACGGCGGCTTCCTCGAGCACCGCCCGCGCCTCGCTCTGCTCGCCTCGACTCACCTGAAGATCGGCGATCGCCAGCGTCGCCTTCGAGTCGCTCCCGGCGAGCTGCAGGGCGCGACGAAAGCCCACCAGCGCATCGTCTTCGCGGCCCTGGCTCAGCTGTGCGTTGGCCAGACCAAAGACTGACGGCTGATGCAGGTCGTCGATCTCGAGCGCCGCTCGGAAGTGCCCCTCGGCTCTCACGGGATCCCCGCCGTGCAGCGCGAGGTTGCCCAGGAGGTAGTGCCCATCGAGCAGGCGCGGCTCCTCGGTCAGAGCGCGCTCGAGGAGTCGTTCCGCCTCGCTGTCCTTTTCCTGGCTGACGAGGCTTTGGGCCACCATGATCATCCGATGCACGTGGACGCGTTCCTTGGGGTCCGCTCGAGGCACGCTGGGGTCGTAGCCGGCGACCTCGGTCGCGCCGCGCCCGGCGACGTAGCCGAGCGCTCGGAGGTGAGCGAGTGTTCGCTCGTCGAGGTCGGCGTCGCTGCTCGCCTGCTCGCCCTCGATCTCCTCCGTCAGGCTTCTCAGAGCTCGCGCGAGCTGCCGGCTCGTCGGATCTTCGTCGGAGTAGAGGCTCGACGACTCTCCAGGATCGTCGACGAGGTCGAACAGCTCGGGCGACGGCGCCTCGATGTACTTGTGGGCTGCCGAGCGCAGCGAGCGCAGAGCGGACCACCCGTAGTGGCTCAGCGGATAAAAGGACTCCGCGTAGACGGCTCGCTCGATCGGGTCCGACTCCTTGAGAGCTCTCATGATCGGCGTCGTCAACGGTTCGCCGTGCAGGCCCTCGGGCACGTCGGCCTCGACGAGGCGCAAGATCGTCGGCAGGAGATCGACGTGGCTCACCGCCTCGGTGACCTGCAGGCCGGAGAGAGCACCGCCGGGGAAGCGGACGATCAGCGGCACTCGCACGGTGCTGTCGTAGATGAGCAGGCCGTGAAAACTCTCGCCGTGCTCTCCGAGCCCCTCTCCGTGGTCGGAGGTCATCACGATCACCGTGTTCCCGGCGAGCCCCCGCTCTGCGATTCCGTCGAGCAGTTCGCCGACGAGAGCGTCCGTGTAGGCGACCTCGGCGTCGTAGGGAGCGCCGGGATACTGAGAGCGATAGGGCTCGGGAGGTGTGTAGGGGTCGTGCGGGTCGTACAGGTGTACCCAGGCGAAGAAGGGTGACGTGGACGAAGAACGTTCGTCGAGCCATTCGTCGAAGGCCGCGATCGTCTCGGAGCCCGGGCGCTGGACGGCTCCCAGGTTCGGACTCTGCTCACCGCCCAGGTCGAAGTCGTCGAAATAGTGATCGAAGCCCCGGGCGATGCCCCAGCGCGCGTCGAGGACGAAGGCGCTGACGAAGCCCGCGGTGTCGCGGCCGAGATCTCGAAGACGCTGCGCCAGCATCGTGTGCTCGTCGCTCACCGTGTAGCCGACGTTTTCACGCACGCCGTGTGACGGGGGGTAGAGGCCGGTCATGATCGATGTGTGAGCGGGGAGCGTGAAGGGAACCGTGGTCGAAGCGCTGGTGAAGAGGACGCCTTCGGCCGCGAGGCGGTCGAGGTTCGGCGTCGAGACCCTCGAGCCGTAGGCGGAAACGCGGTCCGCTCGCAGCGTGTCGACGGTGAGCAGCAGCACGTTGAGCTGCGACGGATCGACCCCGCCGCGAGCCTGCTCCAGCAGCTGCCCCTCTGGCTCCGTACCGGCGCAGGCGGTGAGCAGGCCGCACGTCAGGGCGGGCAGCGCAAGGCGCCACGTGGACCTTCGAGATCGACTCCTCACCGCTACGGGGCCTAACGTTCGAAGAACCACCAGAGGAGCCGATTCCCGAAGTCTGTCGTTCCCTCGACGCCGTCCTCGAGCTTCGGCCAGTCGTGCGCGGCCTTCCATTGACAGCTCATCACGGCTGAGCCGTTGCGGCAGTCCCGGTGCTCCACGCAGGCGAGGGCTGCTGTTCCACTCCACGGCGTGTCCACCGGCGTGGCGGTGGCGCTGCAGCCCTGCGTCGAAGCCCACTCTTTCGCGACGTCGGCGTTGGGCGTGTAGAAGTAGCCGTCGTCGGCGCGTGAGCCGTCGAGAGGAACCGTGCGGTCCTCGGTGCCACTGAGCAGCAGGAGCGAGGTGCCGCCGGCCTCCGGCGCGCAGCTGAATCCCTTGGCGAGGGTGCCGCCCCACGGTGCGACGCCCTGCAGCCTGTCGCCGAGGGCGCAGCCCAGGCGCTGGACGAACATGCCGCCGTTGCTGAAACCGACAGCGCGCAGGCGGTTCTTGTCGAGGCAGAGAGTGCTCTCCAGGTGGTCGAGCAGCGCTGCGACGAAGCCGACGTCGTCGTGGCAGGAACACCAGTTGCAGGGGCCGCACTCGCCGCACTCCGGCGGACAGGGATAAGGATCGGCGTCCGCCGAACAGGTAGGGCCGGCCGGTCCAGGCGAAGCGTTGCAGGCGAGGTCGTTCCACGACGTCACGAGCGTGTTCCTGCCGCTCAGCTCGGCCTCGAAGCCGGTGCTCTGGGGGTAGACCACGACGTAGCCCTCTTCGTCGGCGTGCTCGCTGAGCCCGGTCCACTGCAGTTCGCTGAATTCGGCGCTGCCGGTGTAGCCGTGAAAACTCAGCAGCAGAGGCCGGGGGGTGCTGCCGTCGAAGGCCGGCGGCAAGTGGACTCGGTACTGTCGCTCGAGTCCACCGTAGAGGAGAGTCTGCAGGGCGCTCGACGAGCCCCCCGTCGTTCGGCCACAACCGGCACTGGCTACGGCTTCTTCGCTGAGTCCGGGTTCCATCGCCCAGGTGCCGGGCGCCATCCACGCGAGCGCCACCACGACAAGGGTCAGAGAGGGGCGTGTGCTGCTCATGCTGTCTCCTGGGGTTCGCCCGCGTCCTGACGTTCGCAGTCTTTGAGCGTCCTGAAGAGCGACCAGACCATCAGTACTCCCACCGCCAGGACGGGCAGTGAGGCGACGAGCACCGCCGATTGAATCGCTCTGAGGCCACCGACCGCCATCAGTGTGACGGGCAGCACGCCGAGAGCAAAGGCCCAGAAGACGCGATGTGCCCGGCCGGGCTCCTGGCCCGCCTCGAGGTTGCGTGTGACCGTGGCAGCAAGTGCGTAGGAGCCGGAGTCGTAGGTCGTGGCGGCGAACACCAGGGCTACGAAGCCGAAGAGCACCAGCGCAAACGGAAAGAGCGGCAGCGACGCCAAAACGGTGACGATTGCTTCAGGCTCGTTCCCGGCGGCCACCAACTCGCGGATCGGCAGGCCCGCGACGAGCTCCTGGTGCAGGGCGAAGTTGCCGAGCACGAAGTAGAAGACGGCGCAGCCGAGCGAGCCGAGCAGCGTCATACCCAGGATGAGTTGGCGCACCGTGCGGCCGCGTGAGATGCGCGCCGCGAAGACGCCCATGAACGGTCCGTAGGCAATCCACCAGGCCCAGTAGAAGACGCTCCAGTCCTCCACCCAGCCCGTACGGTCGATGGCGTCGGTGTAGGTGTTCATGCGCGCGAAGTTTTGCAGCATGAAGCCGACGCTCTCCGTGCTCAGGCGGAGAAGGAAGAGAGTTGGGCCAACGACGAGCACGAAAGCGAGGAGCGCGAGGGCCAGCGCGGTGTTCAGCGTGCTCAGTCGCTTGATTCCTCGATGCAGGCCGAGCGACACGCTGGCGGCGAAGGTCGCCGCGCAGACGGCCACGATGGCCACCTCGGTCCCGAAGGACGCTTCGAAGTCGAAGACGCGCGCAACGACCGCGGCGATCATCGGCGTGGCGAGCCCCAGCGAGGTGCCGGCTCCGCCGAGGAGGGCGAGGACGAAGACGACGTCGACGAGCCGGGCCGCGGGGCTGTCTCCGGTCCGGTCGCCGAGCAGGCCGAAGAGACCAGTGCTGAGCCGCAGTGACGGGAGATCGTAGCGGTAGTAGGGCAGGGCGATGGCCAGCGTCGGCAGGCAATAGAGGCACCAGGCGGAGAGGCCCCAGTGAAAGACGCCGTAGCTGGAGGCCCAGAGCAGCGACTCCGACGAGCCCGGTTCGATGCCGTAGGGCGGCGTCTCCACGTAGTAGGCCCACTCGACGACCGACCAGTACATGAGACCCGCACCGACCCCCGCGCAGAAGAGCATGGCGATCCACGACGAGTCGCTGAACTCGGGACGCTCCCCTCTCCGTCCCAGTCTGAGATGGCCGTATCTGCCCAGGGCGAGCCAGGCGAGCAGCAGCATCGATCCGAGAAGCGCCCACTGATAGAAGAGGCCGAGATTCTCGGCGATCCACTCATAGACGGCGCGCACGGTCTCGCCACCGGCCTCCGGAGCGACCGCGAGCGGCACGCTGACGACGAGCATGATGGCGACCGAGAGTCCGAACGCGGGCCAGTCGATGCGCGGTCGTGGTCCCTGCGTCACGCCTCTTCCTTCGTCACGCTGTGCCGCGCCCTGCACCGCTCGATTTGCTTCTGCTGCGGCTTGCTCCGTATATTGGGCGCCATCTCGCTTCGAAAGTTCGCTGTCTTGGGAAAGGTGCGTGTCTTCATGAGGAAGTCCCTGCTGCTCGTCATGGTTACCTGCTGGGTCGCTCTCCCCTGCACTCACCTTGCCGCGCAAACGACCGGTGGCATCCGAGGCACGGTGAGCGATCCGTCGGGCAATCCGCTGCCGGGGGTGTTGGTGGAGGCTACCAGCGTCAGCCGCGGCACGAGCCGGACGGCGGTGACGGGAGTCAACGGTCGGTTCTCGCTGAACTCGCTCGCCGTCGATACCTACAGCGTCGAAGCGACTCTCGAGGGCTTCGTCAACAAGCGCTACGAGAGCGTGCGCGTCGGCATCGACTCGGCGGTGGCTCTCGACTTCCAGCTGGTGCTCGAGTCGCTCGACGAGACGATCACGGTGACTTCGGTGCCGCTGCTCGAGGTGACGCGGTCGAGCGTCGGTACCAACTTCTCGACGGACTTCATCGAGGACCTGCCGACCAACCGCAACTTCTGGGACATGATGGCGGTCGCTCCGGGCGTCAGCCAGGGTTCGGAGAACAGCACGAGCCTTTCGGCGCTCGGCTCGAGTATCTCCTCCAACTCTTGGAGCGTCGACGGACTCAACGCGACGAACGCCGACACCGGCAACGCCTGGTGGTACATCAACCCGGAGACGATCCAGGAAGTTCAGGTACTCGCCATCGGTGCACCGGCGCAGTACGGCAACATGTCGGGCGCCGCCTTCAACGTCGTCACCAAGTCGGGCTCGAACGAATTCGAAGGCTCCGTCGGCCTCTTCCTGCAGGACGACAGTCTGACCGACACCAACGCGGACATTGATGGCGTCGAGTTCGAACGCGACGAGTTCCGCGACTTCAACGCCAGCCTGGGCGGACCTCTCAAGACCGACAAGTTCTGGTTCTTCGCCGCCTTCCAGAACTTCCGCGACTCTTTCTCCGAGCCGGGCGTCGACCCGCAGTTTCCGACGTCGTTCCCTTCGGACCGCTACGACCTCAAGCTCAACGCCGCGCTCTCCGAGCGCATCAGCATGGACGCCAAGTACCACTACGAGGAGTACGACTGGGTCTACGGTGACGCGTTCGCGACGCCGGACGCAACGTCGAACCAGTTCGGAACGAACCCCGCTTGGGGCATCGGCATGCAAGCGGTGTTGAACGAGAGCAACTTCCTCGAAGCGCGCTACGCCGGTTACTCGGGCCAGGACGACCTGCTGTCGCGCACGCGCAGCACCGACGACCCCTTCATCGACTACTCCCCGGCGGACAACGGCCCGCCGCGCTTCAGCGGCTCGCTCTTCTTCCCCTATCTCTTCGATCTGTCGCGGGAGCAGGTCGACGTGACCCTCACATCGCACGCCGACGACTTCCTCTCCGGCGATCACGAGCTCAAGTTCGGCATCTCCTACGGCGAAGGTGCCGGCGACACGATCACGGGCGGCGGCGTCAACGGTCGCTACTTCTACCGCTACGAGTACACCTACGAGTACTACGGCTACGAGTACTCGACGCCCTACTACTACCGGGTCACCGCCAGGCCCTACCACTACGGTGCGGACACGGACACGCTCTCGGCGTTCGTCGACGACTCCTGGCAGGTGAATGACAAGCTCACGATCAACGTTGGCGTGCGCTACGACCGGACGACCTCGGACATTCCCGACTTTCCGCGTCTGAACCTCGACTGGACGGAGACCGGCGAGATCATTCCGGGACAGCGTGACGCGGTCGACTGGGAGACCGTCTCGCCGCGCCTCGGCTTCGCTCTGCAGATCGGCGACTCGAGCGTGCTCCGAGGCTTTTACGGCAAGTTCTTCGATGCCAACGTCACCGGCAACTGGTACGCGCCGCCCCCGGACGCGCCGTCGTACCTCTACGAGTTCTCCACCTCGCTCGACGGGCCCTGGACCGAGTCCTTCACCTTCGAACAGCGAGGGACGACGGTCGACCCGGACCTCCGACCTCCAGAGACAGACCAGTTCACGCTCGGCTACGAGCGAAGTTTCGGACAGACCGTGACGGTCGGCCTGCAGGCGATCCACAAAGAGACGAAGAACCTGATCGGCTGGGAGATTCTGGGCGACGGCGTTTACGAGTTCGTTCCGTTCGTCAATCCGCTGACTGGCGAGGTCCTCCAGCTCGCCAGCATCATCGAGCAACCGTCGAGGCGCAAAGGCAACCGGCCCGGCGACGGCTCGCTCGCTCCGCCCGGGTCGCAGTACGAGCAGGACTTCGACGGAGCGATCCTGACCTTCAACAAACGTCACTCGAACGGTTGGGGGCTGATGTCCTCGTACACCTGGTCCGACTCCAACGGCTTCCTGCCGAGACCGCTTTCGCAGGACCAGGGAGCACCCTTCTACACGGGCAGCGAGGGGCGCGATCCCAACAACTGGCTGAACGCGAACCAGGCACTCCAGAACCAGCGCGAGCACGTCGTCCAGGTGCAGGGGAACTTCGATCTGCCGTGGAAGCTGAACGCGAACGTCATCTACCGCTTCCTGAGCGGTCGCCCCTTCAACCGTCAGGTGCGAGCCGGTGGCCCCGCAACGAACGTGGCTCTGAATCAAGGTGCTCAGGCCGTCATCGTGCGTCCGGCGAGCAACTCGAACCTGCTCCCCGATCAGAACGTCTTCGACCTGGCCTTCGGACGAGCCTTTGCGCTCGGCGGCGGCGTGAGCCTGAAGATCGACGTGCAGGTCCTGAACCTCTTCAACGAGGACGCGCACGACTTCTGGCAGACGCTCGAGGTGCCGATCGGCAACCGCTTCCAGGCGGCGGGCTTCCTGACGCCGCGTCGCGTCATGCTGCGCACGGTGGTCCGCTTCTAGCGTCGTCTGCGATCGAGGGTTTGCGCGGGCGCAGACGGAGACCGGGGCCGTGGTGCGGTCACCGCTCGACGCTCCGGCGGCCCGGGCGTGTCATATTCGAACCGTGCGACGCATGAGAACCATCTTGCTCGGGCTTCCAGTGGTGCTCGCCTTGGCGCTGGCTTTGCTGCCGGGTGCGCTCCTTGGTTCTGCGCCCACTCCCGAGGTGGGCGAGGTCTTCCCGGACTTCGCCCTGCGCACGCTCGACGGTGAGGTGCTCCGCGTCTCGGACTTTCGCGGGACCAAGCTCGTTCTGCACGTCTTCGCCTCCTGGTGAGCAGGCTGCCGTGTTCACGTGCCCGGGTGGCACGAAGCGACGAAGGAGCTGCAGGACGCCGGACGGGTCCAGATGCTCGGCGTGATTCAGGAGCAGAATCCGGACCGATGCCGTCTCTTCATGCAGTGGAAGCAGATGGACTGGCCGATCCTCGTCGACACCTTCGACCAGCTCGAGGTGAGCGTCGTACCGCTGACCTACGCGATCGACGAGCACGGCGTCGTGCGTCAGGCCGGGCTCCGTCTGCGAGACGCGGAGACGTTGGAGGAGTCCTTTCTGTCGAAGTCGTGGCCGGCTCCGACAGCCGTCGCGGCGTCTCCGGCCGAGGCCCCCTGGCAGAAGATCGCGCGGCAAGCGCTCGCAGGCGAGCTGGGGGCGGCGACGGCAACGGTCGACGCCCTCGCCGAGCTCGTGCAGGAACGGCCTGAGGACGGCTGGGCGCACTTCCGCCTGGCGGCGGCGCACCGTCTCCGCTACGACTCGCCGGAGCGGCAGGCCGGCGACTTCCAGCGCGCCGTCGACCACTGGCAGCGGGCTCTCGAGATCGACCCGAACAACTACATCTGGCGGCGCCGCATTCAGCAATACGGACCCCGACTCAGCAAGCCCTACCCCTTCTACGACTGGATCGAGACGGCTCGCGAGCAGGTTGCGTCGCGCGGTGAGGAGCCGGCGCCACTCGTCGTCGAGCCGACGGGATCGGAGATCGCCGCGCCTTCGAGCGGAGAAGGCGCCGGCGCCAACGAGCCGGTCCGGAACCCGGATCCCAACGCTCGCGTTCTGCAGGACGGCGTCGGCACGAGTGCGCGACTGGTCGAGATCGAGACGACCGTCGTTCCTTCGGCGGTCGGCCCCGGCGAGGTCTCGAGAGCACATCTCGTCTTCCGCCCCAACGAGCGGCTCCTGGCTCACTGGAACAACGAATCCGAGCCACTGCGGCTGTGGATCGACGCTCCCTCCGACTGGTCTATCGATTCACCGCAGATCGTCGGACGCAACGCAGAGACCGCGGTGAGCTCGGAGACGCGTCGCCTCGAGGTCGAACTGCGCGCGCCGGCTGACGTCGAACCAGCGACCTTCGACATCCCGGCCTACGCTCTCTACTACGTCTGCGAAGATGAGAACGGGACCTGTCTCTACCGCCGACAGGACGTTCGGATCACCGTCGAAGCCAGGGCTCCTTGAGGCTCTCCGCGTGCGGAGCTAGCGTGCCGTCGGCGCGGGTGCGACCGCAGCGACGGTCCAGGCGCTCCCCAGCAGCTCACAACGCACGAGCTCCGGCTCGACGGCGGGCGGCGGTGGATCGCAGCCGCTCTCGATGAGCGCAGCGCGCGCAGCAGAGGCTTCCGCTGCGAGAAGGAAGAGAGTGGTACTCGGCGCGGCGAAGAGAGCTTCGGCGTGCAGCGACTCGCCTTGCTCCACCAGCAGCGCTAGAGGCCCCTCTGCCGAGCTCAACCAGGTGGGGCGCGG
>JBCCLJ010000220.1:0-11368 GCA_039026915.1 Acidobacteriota bacterium
GGACCGCCGGCCGCCGGCTCTCTCTTCCTGGCACCGGAGCGCTTCTACCTCGAAGACGGAAGCCTCGGCGTCGCCGAGCGTGGTCTGCTCTTCTCGCCGGTCGTCCGGTCGAAGCCCGAGAGCGGGGTCCTCGCCGTCGAGGTCTACCGCTTCAGGGCGGCCACCGAAGCGCCCGACGACGCTCCGCCACTCTTCCTACTGAACGGTGGCCCTGGCTACCCCGGACTCGCCGGCCGCCTCCACGATGCCGGCTTCTACGAACGCCGCATCGCTCCTTACACGACGCTCGGCGACGTCGTCGTACTCGGCCAGCGCGGCATCGGCTCGTCCTGGCCAAACACCGTCTGCGCCAGCTCCGGTCCGATGGCGATGGCCGGGAAGCTCTGCCGCGAGCACTGGGAAGACAGCGGCCTCGATCTCCAGGGTTTCACCGTGATCGAAGCCGCCGCAGACGTGCGCGATGCGGCCAAAGCGCTCGGCTACGAGCGTATTCGCCTCGAAGGCGGCAGCTTCGGCTCGCACTGGGCGATGGCGGTCTTGCGCTTTCACCCCGAGCTGGTCGAGCGCGCCGTGCTGCACGGCCTGGAAGGGCCCGACCACACATACGACTCGGCGAGTGGGCTGCTCGCGTCGCTGGAGCGCCTCGCAGCGACCGCCGAGAGCTCCGAGCGCCTGCGCGAGTACATCCCGGAAGGTGGCCTGATCGCTGGCTTCGAGCGAACGCTCGACCAGGCGCGGAAGGGACCGGTCACCGTGACCGTCGACCACCCCACGACGGGAGAAGCGACCGAGATGCGCTTCGCCCTCATGCAGGTGCAAAACATGATCTTCGGCACGACGCGGCGCGTCGGATCGAGGCGCAGCGCGCCCTCCTGGCCGGCGGACCTGATCGCCCTCGCAAACGGAGACTTCACGCGTGCGGCGCTCAGTGAGCTCGCCTCGGACTCGGGCGAAGACGACGACGGGCCGTCGGTCGAAGACCTGCGCACCGCCAGCTTCTTCATGCTGGACTGCAGCTCGGGCATCACCGAAGAGCGGCTCGATCGCCTCAACTCCGATCCAGCGAACCGACTCGTAGGCAATCCGTCGATCATGTATCAGATGGCCTGCGGAGCCTGGGACGCCGACCTCGGCGACGATTTCCGCACGGGCTTCTCGACCGACATACCGACGGCGATCGTGCACGGCGACTGGGACATCAGCACCCCTTACGACAACGCGCTCGAGCTCGCTCCCTCCTTCTCGCGCGGCAAGCTCGTGACCGTCGTCGGCGGCTCACACGGAGCGCTCCGCGAGGCCTACGAGGAGGGCGAGGGATTCCGCGACGCGCTCTTCACCTTCCTGCGCACCGGCGACCTCGACGTTCTTCCGGAAAAGGTCGTGCTGCCGGAGATCGAGTGGGAGATTCCCTGAGCTGAGCCCCGCGAGGGGGCTTGTGTCCGCGTGCTAAGTTCGGCGCAATGTCACCAGGCGTCGGCGGATGAACATCTTCGAGAATTACCGCCTGCTCGACGGCACGCGAGACGAGGGTTTCGCGGCCGAAGGCAGCTGCCAGCCCGGCCTCGATCACGTCCTGGGTCTCTTCAGCGAGCTGACCCCGGACGATCTGATGAGACGGCAACGGCTCGCCGAGTCCGCCTTTCTCGAAGCCGGCATCACCTTCTCGGTGTATTCGGACGAGCGCGGCACCGAGAAGATCTTCCCCTTCGATCTGATCCCGCGCCTCGTTGCGGCCGAGGACTGGAAGGCGATCGAGCGCGGTCTCGAACAGCGCGTCGAGGCGCTCGACCTGTTTCTCGACGACATCTACGGCGACCAGCGCTTCGTTACCTCGAGCGGCATCGCCAAGGACGTGCTCGACGCCGTCGTCTTTTCGTCTTCGGGCTACCTCGAACAGCTTCGTGGCGTGCGCCCGCCGACGGCAACGCGAGTTCACATCTCCGGCATCGATCTGGTGCGCTCGCCCGACGGTCGCTTCCTGGTGCTCGAAGACAACGCACGCGTGCCTTCCGGCGTTTCGTACGTGCTCGAGAACCGCCAGACGATGAAGCGCGTCTTTCCGCGCCTCTTCGCCGAATCGCGCGTGCGCTCCGTCGACGACTATCCGCTGCGTCTTCGTCAGACGCTGCTCGACGCTTCGCCCGTCAGTCCCGACGAGAGCCACGTCGTCGTGCTGACGCCCGGGCCCTTCAACTCGGCCTACTTCGAACACTCCTTCCTGGCGCGCAGAATGGGCTGCCCGCTGGTCCAGGGCTCCGACCTTTTCGTCAAGGACAAGACGGTCTACGTGCGCACGACGAGAGGACCGGAGCGCGTCGATGTGATCTACCGACGCATCGACGACGACTTTCTCGATCCCGACTTCTTCCGCAGCGACAGCGTGCTCGGTGTGAAGGGCCTGATGGAGGCGTTCGTTGCCGGCAACGTGTCGCTGGCCAACGCTCCGGGCAACGGCGTCGCGGATGACAAAGGGACCTATGCTCTGATCCCGGAGCTCATCCGCTTCTATCTGAGCGAAGAGCCGCTGCTCGGACAGGTCGAGACCTATCTCTGCGCCCGCCCCGACGACCTCCGGTACGTCCTCGACCACCTCGCCGAGCTCGTCGTCAAACCCGTCGGCGCCTCGGGCGGCTACGGCATGCTCATCGGCCCGCAGGCGACGCGCGATCAGCTCGCCGAGTTCGCACGCCTGCTCCGCGACGACCCGAAGAACTACATCGCACAGCCCCTCGTTTCGCTCTCGGCCTGCCCCTGCTGGATCGAGGGAGCCGCCGAGCCGCGACGCGTCGATCTGCGGCCCTTCGTACTCAGGGGACAGTCGACGTGGGTACTCCCGGGAGGGCTGACGCGCGTCGCGCTCGAGCGCGGGTCCTACGTGGTCAACTCATCTCAGGGAGGCGGCTCCAAAGACACCTGGGTGCTGCGCGCATCCGAGAACGGAGACGCACCTTGATTTCCAGGGTCGCCGAAAGCTGCTTCTGGATGCAGCGCTATCTCGCGCGGATGGAGAGCACCGCGCACCTTCTGTCCACGACACACGCCTTCGCCATGGACTCGGGCATTCCCCCGCTCCTGGCGTGGCGACCGCTCGTCGTCGTCAGCGGTGAGCTCGAAGGTTTCACCGAGAGGCTCGGGGAGGAGGCTCTCGGCGACGCCGAGAAGGTCGAGCAGGACATGACCTGGAGCGAGGACAACGCCGCGTCGATCGTCACCTGCGTACGCTGGGCGCGAGAGAACGCGCGCCAGACGCGCGAGACGATCAGCCGCGAGATGTGGGACCAGCTCAACAGCTTCTGGGTCTGGATGCGCTCTGCGGACGGTCGCCGCATCTTCGACGACGATCGCACCGACTTCTACCGACGCTGCGAGCAGACGGCGCAGCTCCTTCGCGGCGCCAGCGAGGACACGCTGCTCCACGAAGAGGCGTACGACTTCATGCGGCTGGGCCTGTTCCTCGAGCGCGCCGGCCAGACCCTGCGCGTGTTGGACGTGAAGTACCACGCGCTGGGTCCAACGCGCTCGGGCGACCGCGAGTCGGCAATCGAGTTCGCTCAGTGGGCCGAGATCCTCCGCTCTTGCTGCGCCAGTGAATCCTTCTTCAAGCGTCGCTTCTCACTGACCGGCCCCCGCGTCGCCGGCTTCCTGCTCTTCGACCGCGCCTTTCCTCGCTCCGCTGCGTTCTGCCTCGAGCGCGCCAGCAGCGTCCTCGAGCGCATCGCCGGCGATCGTCCCGTGCTCTCCGCCCAGAAGCTCGAGAACCTCAACCGTGAGCTCGGCGACGGCGACATCTCGGGGTGGATTCGCGAAGGCTTGCACGACCGGCTGACGGATCTGATCGGCCTGTCGGCTGAGGTCTGCGACGCCGTTCACGCCGACTTCTTCGCCGCTCACGACTTCCGCGAAGTGTTTGGAGTGCATAGTCTGGAGGAATGAGCGACCTCCTCGCCTTCTCTTTCGACCTCACGGTCTCGCCCAAGATCTCGCTCGCGCGCGAAGTTCCCGATCCCGATCGCGCGGCCCAGAGCTGGGGACTCGGCTGGTTTCCGGACGTCGACCGGGCGGCGGTGGTCGTCAAGGATCCTTCGTCCGCCTTCGGCGACCCGCTCGTCGGCAACATCTCCGACTGGGAGCGATTCCGCTCGACCACCTTCGTCGCCTTCGTGCGCGGCGCTGCTGACCGGCAGACGCAGGAGGACACGCAACCGTTCGTGCGCGCCTTCGGCCGCCGCAGCTGGGTCATTGCCCAGCGTGGGAACCTCGAGCCGGGCTACGCGAACCGGCTCAAGCTGGGTGCAAACCCTGCCTTCGAGCCGATGGGAGGGAGTGACACCGAGTGGCTGCTCTGCTGGCTGATGACCAAGACGCTGCGCACGCGCGCGCGCCGGCTGGAGGAGATCGGCTGGTCCCAGCTGCATCAGTGGCTTCGCAAGGCGAACCGCGGCGGCGAACTCAACCTGGTCCTCACCGACGGTCACGACCTCATCGTCTACCAGGACGAGAACGACTTCTCGCCGATGAGCTGGGCGCGCAAGGGGCCTTCGAGCCAGCGTGACGTGCTGGCCGGCGCCGAGATCGAGATCGATCTGAGCGACCCGCGCGACACCAACCGCACCGGCGTGCTCTTCTCCAACCGGAAGCTGTCGGGCGGCTGGTCCGCACTCGATGCTGGACAGCTCGTCGTGGTTCGACGAGGTGCCTTCGTCTATGACAGTCGCGATCAGGTCGAGGAGCTGAACTCCTTTCTCCTGCCGCCGCGCTCCGAAGCCAAGACGCAAGCGGTCGAGGTGGCGTCTCAGCAGAGCCTCGCGACGGTCGAGTCGGCGACGCCGACGACCGCAGAGACCCCGGCCACCGCAGAGCCGCCGCGACCGGCGACGGAGGTCAGCGATCTGCCGATCGCCGAACGCTACTCCAGTGAGCGCCGCGGTACGCGCGTGGAGATCCGGCACCTGACACGCTACACGTACTCACAAGCCGTGGGGCGCAGTCGGCACCTGCTTCGCCTGCGCCCCGTGCAGGACACCCAGCAGAGGCTGCTCGAGCACACGCTGCGGATCCACCCGGAGAAGACCGAGGCACGCAGCTACGAAGACGCCTTCGGCAACTGGATGACCCGCTTCGAGATCTCCGAGCCGTTCAAGGAACTCATCGTCGAGTCGACCTCGGTCGTCGAGCTCTTCCCCCTCGATCCGACGCAGCAGACGACCGCTCCGGCGACGATCCCGATCCCCTGGATGCCCTGGGATCGCCAGCTCGTGCAGGCCTATCTCCTGCCGATGGACCTCCCCGAGATCCAGCTGCGCGAGCTCTTCGACTATGCGATGAGCTTCGCCGATCGCCAGAGGAACGACCTGCTGGCGACGCTCGACGACATCAACCGCACGATCTACCGCGACTTTGTTTACACGCCGGGCTTCACCACGCTCGAGACGACGCCTTTCGAGGTCTACTCGACTCGCAAGGGGGTTTGCCAGGACTTCGCCAATCTCCTGATCTGCCTCGGCCGGCTGCTCGGCGTGCCGGCGCGCTATCGCACGGGCTACATCCACACCGGAGCCGACTACGAGAACACCAAGCAGTCCGAGGCGTCGCACGCCTGGGCCGAGCTCTACCTGCCGCGCATCGGCTGGGTCGGTTTCGATCCGACGAACGGCTGCCTCGCGCTGCACGACCACGTGCGCGTCGCCTGCGGCCGCAACTACCGTGACGCAACGCCGACGAGCGGCACGATCCTCAGCGGCGGACGCGGCGAAAAGCTCGAGATCGACGTCCAGGTACACCGACGGTCGCCGGACACCTCAGCCCGCGATCTGAGCCCATCGTAGGTCGAGAGTGCAGGAGAGCTCCCGCACTCCTGGATGCGTCGCCTCCGCCAGAGTGAACGGACCCGGCGTGTGCCCGCGGGCCTCGAAGCTCGCCTGACGGCGACTCTCGGCCTCGAGGGCGTTGACCGGCGGCTCCTCGTAGTTGCGACCGCCTGGATGGCCGACATGGTACGTGCAGCCGTGCACGGCGCGGCCCGCCTCGAGGTCGACGAGATCGAAGGTGAGCGGCGTCTGAACCGGTACGTCCGGCTGCAGACAGCGGGACGGCTGCCAGGCGCGGAAGCGGACGCCCGCGACGTGGCAGTCGCCGCACGGCTCCAGAGGCAGTCGCCAGCCGTTGCAGGCCACCGCGAAGCGTGACGAGCTCAGGCCCCGCACGGAGACCTCGAGTCGCTCCAGCGACGAGTCGACGAAGCGCACCGTGCCGCCGCCGCCAGGCTCCTCGCCGAGCACGTGCCACGGCTCGAGAGCACGGCGCAGCTCGAGCTCGAGACCGTCGTAGTCGAAGCGACCGACGAGCGGGCAGCGGAACTCGAACTGGGGCTCGAAGTAGCTCCACTGGAAGTCGAGTCCGTGCTCCCTGAGATCGCGCAGGACCGCTTCGAAGTCGGCACGCAGGAAGGCCGGCAACAGGAAGCGGTCGTGCAGACTCGCGCCCCAGCGCTGCGGCCTCTCTGCGTAGGGGTCTTCCCAGAAGCGCACGATCAGTGCGCGAAGGAGAAGCTGCTGGACGAGGCTCATGCGTGCGTGCGGCGTCATCTCGAAGCTGCGAATCTCGACCAGACCGAGGCGACCGGCGGCGGAGTCCGGCGAGTAGAGCTTGTCGATGCAGATCTCCGAGCGGTGCGTGTTGCCGCTGCTGTCGACGAGCAGGTCGCGCAGCAGGCGATCGACCTTCCAGAAGGGAACGGCCTCACCTGCCGGCGGGAACTGCTCGAAGGCGAGCTCCAGCTCGCGGACCGAGTCGGTGCGCGCTTCGTCGATGCGCGGTGCCTGACTCGTCGGGCCGATGAAGAGGCTCGAGAAGAGGTAGCTCAGCGACGGGTGATTCAGCACGTAGGTGATCAGACTGCGCAGCAGGTCGGGGCGGCGCAGAAACGGGCTGTCGGCGGGCGCCGCGCCACCGAGCACCAGGTGATTGCCGCCGCCCGTACCGACCTCGCGGCCGTCGACGAGGTATTTGACCGCCTGCAGGCGCGACTGGCGCGCCTCCTCGAAGAGGCCCTCCGTCAATTCGACGAGCTCGGCCCACGTCGCACAGGGGCTGACGTTCACTTCGACGACGCCGGGATCCGGCGTCACCTTGAACACCTCGAGGCGCGCGTCGTCGGGCGGCGGATAGCCGCTGAGGACGACGGGCGTCTTCAGCCGCGAAGCGACCGCCTCGACCGACGCGACGAGATCGAGAAAGTCCTCGACCTGCGGAAGCGGCGGCAGGAACACCTCGAGTCGTCCGTTCCTCTCCTCGATCGCGAGGGCCGTGCGGACCGAGTCATCGGCCGGCTCGTCGTCGGGCACCTGCTGCTCGCTGCGCGACTGCAGCCGCGGCTCGACAGCTCGTCTTCTTCGCAACAGCTGACGCCGCCTCGGCAGCGGACCGCGGGGCTCGAACGGATCGGGTGGCAACTGTGCCAGCGGACTCGGAGCACCGCCGACCGGCAGGCTGGACATCGGCAAGCGCAGGCCCACGGGCGAGTCGCCGGGTGCCAGCACCAGTCTCTTGCCCCGCAGCATCCACAGGCCCGACTGCCAGATGCGGTCTTCGCCGGTGCCCGTCGCCTGCAGCGGCAGCACCCAGCCGGCCGGCTCGCCGAGACCGCGACCGAAGACGCGCGCCAGCCGTGCTCTCTCCTCCGGGTCTTCGAGGTCGGCCGAAAGCGGGTCGACGTCGACCGGCAGTCGCTGTTCCTTCCAGAGGTAGTAGCCAACATCTTCGTAGGCCGGCAAGAGGCGGTCGTCTTCCACTCCGAGCTCGCGCGCGAGCTCGCGTCCAAAGTCCTCTCCCCGGATCTCCGAGTGTGAGCTCGACTCCTCCGTGGCCGGCGTCGCCAGCCACTGCAGGTCCCGCCAGATCGGAGCGTCGTCGCGGCGGGAGACACAGCTGAGCGACCACCGGGGCAGCGACTCCCCGGGGTACCACTTGCCCTGACCGTAGAGGAGCACCGCGCCCGGTGAGAAGCGATCCCGCAGGCGTCGAATCAAGTCTTCGGAGCGCGCCAGCTTGTCGGGGCCGACGGCATCGACCGTCCACTCCTCACCGACGAAGTCGTCGCTCGAGACGAAGGTCGGCTCGCCTCCCATCGTCAGCCGAACGTCGCCGTCGCGGAGGCGCTCGTCGACCGCCTTACCGAGTTCGAGCACTTCGTTCCACAGGCGATCCGAAAACGGCCGCGTCGAGCGCGGCGCCTCGTCGATCCGCCGGACCGAGACCTCGAAGTCGATCTCGGACTCGCACGGTTCGAGCGCCCCCTCGATCGGTGACGCCGCCTCAGGGTCAGGTGCGCAGGCCAAGGGGATGTGACCCTGATCGCAGAGAAGACCGCTCGTCGCGTCGAGCCCAACCCAGCCGGCGCCCGGCAGGTAGACCTCGCACCATGCGTGAAGGTCGACGGTGTCCTGCTCGACGCCTGTGGGGCCCTCGAGGGGTTTCACGTCGGGACGCAGCTGAATCGAGTAGCCCGAGACGAAACGCGCCGCGAAGCCGAGAGAGCGGCAGAGATGCGTCAGCAGCCAGGCGAAATCGCGGCACGAGCCGCTGCCGATCTCGAGCGTCTCGGCCGGCCTCTGCACACCCGGTTCGAGACGAACGAGATAGTCGAGGCGCTCGTTGACCGCTTCGTTGGCGCGCACCAGAAGATCGACCGTCTTCTCACCTTCGGTGCGGAGGCCGGCGGCGAGCTCGAGGAACCGGGGATCGTCCACGGTCGTGCCCAGGCACGGGGCCAACTGCGAGCGCAGTGAAGCCGAGTACTCGAAGGGCCAGATCTCCGCTTCGGGCTCGAGAAAGAAGTCGAACGGGTTGGTCGTCGAGAGGTCGACGAGCAGGTCGATCTCGACCTCGAGTCGCTGGGTCTTCTCAGGGAAGACGAGGCGCGCCAGGTGATTCGCCTGGGGATCCTGCTGCCAGTTGATGAAGTGCTGCGCGGGGCGGATCTTCTGCGAGTAGCTGACGACCGTTGCGGTCGTATGCGGCGCAGGACGCAGGCGCACGGTCTGTGGCCCCAGAGCGATCGGCCGATCGTAGCGGTAGCTGGTGCGGTGGTTCAGAGCGACGCGAATGGCCAATGGAGTGCCTCGAGGGAAGTGTGCGCGGAGCAGCGTCAGCCGGGAGTGTACGACGAGGCTCAGGCGGACCGCGGAGAAAGGACGAGCCCGCATCAGGGACGCAGATCCACGTCAGCACGACGAAGGCGCATGCACCTCGGGGACGACAAACGAGAAGCCCCAGCCTCGCTGCAGATTTCGAGCAGACGACTCTCGCGTCTGTGTTTCAATGCACAAAAACGCTCCCCAGACCCACCACGGAAGAGGCTACCTATGAATCCGAGGATCCTGCTCCTCGCCCTGGCACTCGTGCCGATCGGCTGCGGCGACGGTTCCCCCGAGACCCAGACCGCTTCGACCGACGACGCGGGGCCGCGCTCCTGCAGCAACGCGACGGACCTGCGCCAAGCGCTCTTTGGGGATCTTCACGTGCACACGAGCTTCTCGTTCGACGCGGCGGCCAACAGCACCGGCGGCACGCCCGCTGACGCCTACCGCTTCGCCAAGGGAGAGTCGATTCCGTTCTTTCCCCTTGGCGCCGACGGCACGCCCGAAGGCTCGATCCGCATCGATCGCCCTCTCGACTTCGTCGCGGTGACGGATCACGGCGAGTTCCTGGGCGAGCGTCGACTCTGCCGCGAGCCGGACTCGCCGCGCTATGAGACCGAGTACTGCAAGCTCACCCGCGTCTCGGAACGCCAGGGCATGACGATGCTCGGCGCCGTCATCACGACAGAGACGCCGCAGCGGATTCCGCAGGTCTGCGGCGACGACGGCTCTCTGTGCCTCGAATGGGCCGCGAGCCCCTGGCGGGCGATCGTCGACGCGGCGGAGGACGCGAACGATACGAGCGACGAGTGCAGCTTCACGTCCTTCGTCGGCTACGAGTACACAGGCACGCCGGGCGTCTCGAACTACCACCGCAACGTCATCTTCCGGAACGCCACCGTGCCCTCCTTACCGGTCTCGTACGTCGACGCACCGATCGACAGCGAGCTCTGGGCGCGCCTCGACGAGGTCTGCCGTCGCGAGGACGGCTGCGACTACCTGACCATTCCGCACAACTCCAACCTGGCCAACGGCCGCATGGGGCCCTACCGCGACATCGACCCGACGGTCGAGAACCGACAGGCGTACGCGCAGAAGCGCATGGATCGCGAGCCGATCATGGAGATCTTTCAGCACAAGGGTGGCTCGGAGTGCATCAACGGGTTGACCTCGGTCTTCAGCGAGCCCGACGAGCTCTGCGACGTCGAAGCGGTGCGCGTGATCGGTCGGGCCGAGACCTTCCAAGCGGCCAACCCCGCCAATCCAACGACTCCACAGCAAACGACCGTTGTCACCGAAGAGTGCCCCGAAGGCACCATCGGTTCCTACGGCATGCTCGGCGCTGGCTGCGTCGACCGCTCCGACTACCTTCGGTCGGCCCTGCTCGAAGGGCTCGAGGAGGAGGCCGCGATCGGCTTCAACCCTGCCAAACTCGGCGTCATCGCCTCGACGGACACGCACACCGCAACGCCCGGTGCGGTCAGCGAGCAGGACTGGCAAGGCGCCGTCTCGCTCGAGTCGACGCCCGCCGAGCGCCTGCAGCCGGGACTCTTGACGAGCGGCATCGACGGCAACGCCGGCGGACTCGCCGGTGTCTGGGCCGAGCAGAACACCCGCGAATCGATCTTCGAGGCGATGAAGCGGCGAGAGGTCTTCGGCACCAGCGGACCGCGCATCCGACCGCGCTTCTTCGGCGGCTGGAACTTCCCCGCAGATCTCTGCGACCGGGCCGATCTGGTCGAGCAGGGCTACGCGCTCGGCGTGCCCATGGGCGGCGACCTCCCTCTGTCGCAGGACGGCGTGCCCGCTTTCGTCGCCTTCGCTCAGCGCGACCCGGCCGAGTCCGCAGCACCACTGCAACAGCTGCAGCTGATCAAGGGCTGGATCGACGCCAAAGGCAAGGCGCACAATGAGATCGTGACGGTCGCCGGCTCGCCGGACAACGGTGCGTCGGTCGACCCGACGACAGGCGAGCGCAGCGGTGACGGTCACGATTCGCTCTGCGCCGTCTACCGTGACGAGTCGTTCGATCCCGAGCAGCCGTCGTACTACTACCTCCGCGTCGTCGAGAACCCGAGCGCACGCTGGAGCGTGTACGACTGCCTGCGACTCGAAGAAACCGACCGGCCCGCCGTCTGCAGCGACGGCTCCTACCCCGACACGATTCAAGAGATGGCGTGGACGTCGCCGATCTGGTTCCGCGCAGGAGACTCGCGATGAGGATGACGAAC
>JBCCLJ010000221.1:0-11347 GCA_039026915.1 Acidobacteriota bacterium
CTCGGCGATCACGAGCGCCGTGCGCGTTCGCTCGTCGCGGCGGGAGCCCCCAACGCCCCTCGATCCCAGAGCGCCGCGATCGGCCTGGCGCGGACCGCGATCAGAATCCGACCAGCTCGCAAGCCGTGACGCCGCCAGCGCGGGCAGCAGGCCGAAGAGCAGGCCCGCGAGAACTCCCAGACCGAGTGCCAGCTGCAGATCGCTGGGCCGCAGCGAGAACTCTTCCAACCTCGGGATCTCGAACGGGATGGAGGTGCCGAGCGTTCGCAGCCAGGCGGCGGCCAGCGCGGCACCGAGGATGCCGGCGAGCGATCCGAGCAGCAGGGTCTCGTTGAGGAGGAGCGAGAGAATGTGGGAGCGCTGAGCGCCGATCGAGCGCCGAACCGCAAACTCCTTGCGGCGATCGATGCTGCTCGCAAGAAGCAGCCCCGAAGTGTTCACCCCGGCGACGAGGAAGAGCACGGAGACAGCACCGAGCAGCATCCAGAGCGTCGATCGGAAGTCGCCGACGGTTCGGCGATAGAGCGAGACGAAGCCGAAGAGCCGCTCCCCGACCTCGGGATAGGCCGTCGAGAGATTGCGGCCGATGCTCGCGAGCTCCTCGCGCGCCGACTCCGAGCCGGAGTCACTCAAGCGGCCGATCACCGCCAGAAAGGCGTTCTGACGGTCCTCTTGGACGTCACGCGGGATCGTGCCGAACGGCACCCACAGCTGGGCACCCTGTTGATAGAGACCTTCTGGAGGAACGAAGTCTGCCGGCATGACTCCGACGACGGTCCACGGTTCGCGATCGATCGACACGGAAGAGCCCACGACGGAGGACTCCCCGGCGAAGAAGCGCTGCCAAGCCTCGTGGCTCAGAACGACGCGAGGTAGCCCCTCCGCGTCCTCCGCCGCCGAGAAGCTGCGTCCCAGGGCCGGCGGCACCTGAAGGATCTCGAAGAAGTTGGCGGAGACGTAGGCTCCGAAGAGCGCCTCCGGAACCGTTTGCGTGTCGTCCGAGGCGTTGGATTGCACCGTGAACAAGCTGCCTCGAGACGCCGCGACCCCCGAGAGCAGAGTCACGCTGTCGCGCAGATCGTAGAAGTCCGGCGCCGACAGAGCGTAGATCTGGTCGCGGTTGGATGGATCACCGGGCAGCTTCCCCACATGAACCAGCTGCTCGGAGCTCGGGTAAGGGAGGGGCTCGAGCAGGACGCGCCGTACGACGCCGAGCCCGACGGTCAGAGCCGCGACGGCGACTCCGAGAGTGATCACACCGAGGAGAAAGCCACCGGGACGACGGCGCGACCCACGAGCCGCGAAACGCAGGTCGCTCGAGGTACGATCGAGCGCCAGAGCCACGCGTTGCCGAAGGGTCAGATGGGCGTTCGCCTCATAGAGCGTCGGCTCGATGGCCCCTTCGCCGAGCCGCGTCTTGAACGCGTCTGCGAGCATCGCGAAGAGGGCGGGGACTCGGTATGCATTCGGCCTGCGGTCGCGACGTCGATCGCGCCACCACAGCAGGATCTCGTCACCCTGAGTTCGGCGAATGCGCTTCGGGTAGAGCAGGAGAAGAAGCCGCTCGAAAACCGTGCGTTGCATCAGGAAGATCTCCTCGGCGAAGGGCCGAAGCCCCTTTGCCTCAAGAGACTCACGGCCTTCTCGAGCCGCTCCGACTCGGCGACCAGCGCTTGCCGGCCCGCCTCGGTGACGGCGTAGTAGCGGCGGCGCTCGCGGTGAGGTCCCTCGGCGCCTTGGGGTGCGGCAACCTCCTTGAGGAGTCCCGCGACCTGCATGCGCTGGAGCGTGCCGTAAAGCGTACCCGGGCCCATCTTGACCTTGCCGAGGCTGGCTTCTTCGGTGCTCTGAGAGATCTCGTAACCGTGTCGCGGCTCCTCGGAGAGCGCGAGCAGCGTGTAGAAGACGGGCGGCGTCAGATGAAGAACTGATTTCGGCATCATCGCTCCTAATACATCCGTTATGGATGCATTGTACGCGGATGCTCGTGGCTTGTTGCACTCCACGCAGAGCTCGCGTCGCACCGACGGGTCTCGGGACCCGCTCAGAGGAGGCGCAGGAGCTGCTCGAGTTCCGCTCGGGTCGCTTCGATCCGGTAGGGCTCCATCGACCGACGACCGTGCGCAGCGATGGCTTCGATCTTGGCCTCGGTCTGCGGCGTCTGCCAGGAGGCCATGAGTCCGAAGAGCTCCTCCGCGAGTGCAACGACGTCGCCGTTGCCAAAGACGAATGCGTTCTGTCGCTCGCCGGCGCCGACGAGGTAGTCGCGACCGCACACCGCGTCGTACGTGAGACACGGGCAGCCCGAGGCCATCGCCTCTGCGACCGTTGCGTTGAAGCCCTCGACAAGATTGAGATTGACGAAAAGCGACGCCCGACGGAATCGCTCGGCGACCTCGGCCTGCGAAAGACCTCGCAGCCGTTCGAGGCGCCATCCTTCGGGAGCGCGCTCGGGCCAGAAATGCTCGATCGTTCGCCGGTCCGGCAGACCCAACGCGTCGATCGCTTCTTTCACGTGCAGAAGGACCGTGCGCTCGCGCGGCGCGCCGGAGTTTGCCTCGAAGAAGAGCTCCGAAACGAACGGTGGAACGCGGTGCGTCGTAAGACCGTAGAAACGCTCGACGAGCCTCTCCAGATGCGGCATGGTGACGAGGGCGCCGCGGTAGCCGAGCGGGGCCAGAGCGGACGCGTTCGGCACGGACTGCAGCATCGGCAGGCTTCCCTGAACGAAGAGCCAAGCGTCCCCTGGGAAGTTCAGCTCGGGGAGCTTCAAGGCATCGACTTCGGGCACCACGAGCACGTCGTCCGATCGAAAACCGAACGCGCGATCACGACGTCCCAAGCGGGATGTCTCCTGGGCCGACGGCAGCCAGCTCGGCACGAAGTCGGCGGACTCGTGGAGAACGAACGCTTCGACACCCAGACTCCGCAGCAGATCGACGTGCCCGTAGATCAGCCCGACGCCCCAGCTGGGCACGTCGAAGTCGGGAGCGAGATAGAGAATGCGACGGTCGATGGCGGTCTCCTGGTCGCAGGCAGACTATCGCCCTCGGAGCGTCACCCCCGACGGTCGAATCACCAGGCGGAGAGGTCGCCCGCTTCGAAGCCGTCCTCGAAGATCGCTCCACAGCCCGAGCTGCCACAGGTCTCGAAAGCGCCGAGATCCGCGGGCCCGAAGGCGGCACGCTCCGCAGCGGACTGATGACGAACGTACTCTGCCAGCAGAGCATGGTCCGGGAGGGCGCTGGCATGAAGCGGCACGGCGGCGTCCCGCGCCGGCGATGCGATCGAGAGCCTGTAGTCCTGACCGGCTTCGTCGACGAAGAGCGGCGACGCAGAGGTGATCCCATTTCCCGCGTCGTTGACCGTGCCCGTCAGCGTGCTGTGACTGTCTCGCCAGCCGGGTTTGGTCCAGTTGCGGACGAGATCGAGCACGCCCGCCGCGTTGAGCATCGCCAGACGGGAGCCCGGCTGTTCGACGTAGAGCACGTTGTTCCGCACATCGGCCGTTTCGTCGTTGGTCGGCAGACGCAGCAGAGTCGTGTTGCCCGAGCGCTCGGAGACCACCGTATTGTGGAAGAAGTACAGAGTGCCTTTGCGGTAGCGCGCGGTGTTCCCGCTGTCGCCGCCGTAGTGCACGATCTGGCTGTTGCCCTCGCCGTCGCCTTCGATCAGCACGTTTCCGTAGACGAAGGTCTGGCGGTAGCTCGGGTCGTCGTAGAGTGTGCTCGTCCCGGCGTCGACGAGGTCGAGCTGGCGGTTGCCATCTTCGATCCAGTTGTAGCGCACGACGAGCCCCGCCGAGCGGTCCTTGAGGTTGTTGCCGTCGGCGCCCGGGCGCAGCGCCGAGAAACGGTTGTACTGGTAGGTGATGCCGAGCGCTTCGGTATACGCGTTGTGCTCGAGGAATCGACCGACGGCGCCGTTGCTGTGGAGCCAGTTGCCCTCGATCAGGATGTCCTTCGTCTGGCCGTCGAACGCGCCGATGAACAAGCCGTTGCCCGAGTCGTGCAGCACGCAATTCCTGAGGATGATGTGCTCACCCTTCTCGATGTAGATCGAAGCGGCGTTGTCGACGTAGCTGGCGCTCTGGCCGTTGTCGTCCGTGAAGGAGTAGGGCGGCCGCCCGGAACGGATCTCCAGGCCCTCGATGACGAGGTGGGCCGGCAGGCCGTCGGCGGGAACGTTCGAGCTGCCGATCTTCAGAACTCCGCGCTGCTCGTTCGTGTAGTTGAGACCGGGCGCCGTCACCGCGTCGCGCCCGTCGATCACCGGACGGTCGCCGTTCGCGCTCGGCACGCCGACGACACGAATCGGAGCGCCCGCGGTGCCGCGTCGGTTGAGCACCCACTTCTCGCGGTAGGGCTCAGCACGCCAGTGAATCTCGACGACGTCACCGGGCTGGAGGGTGGCCCAGGGCACGGCGCCCACGGAGTTCAACGGTTGGCCGGGGCCGACCGAATACGTCGCAGCTGCGAGGGGCGAGGAGAAGAGGAGGACGGCGGCACAGAGCCGGGCCCAGCGCGAAACCAACATATCGACAGTTTACGATATGTCGCGCCCAGCGCACCGAACCGAGCCCGCCCTGAGTCAGCGCGGGCTCGACGCGATGCTCTCCCCTCTCGCCTTACTCGCAGTCGAAGAAGCCGGTATCCAACACGACCGAGAAGGCATCACCTTCATCGTTGGTGTACGACCTTGCGGCTCCGGTCACCGAGTCGACGACCTGCAGGTCGGTCTCGACGTCGGTGAGTCCGGCGGCGAAGACCCAGTACTTGCCGTTGATCGCGCAGGCGTCGAGCACCTTGACGACGACCTCGACGTTGTCGGGCTCGAAGAACCAGAAGTAGCCGGTGTCCGTGGTCAGCGTCACCTGCTGGCCACGTCCCGCCGTACCCTGGTTCGTCGACCAGTCGATCGAAGCGCCGAAGCGTCCGCCGTTGAGGCACATCTGCTCTTCGTCCGCCGCGCAGTTCGCCTGCGCTGCGGCGCCGAGCGCTGCCGAGAGTCCTTCGATCTCGGCGGCAATGCGATCGAGCGCCGCCTGCCTCGACGCGTCCGGACGCGGCGTCGCCACGTCGCAGGTCTCGAAGGCTCTCGTATCGAGCACGGGCTGAAAACCGCGACCGAGCGGATTGAAGATCGTCAGTGTCTCGCCCGAAGCCGAGTCGTCGATTCTCAGGTTCACCTCGGTATCCGTCAGACCCGCGGCGAAGACCCAGTAGTGGCCGTTTACCGCACAGGCGTCGAGCACCTTGACCACGACCTCGACATTCGCTGGATCGAAGAACCAGAAGTAGCTGGTGTCGTCGGTCAGAACCTCCGCCTGCCCGTCGCCGTTCTCGAGATCGAAGTCCTGCCAACGCGCGTCGACCGAGAATCGTCCCTGGTTCAGGCAGGACGTGTCGGCGCTTTCGACGCAGGGCTCGCCCGCGGGCAGCGGCTCGAGAGTGATCGAGAAGACGCCGTCGGGCTCGCCGTCGGGTCCTTCGCGCTCGAAGACGACGGTCGTCTGATCGCGATCCGCGATGCTGACGTCGGCGTCCACCGGGGTCGAGCCACCTTCGGTTGCCGCGATCTCGACCTCACCGCTCTGCGGCTCGCCGCCCGGCGTGAAGAAGCGTCCGACGAGGTTGCCACCGGCCGCCTTGGCGCCCGCGGTTTCCTGCTCCCAGACGATGACGAAGTCACCGATCGCGTTGCGATCGATCGCGGGTCGTCTCTGCGAGCCGTCGGCGCTCTCGCTCACCAGGAATTCCTGGCCCAGCGCTGTGGCGAAGCGATCGTAGTTCCGAGCCATGACGTCCCAGCCGGCGGTCGTCTCCTGCTCCCAGGCGACGACGAACTCGCCGTCGTCGTCCGCAGCGATCACCGGAAGTTGTGCGGTGCTCGAGGAGGTGACGATCTGCTGGGCCGACTTGGGATCCCCGTTCTCGTTGAAGATCCTCACCACGACGCGGCTGGAGGCGCCGCTCGTGGGCTCCTCGCGCCAGGCGACGATGAAGTCGCCCGAAGCGCCGACCGTGCTGCGCGGGGTAGCAGAGCGGCCTTCATCGAGATCGCTGATCGGCAGGATGCCGGTTCGGGGCACCGTGGTCTTCGCGTAGATCCGCCCCTGGACCTGATCGTCGCTCTCCCAGGTGATGACCGCGTCGCCCGTGTTCGACGCGGTGACGTTCGGAGTGTTGCTCTCGTCCGAGGCCTCCGACTCGGAGACGATGACGTCCGTCGTCTTCGCCTCGCCGTTGGGTGCAAAGAAGCGCCCGACGACGGCGGAGCCGGCAGCGCGAGCGCCCACCTTCGGTGACTCCTCGGTCACGGTTCCGTCGCGCCAGACGATCGTCACGTTGCCGTCGTAGTCGATGGCGACATCGGGCTCCGTCTGATCTCCGGCGGTCGTCGTGTTGACCAGCACGTCGGGTCCCGTCGGCTCGCCCAGCGAGTCGATGAAGCGAGCCCAGATACCGAAGCCGGAGCCATCGGCCTGCTGCCAGACCTCCACGCGCTGGCCGCCGCGTCCGTACGCGACCGCCGGGTTCTGCGGGCTGTCGCCCGGGAGACCCAACGGCTCGATCGGCTGCGTCGGCAGATCGTCGTCGAGGAAGTAGACCGTGAGGTTGGAGATGACGTTGCCGGTCGAAGCGTTGCAGAGGCTCAGGAGGAGCGTCTCGCGCGGCTCCACTTCGGAATCCTCCGGCACGTCGAGCAGTGCGCCCTGGATCCTCGTGTCACCGCCCGACCAGCTCAGCTTCGTGCCGCTGAGCACGTAGTCGGCGGGGCTCGCGGTTCCGCCATCCACACAGACCTCGACCGTCAGCGCACTCGAAGTGTCGCCGAGGCGGCGCACGTCGAGCGAAACGTCGGTCGAACCTTCGGTGACGAAGAGGACCGACTGCACGAAGGCGGCGCCGGAACGCTCGAGGATCTCGAGCAGCGTCGCCGACGGCGAGCCGATGACGAGCGGCGCCGGGCCACCGACGCTCTGCGGGTCGCTGAGCTGGAAGATGGCCTGCTCGGCGCCTTCCGTCACGTTGTCTTCGATCAGACCGACGCTCACGCTCTTCGGTTCCGGATCGCCCGGTGCCCACTCCACTCGCTGGGTAGCGAAGGTGAAGTCGGAGCCCTCGGTGGCGCTGCCGCCCGAGACAGAGACCAGCACGCTGGCGCTACCGGACGTGTCGCCGGTGCGCTCGACGAAGAGCTCGACGCTGCCTTCGTCCTCGAAGGCCGAACGGCGCAGGCGATTGAACCGCACCGTCGGCGGCGTCGGCGTCACCTGATCGTTGTCGCGAATCCGCATCACGATGCTCTGGGGCACGCCGAGTGTCGCGTTGCTCACCGGCAGCTCCTTGGCAGCTGCAATCGTCGACACCGTCGCGGTGAGCTCCTCGATGAGGTCTTCGACCAGTTCGTCGTCGACGACGAGCAGAGGCACCGACTTGCGGGTTTCGCCGGGAAGGAAGGTCGTCTGACTCGACTCAGGAATGAAATCGAGACCCTCCTGCGCGACGCCGTCGAACGAGAGCTCGAGATCGAGACGCTGCGACAGGTCGCCCGTACGCGTGACGACGAGCTCGAGGTCTCCACCACCCTCGGCGCCGTCGACGATCGACTCGGAGAGGCTGATGAGCGAATCGTCGTCGACGATCGTCACGGTGGCCTGCGGATCGGCGAGTCCGGCGTTCTGCGGCTGCGACAGAGTCAGTGTAAACGTCTCGGAGCCCTCGATCTCGACGTCCCCCGCGACGTTGACCGGCACGCTGACGCTCGTCTCGCCGGGAGCGAAGACGACGGGCGTCGAGCTGAGACGCTGGTAATCGACGCCGGCCGTGGCCGTTCCGTCCGACGAGTCGAGTCGCGCGCGCACCGTGGCGGAGCTCGCTACGGTCAGTGTGACCTGCACGCTTCCCGTCATCGCTCCGCTGTCGCCTTCGATGATCTGGAGATCGGTCACCGAGAGCCCGGGCAGCGAATCGTCGTCGATCAGCGTCATGACCGCCTCGTCCGCGCCCAGAGATCCTGCGCTCGTGCTCGTCAGCCGCACGCTGAAGGTCTCATCGGGCTCGTCGACGAGGTCGCCAAGGACGCTGAACGGAAAACTCGCCGCCTGCTCGCCGACCGGAACCGTAACGGAGAGCGAGTCGGCGGAGTAGTCGAGGCCCGAGGTGGCCGAGACGTCGGTCGCGACGGCCTCGACGGTGATCGCCTCGGAGGCTGCCTCAGACAAGGTGATGACGATACCGTCGGTGCGGGTCACGTCACCCTCGGTGAAGCTCTGATCCGCGATGCTGACGGTCACGTCCGCATTGGTGTCCTCATCGTCGTCGATCAGCGTGATCTGCGCGCGGCTCTGGCCGAACGTGCCGAGCGTGGTGCTCGTCAGATCGATGAAGAAAGTCTCGTCGGCTTCTTCGATGAGGTCGCCGAGAACGGTGAAGTCGAGCGTCGCCTCCAGGGCACCTCCGGGAACGACAACCGACAGCGAGGGCGCGCTGTAGTCCTCGCCAGAGGCGGCCGTACCGTTCGACGCGGAAGCGGCGACGGTCACCGCGCCTTCGGCTGCGTTCGAGAAGGACACGGTGAGCCCCTCGGTGCGCGGCGCATCGCCTTCGGGCAAGGACAGATCGGCGACGCTGATCGTCAGGAAGTCGTCATCGATGATCTCGACGACCGCCGGCGGTCCGGAGACGGGCGTGCCTTCCTCGTCGAGAACCTCGAGCTCGAAGGTCTCGTCCCCTTCGACGAGCAGGTCACCGAAGACCTCGACGTTGAACTGCTTCACGCGCGGTCCCAGGGGCGTGAAGACGAGCGTCGCCGGCAGGGAGTAGTCGACGCCCAGCTCGGCCGTGATGTCGGTCGCCGAGAGCTGAACCGTGATCTGCTCCGAGGGGCGCGGCTCGATGAGCATGCGCACCGTCAGCTCGAGGAGAGTGACGCCGTCGTCACCCTCGACGATCGAGCCGCCGGTGACTTCGAAGTCCTGGCCGCTGGCAGCGGTGGCGAAGAAGAGCGAAGTGACGACGATGCCGGCAAGCCGCCGAACCGTCGTGGTCATGGGGCGTTCAAAGCAATGGAATCGACGCAAGGCAGTCTCCTGGAAACCGAGGGAACGTCTGACGTGGCAGGGTCCGACCCTGCGTCTCGAGAGGCCCCTCTTCTCGACATCACCGGCGCCGGGCGCTCGGTTTGAAAGTTGGTCTTATGAGCTTAAGAAAAGCGGAAGGAGAAGTGTGCGATCCTTGGTTTGATGTATAGACGCATAGAGAAGTCCACCAAACAACAAATGCCGCTTCGCAGGAACGTTCCGGCCCTCGCCGTCTGGGCTCTCACTCTCGGCACTGCCGCACTCGCCGCCGCGTCTCTGCCGCAGGGCCCGCTCGTCTTCGGCGCGTTCGAGGCATCCTTCGAGGTCGACGGGAGCTACTCGGTCGAAGGCTCGGGCTGGCCCACTCTCGAGGGCACCTGGACCACCGAAGGAAGCGAGCTGCGGATCGAGACCGAAGGCGTCCCCAACTGCGAAGGAATCGGACGCTACACCTGGTCCTACGAGGCTCCGGCCCTGCGACTCACCTTGCTGGAAGACGACTGCAGACCTCGTCAGATGATCCTGGGCGCCAGCGTCTGGTACCCACCGGGGCAACAACCCGAAGTGCCGGAGCGCGTACTCGAGGTCGAGCGACTCGGCCGCGCCGAGCTGCCGGCGCCGAGCTCGGCCGAAGGCAGTTGGCCTTCCTTCCGTGGGCCGCAGGCGAGCGGCGTCGTCGCCGCAGACCCCCTCCCTCCCACGCAGTGGAACGTCGCAACGGGCGAGAACGTGCTCTGGAGCGTCGACGTGCCGGGGCTCGGCCACGCCAGCCCGAGCGTCTGGGGAGACCGCGTCTTCATCGCCACAGCGGTGAGCTCCGCAGGCGACGCGAGCTTCAAACCGGGGCTTTACGGCGACGGCGACGCGGACGCGGATCGTTCCGAGCACCGCTTCGAGCTCCACGCCTACGACCGAACGACCGGCGACAGGCTCTGGCACCGCGTCGCCGCAACGAGCGCTCCGAAAGACAAACGCCACATCAAGTCGACCTACGCCAACTCGACTCCCGCAACGGACGGCAGGGTCGTCGTCACCTGGTTCGGCTCTCAGGGAGTCTTCGCCTATACCGTCGAGGGCGACCCTCTGTGGAGCGCCGATCTGGGACGCCTCAACCTCGGCGCCTACGACGTGCCGAGCTACGAGTGGGGCCCTGCCAGCTCACCGATCCTCTGGCGAGGCAGGGTGATCCTGCAGTGCGACACGCAGCAGGACTCTTTTCTCGTCGCTCTCGACGCTGCGACGGGGGAAGTTCTCTGGAAAACCGACCGCGAGGAGCTCCCGGGCTGGGGAACGCCGACGGTGCTCGAATTGGGGGCCGGACCCGAACTGGTGACGAACGGCTCCAACTTCGTGCGCGCCTATGACCCCGAAGACGGCAAGGAACTGTGGCGACTCGGCCGCAGCTCGAAGATCACCGCGCCGACACCGATCGCCGGCGACGGCCTGATCGTCGTCACCAGCGGACGCGGTCCCGAGCGACCGATCTTCGTCATCAAACCCGGCTCACGGGGAGACCTCACTCTTCCGAAGGGTACGACGAGCAGCGAAGCCATCGCCTGGTCGATCGAACGTCGTGGTGCGTACATGCCGACTCCGATCGTGGTGGGACCTCATCTCTACGTCCTGGCGAACAACGGCGTGCTGGACGCCTACGACGTCAAGACCGGGCGTGAGATCTACCGCCAGCGACTCACCCACCGCGGCAGCGGCTTCTCGGGCTCCCCCGTTGCCGCCGGAGACCGAATCTACCTACCCAGCGAAGACGGCGACGTCCTTGTCGTGCGCGCCGGTGAGACCTTCGAGGAGATCGCGGTGAATTCGATGGAGGACCTGCTGATGGCCACGCCCGCAATCTCTCGCGGCGTGCTCTACGTGCGCACCGCGCGCAAACTGATCGCTCTCGGCAGCCGCTGACGAGAGGTCCCGACAGGAAATGGAGCCGGAGCTCCATCGGGCCGAACGGAGACTCCAGAAGGCAAGGACCCGCGATGGCCACTTGCTCTCGGAGAAACCGACCGGAACGCCGGTGAACACTGAGCTTTCGGCCGATTTTGCAAAGTTGGCACGGCCTTCGCTCTAAGGATTCCCAACGCGGCACGGAACACACCGAGTCGCCAACCCTCAGAAAACAAACACACGGCCTTCACGGCCACCAGGAAAAAGGAAACACACCATGAGCGAGCAGATCACCCGCGGCGAGATCGAGGACATCATCCGCAACTTCGCAGCCGAGAGCCCCGAGTACCGTCAGGCCCTCATCGA
>JBCCLJ010000222.1:0-11342 GCA_039026915.1 Acidobacteriota bacterium
CTTCGAGGACAGCGTGGGCCACTTCCGGAACCGCGACTCTCTCGGTGTCGACGTCGACCTCGATCCTGGGGATCTCTACTGGCTCAAAGCGGGTCGTGGCGCGGTGCACGACGAAGCCCCGCGAGTCGGTGCCAGAACTCACGCACTGCAGATCTTCGTGAATCTGCCCGCGGCGGCCCGGCAAGATGCACCGGAGTCGCTGCTCGTGCGTGCCGATGAAATGCCGGAGCTTCGCGCTGATCGGTACCGCGTCCGCGTCGTCCTCGGCGAAAGCAACGAGGTGTCGGGCCTTGCGTCTCCTGCCTTGCCGCTGACCATTCTCGACGCTTATCTCGAGGCGGGCGGCGCTTTCGCACACGTGCTTCCGGAGCGCTTCAACGCTTGGATCCATGCGATTCGCGGCGAGGCGCGGATCGTCGCCGGCGACTCGGTCGTGGGTCTAGCTCCCGGCGATGCGCTGGCCGTGCGGGGTAACGACCGTACGGCGACGCTGAAGCTGCTCAGCGAGGCAGGCGCGCAGCTCGTGCTGCTCCAGGGTGAGCCGCTCGGAGAGCGATTCGTTCAGCGCGGACCCTTCGTGATGAGCACCACAGAAGAGCTCGACGCCGTCGCTGCAGCCTACGAGGCCGGCGAGCTCGGCTCGCTCCGTGGATCACCGGCCTTTTGAGCCGTCCGACAACGAACCAAGAACAAAGGAGAACCAGGATGAACCTGAAGCCCTTCAACCCAGAGCCTCTGACCCCGACCAACGCCGCCCTCGTGCTCGTCGACAACCAAGTTGGTTTGATGACCGGAGTGCGCGACCACTCGATTGCGGAGCTCAAGCACAACATCGTCGGTCTCGCTCTCGCCGCGAAGGCTCTTGGCCTGCCGATCGTGACCACGACGACCTCGTCCGACACTCTCTGGGGGCCCGCCATTCCGGAACTCGTTGCAGCTCTTCCCGAGCAGGCGTTCATCGATCGCACGACGGTCAACGCCTGGGATGATCCTCGGGTCGCGGCGGCCATCGAGGCGACGGGTCGCAACAAGCTGATCTTCGCCGGCTTGTCGCTCGAGGTCTGCGCGGCCTTCCCGGCGATGCGTGCGGCGAGAGAAGGCTACGAGGCCTACATTGCCGTCGATGCCTGCGGAACCTTCAGCACGACGAAGCGCGAGGCGGGACTCCTGCGCTTGGCCCAGAGCGGCGTCGTCGTCGCCGATGGCGCGACTCTGATGGTCGAGATTCTGGGCGACAACGCTCGACCCGAGGCCGCAGAAGTCTACGGTGCCCTTGGGATGGACTGGGCGACGCTGATCGCTCAGGTGCGTGACGCGGCGTCTGCCAGCGCGTCTTTGGCCTGAAATCAACGGGGCGAGCGCCCGAAAAAGGAACGTTCGAGATGTCGAAGCAAGCCATTTCGCGAGAAGAGCGCTGCTCGGCGCCACCGCGTCACCAGCAGGCTCTCCTGACCTTTCTCGGGCTGCTCGGCGCGGTGTTCTTCATTCCGCCTGCCCTCGAGGCACTGATTCCTGGGCACCCTCTGGTGCTGGTGCCTGCGGCCGTCGCCTGCATCGTCGTGCTCATGACCTACGTGGTCATGCCGCTTCTGCAGCGACTGTTCAGGCCCTGGCTGCGATCTCCGTCCTGAGTCACGTTCAAGTTCTCTCGGCAGCCGGCTCTCGACGGCGCACGCGGGCGACTCGTGCCACGGCTTCGTCACAGTCCTGGCGCGGGAAGGACACGGTGACGGCGGAGGATCAACCGCACAACCGGTCCTTGGCGCGGACGCCGGGCTCGGGGAGAATCCTCCGGGAGACTGCACGGCATGAAGACGCGAATCACAGTGGTTACCGGCGGGTCGACGCCGGAGCGGACCGTCGCCCTGGCCGGCGCGGGCCAAGTGGTGGCCTCACTGCGGCGCAGTGGTTTCGCCGTTCGGGTGGTCGACACGTGCGGCGGGCCGGTGGCGGCCTCCGCGGAGGAGTCGCTTCTCGGAACGTCTGTGGGCACCGCTCCGCCGAGTGCCACCGAGCTGGAGATCCTGGCGCAAAGGGAGAACCTGCCCGAGCTGGTCGCCGACGGGGTCTTCGAGGACGCCGACGCGCTCTTCCTGGTCCTGCACGGTCGTCAAGGCGAAGGCGGCGAACTGCAAGCGCTCTTCGATCTGGCCGGGCTGCGCTACACGGGAAGTTCTGCGTTGGGCAGCGCACTGGCGATGGAGAAGAGCGTCGCAAAGACGCTGCTGCGCTCGGCAGGCGTGCCGACTCCGGACTGGTTGAACTGGCCGGCGAGCGACCCGGTGGGTGCCCTGGGACTGCCGCTCATCGTCAAGCCGTCACGAGTGGGCTCCACCGTAGGTCTGAGCATCGTGCGGGCTGAGCGGGAGCTGGACGAGGCGATCGGTCATGCGCTGCGTTTCGACGATCAGGTCCTGCTCGAGAGCTTCGCTTCGGGCGCAGAGCTGACGGTCGGTGTGCTGGGTGGCGAGGCGCTCGGGGTCGGAGAGATCGTCGCACCGGGTGACATCTTCGATTTCGAGTCGAAGTACACGCCCGGGGCAGCGCGCGAGATCTTTCCCGCTCAGATCGACGACGGCCTGGCGCAGGAGGCACGCGAAATGGCACTGCGCGCGCACGCAGCGCTGCGTCTTGGCGACTACAGTCGCATCGACTTCCGCCTCGACGCCGAAGGTCGCCTGCTGTGTCTCGAAGCCAATACCCTGCCGGGCATGACCGAGACGAGCCTTCTACCGCAGTCGGCGGCCGTTTCGGGCTGCGACTTCGACGAGCTCTGCCGACGGATCGTCGATCTCGCGCTGCAGCGCTGACCGCCGACCCGCTCTGCGGATCGGCGGCCGCACGCATCAGCCGGCGAGCTGAAGTGCTTCGGCCTTCGGCGGCTCTGCGCTCGTCGTCTTGACCTTTAGCGGTCGGGTCTTGTTCGACTGGACCCGGGTCGATCGGGCCTTCGTGGGCCTCCTCGCGATGAGGTCGAGGGCCCGCTCGAGATCTGCGCACAGGTCCTCAGCGTCCTCGATCCCGACAGAGAGGCGTACGAGACGGTCGCAGATTCCTGCGGCGTCTCGGGCTTCCTTGGGCATCGAAGCGTGCGTCATCGTCGCCGGATGGGCCACCAGGCTCTCGACGCCGCCGAGCGACTCGGCCAGCGAGAAGCAGCAGAGGTTCTCGACCAGAGTGCGCACGGCATCCGTACCCCCCTCGAGTCGCAGGCTGATCATGGCCCCGAAACCGTCCTGCTGACGACGGGCGAGTGCGTGATCGGGGTGACTCTCGAGGCTGGGGTGGAGAACCTCGGCGACGGCGGGGTGCCGCTCCAGAGTGCGTGCCACACGGATCGCATTCGACTCGTGCAGACGGAGTCTTGCCTGCAGCGTGCGGAGGCCGCGCAGGGTCAGGTAGCTGTCGAAGGGGCTCCCCGTCAGCCCGAGCGTGTTGGCCCACTCGGCGACGCGCCCCGCCAGCTCGTTCGTGCGAGCGATGACGGCGCCTCCGACGACGTCGCTGTGACCGTTGAGGTACTTGGTCGTCGAATGCACGACGACGTCGGCGCCGAACTCGATCGGGCGCTGAAGCACCGGCGAAAGGAACGTGTTGTCGACGCAGAGCAGTGCCTCGTAGCGACGACTCAGAGTCGCGAGCTCGTGAAGATCGGCGATCCTCAAAAGAGGATTGCTCGGGCTCTCGACCCAGAGCGCGCGCGCACCGGCTCGCAGCTCCTCTTCGACCCGGCCGAGATTCTTGAGGTCGACGAAGCGCACGACGATCTGGCCGCGCTCGTGGAGCCGCGAGAGCAGGCGGTGTGTGCCGCCGTAGCAGTCGCACGGGGCCAGGACCGTGGAGCCCGGCTCGAAGAGGTGGACCGCGGCGGTGATCGCGGCCATTCCCGAAGAGGTGACGGTACAACCGGCACCGCCTTCCAGGTCGGCGAGCGCGCCGGCCAGCTGGTCGCGCGTCGGGTTGCCCGAGCGCGTGTAGTCGTACGTTCTGGGGCGACCGAACTCTTCGAACGTGAAGGTCGAAGAGAGGTGCAGAGGCGGCACGACCGCGCCGTGCTGCTCGTCGCTCTCGAGGCTCGCTCGGACCGTGCGAGTGGCGGGGCTGAGAGTGCGGTCCGTTCGCCGGGGGCTGCTGCCCGTGTGTTCTTCACCCGTCGCGGTGGACGAGCTGTTCAGATGTTCTTGGTTCATGAGGAGTCTCCATGGGTCGGTCCCGGCTTCCGGAGAAGACGGAGACCGAAAAGAGTTCATCGGGCTCCGAGGAGCTGATTCGACGGAACTCTCGAGACTCGCTACGGTCCTCGAGGCTTGTCGCCGGACAGGGGGCACGAAACCGAGCGTCTGTCCGTTGACTCATCTCTCGGTGACGGCGTTCGCCGCCCCGTAGGAGTTGGCACCTTTCGACGTGCGAGGTCGAAGGTTGCCCCGGCTTCAACGGGCCTATCCCTCTGCCGGTCTCGATGAGTAGCCACCGGAGTGGCCAGCGCAAGAGTAGTCGATTCGCCTTGGAGCAAGCAACCCGGGGCTGACGAACCTCCTCAACCCAGGGGCGGCACGGTCAAGCGCGCAGAGTAGGTGCCGTCGGGCAGTGTGGTGGAGAACCGCTCGGAAAGATGGAGCCGCGAGCCTGGCGGAATGCGCAGAACGATCCGCCGCCGCTGCCGCTGCTTGCCGTCGACCAGAAGCTCGAGAGCGACGGTACGCTGAAAGCGGGAGGAAAGACGGTTCTCGACCTCGACCTCCACCAGGGCATCGGCGCCGATGAGTCGCACGCGGGGCCCGCTCACGATCCGAAGCGCCTGCTCCGGACGAGACCTTCGGAGCGCCGATCGGCGCGGCGCGGCGGTGCGGGCGATGCCCGGCAGGAGTGCCTGGTGATTCGACGAGGCCGGCGTCACCGTCGGTCTCGGGGCGTTGGTGCGCACGGAGCGCTCCAGCATCCGCCGCAGGCGACGTAGCTCCTCGACTCGCAGCAGTTCGTGTTCGGGCTTCGCCGCCTCGAACGCGGGCTCGCTGCCGCTGGGCGACGGGGATACCGTCTTTGCGGTCGCAAGTTCCGGCCCGGAATCGTTGCGCGGGCGAGCCGCTGGTGGATCGGGAGGGACGGCAAGCGGAGGAAGAGTGGTGACGATCGCGACCGGAGACTGAGCCAGTACGAGGAGCGTTCGGTAGAGCTCGAAGAGGGTGCCGGCGACGAGCACGAGGGCCACCACGAGCAGCGCCCACTTGGTGCGCCGGGCCCAAGCGGGCTCGGACCCTTCTGAGAGAGCGGCCGCTCCGGCACCGAGGCGGTGCCGGGACCAGGGCCGGTTTTCGGACGAATCGCGGACGGCGAAAGACTGCATCGTTCCTCCTGGTGCGACCGCTCGGTGCGAACGGTCTGCTAATGGGTTCAGGAGGAGAAGAGGCGAACGTCGTCGGCGACCTTGCCGTCACCCCGCCGGGTGCAGGAAGGACGGTGCCCCAAGCCGCGACGCTGGGCGCCGGTCTCAGGAGGTTCGGCCGGGCCGCTGCGATCGGCTCGGGCGGCCGGTTCAGATCGATCGGATCGGATCGATCGGCTGGGTCATCTGCTCTGGGCCGTCGAGTCAGGGTGACTCGATCTTACGCAGCAGGAACCAGAGGAGCAGGGCGAACCAACCGGTTCCCGTGATCGCACCGAGGACGGCCGCGAGCAGTCCCTGTCGGCGATCTCCGCCGCGGGCAAGCGTCAGCAGACCGAGCAGCAGAGCGACGAAGCCGATCGGAAAGAGGGGTACCCAGGACATCAGGGCGACGCGCTGGGCGAGGTCCCCGAGGGATGGAGATTCAGTGGTCTCGATTTCGGTGGTCACGGGAGCTCCGGAGGCACTGCGAGGCGGGGCGTCGGGTCAGGTCTTGCGGGCGAGCAAGAGAGTGCGGTCATCGGTGGGTGGTGCGTTGTGGGTGAAGCTCTCGATCTCGTTGTGGAGCTTCTCTGCGAAGTCGTTCAAGGGAAGAGTTCGGTGATCACGTGTGAACTCGATGAGCCGTTCTTCGCCGTACTGCTCCTCGTCGGGATCTTCCGCCTCGGAAAGACCATCGGTATAGATCATGAACAGATCTCCCGAGCCGAGCCTGACCTCGGAGCGCGTGTACTCGGCATCCGCGATCAGCCCGATCGGCATGCCGGAGGCCTGAAGCTCCTCGACCTCGCCGTTGGCGCGAGCCACGAGCGCCGGGTTGTGCCCTGCGTTGGTGTAAGTGAGTCTCTCGCGGTCCGCGTCGATCACGGCGAGGAAAGCGGTCGCATACTTCTCGGGCGGACTCCGGCGATGCAGTCGACGGCAGAGCTGGGTGCAGATCTCGTCCGGTGGCGAGCCGCTTTCGATCGGAGCGGCCGAGAGCGCCTCCATCGAAGCGGTCAGAAGCGCGGCGCCGATGCCCTTGCCCGAGACGTCGGCGCAGAGCAGGACGAGCTCGTCTCCTTCGCGCACCGAGATCATGTACCAGTCGCCGGAGACTCCGCGGGATGGCTGGTTGATCGCATAGAGCTCGAAGCCCTGCCAGTCCGGGAGTCCCGGGGGCAGCAGCGACTCCTGGATGCGGCGGGCGAGCGCGAGGTCCTCTTCGAGCCGGCGACGCGCGACGGCCTCTTCGGCGAGGGCTGCGTTGCGAATCTTGAGCGCGGCGACCGAAGCGAGAGAGGCGAGAAGTTCCATGTCCTCTTCTTGAAACTGTCGCACGGCGGCGCTCGAGCTCAAGACGATCATGCCGAGGCTGCGGTCCTGGTCGAGCAGCGGCGCGGCGAGCACGGAGCGCATGCCGGACATGATGATGCTCTGTGCGTGCTCGAAGCGGGCGTCGGTCGCGGCGTCGAGGACCAGGGCCGCCATGCCTTTGTCGCAGACCTCCTCGACGAGATGAGTCGACAGCGGGATCTCGTTCTCCGCCTCGAGCGGCCGCGAGGCGGCCCGTCGGAAGCCCTCGTCCTCGCGAAGGAAGATGGTGCCGTTCTCGGGTTGCAGATGCTCGAAGGCCCTCTCCAGGATCAGGTGCAGCAGGTCGTCGATCTCCATCGATCGGCCGAGGGCTTCATGGATGTCGTTGAGCAGGCGCAACCGATCGGCGTAGCGACGCAGCTCCTCGGTGCCGACGCCGACCTGGCTGGTGTCGGTCTCCACCTCGCGAATCAGCTCTGCCGCCGGGCGGAAGATCGTGGAGAAGAGGTCGCTCTCGGTGCTCGGTTCGACCGTCTTCGCCTCGGTCTCGTCGACCAGACGAATGTGACTGCCGGAGACGCGCAGGGTGTCGCCCGCGCGCACCCGGGTCGGTCCGGTGATCGCTCGGCCGTTGACCTCGGTGCCGTTGCGGGAACCCAGGTCCTCGACCATCAGGTCGGCGCCTTCGCGGTAGAGACGGGCGTGGTGCCGGGAGAGGAACGGATCCGCGAGCGCCAGATCCGAAGAGGATGCGCGTCCGATCACCAGCGATTCGTTGTCGATGGTGCGCTCGAACTCGGGGCCGTCGGCGGGCTCGACTTTCAGCTTCAAGATGTTTCCTTCCCCCCTGTAGGCAGCCGCACACCGCCCGGAAGAGCTCCGGCGCAGAAGAGACGAAACGGGTGCGAGAAACCAGCGCGATCATAGCGCGTCCCTGCCGCTGTCGGCGGCGAGCGGCGTTGCTACGATTCCTGCCGATGAAGCGGCGACCAGACCACCTGAGCAAGCCGAGCTCTGCAGCGCTGGTTGTCGGGCTGGCGCTCGCGGCCGTGCTCGTTTCCCTGAGAGCCGAATCGCTGCTGATGCGCGGGTTCGAGCCGACGACGCACACGGAGCGCCGCTGGTACGCCTGGGCGACCGACCCCGCGCAGGGTCGGGCAGCCCTGATCGACCGGTTGGCGCGTGAACCAAACGCTGCGGGGGATCCGCCGATGCTGCGGGTGCCGGTTCCCGAAGGCATGCGCAGCGAGCTCGCCGACGTCGTCGCGCGCTACTTCGCGCCGCGATCCCGGGTCGAGCTGTACGACGCGTCCGAGCAGGTCGGTTCTGCCGGATCCGAAGCGCCTCGCCCGATGGAGGACTCGTGGCAGGCGATGAACGTCGCGGATTGGCTGGCTCTCGGACTCGGATGTGCGGCGACTCTTGCGCTCGGAATCAGTCTGCTTCCTGCTCGCCGGCCGAGGGATCTTCCCGCCGCCTGGGCCTGCGGCTGGTGCATCTGGCTCTGTGTCGGAGGCTTCGCTGCCTCCTTGGGACTCCCCGTGGGGTCCGGCTTCGCATGGAGTTCCTGGATCGTGGCCATCGCCGTTTTTGCCTGGCGAAGGCCGCGTATCGAACTCCAGCCCGGCATCCGACGCAGCGAGGACGTCGGGGCCATCGAACTCGGCCTTCGAGGACTCTGCTGCGCGGCGTGGGGGATGGCGGTCTGGAAGGTCGTGCTCGCTCCTCTTTGGTCCTGGGATCACTGGGCCATCTGGGGTTTCAAGAGCCGACTCCTGCTCGAGTCACGCGCTCTCGAAGTGCTGGCCGAGCGCTCGGTCGCGGCTCCGCAGTATCCGCTGGGGCTCCCGGCGGCCTGGAACGTGGTGATCGGGGGAGCTCTGCTCGGGCCGGAGCAGGTCAAGGTCCTGCACCTCATCGGGCTCACATCCGCAGGCCTGCTGGCCGGTCAGCTGGCACGACGGGTCGGCGCCTCGAGCCATGGGGCCGCGGCGACGACCGCCTTCACCTGGCTCCTTCCGCTGGCTTGGAGCACTGAAGGGCTCGGGCTGGCCGAAGTCTCTCTGGCTCAGACGCTGCTGTTCGTTTGCTGGCTCATCGCGGGGAAAGTGGAGAAGAGCTCGAGGTCGATGAACCCGCTCGCTCCTCTCGGCCTCGTCGCTCTGGCTCTCACCAAGGACGAAGGACTGCCGCTCGCCCTCCTCCTGCTCCTGTTTTGGCTCGTCACCGTTCCCGGCGGCCGGGCGCCCCGCGCCGCGTTGACCGTTGCTCTGCTGGCAACCGCGAGAGGTCTCACGCCGAGCGGCGGAACGCCTTTCACCTCGGGTGACTGGCAGAGTCGCCTCGGGGGACGGCTCGACGATCCGTTCAGCGTCCTGAGTCCGGTCTTCGTCGAGCTGGCGCGGCCCGAGGTCTTCGGACTCTGGCTGCTCGTGCCGCCCGCCCTCGGCGTCGCCGCGCTGCGCTGGCGGCGGAACCGTGGGCCGTTGCTCCTGCTCGGGCTCGCTTGCGCACAGATGGCGGCGTACGTCGGGATCTACTTCGTGACCTACCTGGATCCTGAAGCTCACGTCGTCAGCTCGCTGGCACGCATCGCCTCCGCTCTGGAACCGGTGGTCGCTGCAGGTCTGCTCGCGGTCATCTGTCCTCCGCCCCGCGTCGGCGAATCCGCCGTCTTGCTAGAATCGGAGCCGTCCGAAGGCCACTGAGCCTCGTCTTTCTCCGCTCAGGAGATCTGCTCTCTTCTAGCCCCCACAGGAGCTTCGCCTTGACTGACGCCAACCGCCCGGATCGACCCCGCGAAAAGACCTCGAACGAGCCTCCGCGGAAGCGCCCGTACCGACGTCCAGAAATCGTCTCGCGAGAGCCGCTCGAGGCCGTAGCGACGGTGTGCAACGCTCCCGGCAAGGCGGACCCGTTCGCCTGTCCGTCCGGTCCGATCCAGTCCTGATACCGCCAGCACGCGCCGGGCCTGCTCGTCCCGAGCTACTCGTCCTCGTCGTGCACGCCGTACTTTCGCAGCTTGCGGTAGAGCGTCGTGCGGCCGATGCCGAGTTCCTTGCAGACTTTGGAGAGATTCCCTCCGAGCCGCTCGACCGCCGAGAGAATGGCGTCGCGCTCGATCTCGTCGAGCGTGCGCGTTGCTCCCGCAGCGTCCACCAGAGGCACATGATCTTCCTTCGACTCGAGCGGTAGGGAAGAGACTCCTCCCGAAACTTCCAGCTCGCGCAGGATACGCGGTGGCAGGTGCTGCGCGCTGAGCACGACTCCGTCACACGCGACGAGCGCTCTCTGCACCGCGTTCTCGAGCTCGCGCACGTTGCCGGGCCAGCGATAGGAACTGAGCGCGCCCAGGAGATCGGGCGCCAGAGTCGGAGTGTTGCGGCCCTCGCGCCCCGCGTAGCGATCCGCGAAGTGGCGTGCGAGCGCGGCGGTGTCCCCTTGCCGCTGCCTCAGGGGCGGGACTTCGATCTCGTAGACGGCGACGCGAAAGTAGAGGTCTTCACGGAATTGGTTCTCGGCGACCCGTTCCTGCAGGTCGCGGTGGGTCGCCGCCACCAGGCGAAAATCCGAAGAGAGCTCGCGGTTGCCGCCGAGGCGTCGAAAGGTGCGCTCCTGCAAGACGCGCAGCAGCTTGGCCTGTGCCGGCGCGGAGAGCTCGGCGATCTCGTCGAGAAAAAGCGTGCCGCCATCCGCCTGTTCGAAGCGGCCGATGCGCCGGTCAGCGGCGCCGGTAAACGACCCTTTTTCGTGGCCGAAGAGCTCCGACTCCTGCAGGGTCTCCGGGATGGCAGCGCAGTTGACCGCCACGAACTCCGCTTTACGGCGTGAGCTCTGCTCGTGGATCGCCTGGGCAACGAGCTCCTTGCCGGTGCCGCTCTCCCCCTGGATCAGAGTGGTGATGTCGCACTGCGACAGACGGTCCATCTGGCGAAAGAGCGCCTGCATCGACGCTGAGTTACCGACCATGCCAGCGAAGCCCTCGCCGCTCGCCTCCCGCTCGAGGCCGGCGAGTCGGAGCGACATGCGGTAGCTCTCGATCGCGTTCTTGAGACGGTTCAGCAGCGCCGTCTCCTGAACCGGCTTGGTCAGATAGTCGAAGGCTCCGAGCCTCGTGGCTTTCATCACCGTTTCGACCTGGTCGTCCGAGGTCAGGATGAGGACCGGAAGCGCCGGATGGCGACTGCGGATGCGCTGCAGCGTCTCGAGTCCCGAAAGACCCGGCATGTGCAGATCGAGGCATACGGCCGTGGGAAGGGTCTGGGGCAGCGCGTGCAGACAGTCCTCGCCGTTGGAAAAAGCGACCGCTTCAAAGCCGGCCTTCTCGAGCCAAGACCGGATCAGATGAGTCTGTGCGCGGTCGTCGTCGACGACCAGGATCTTCTCGCTCTGCATCACGGCTTTCGGCTCGTGGTTGGGTTCCTCGTGGCCTGCGTCTTCGTGAAGATCGATTCTAGCGGCGAATGCAGATCGCCCCCTGAAGTCTGGAACGGACCTTGCTTTCGACCGTTGTGGAGGAGAGGCTAGGCCTCTCCGTACCGTCCCGCCGGATCGCACTTTCGACGCGATTTCACCGTCGCTTGACGCGACGTTCGCGCCAGACTGGCGCCCTCTCTTTCGACGTTCCGTGCCACACATGCAGGCCACCCCTAGAGACGCTCCA
>JBCCLJ010000223.1:0-11334 GCA_039026915.1 Acidobacteriota bacterium
GCGTGCGCACTGCCGTGCACTCTCGTGCTCCGCATGGAAGCGAGGCAGGTGGCGAGCGCGCGGGGGCACCGGTTCTCGGTCGACCCGCTCCGGCACGAGCGCGGTGCGCGCGTCGAGCGGCACGCGCACGAGCGGCCGTACCTGCAACTCGTCGTGGCGGGTGACTACGAGGAGGCGCTGTGGGGCGAGACGCTCCACGCCGCGTCCGGCCGCTGCGTGTTCAAGCCGGCGGGGATGGAGCACTCGAACCGCTTCGGTACGGGCTCGACGGCGCTGCGGATCGCGTGGTCGGACGACCTCGCGTCGTTTGCGCTTCATCGGGGTCGGGGTGCCCGCACCTGACTCGGGAACGTGATCCTAACTTGGGCGCTGGCTCCGGTCGCTCCGACTATCTCTCAGGACGACTCTCGAGACCGCCTCTCCGCTCTGCCCGCGACTCACTCTCGGGCGCAACCGGCGCGACCGAACTCACTTCGGCCTCTCCCCGAATCGCCCCGCGTTCACCCCCAGCCCCCCAATTCCACAACTGGCGAAAGAGTGGCTCCCCGAGCGGAGCGAGGTTGCGAACACGGTGGGGGAGCGGGAAGCGGGAGTTTGTAATCCTAATCGCTTGAGGCGACTCGATCTCGAATGTCCGATTGCGCCGAAGCCCTGTGCTTCGCCTGGCATGGGATCAGATTGAATCGGCCCATAAGGGCCCCAGACGGCGTCAGCCGAGCGATGGGGCAGTACGCGAGGGGGCGCGGGGAGACGTCAGCGCCCGGACCACGCCATCGGGAGCACCTCCCCGTCGGCGAGATGGAGCCGGAACGTCCCGTCCTCGGAGACCAGGCGGGCGCCTTCGAGCGGCGCACCGAACTGATTCGTCTGGCCCTCGACTTCGAACGCCACGCGCCGGAGGCCCGTCGACCAGGCGCCCTCCGACACCCCGTCCCCGACGAACGGTCCACCGCAGCCGCTGGCCGTCACGAGCTGCTGCCAGATCACGGAGCGATACGTGCCGTCGGGCCGCAGCTCGAGCGTATGCACGGCGAAGCGGGTCCCCCCGTACCTGCCGACCCACAGACCCGGATCGTCCGCCGCGGCCCGACTGCAGCCAAGGGCGGGCAGGAGCGCGAGCGCGGTCAGGGACCCGCGGAGCGCGATCGCGCGACGTCGGGGGCGTGTCATGGCAGGGAGGCTTACGCTGTCAAGCGACATGACTTTCTGCGGGCTACGGCGACAGGAGTTTCTACGGGTGGTTCGGCTATGAGGGGGGGCTCGGCGACGTCCGCCGTCCTGTACGGGGGTCCGGGGGCGGTAGCCCCCGAATCCTCACCTGAAGAGAATTTTCTCCCGCTTGAGCCTCCCAGGAGGGCCGTGCGGCTTGCCGCGCGGAAGGCCGCCGGTCATCGCGGCGGCGTCATCGCCTCCTCCAGCTCGCGCAGCCGGTAGCTCCGTCCCTTGATGTTGATGACGTGAGCGCGGTGCAACAGCCGATCGAGTACCGCCGTCGCGAGCACCTCGTCGCCCGCGAACAGGTCCGGCCACTCCTGCACGCCCTTGTTCGTCGTGATCAGCACGCTGCCCCGCCCGTACCGATAGCTCACGAGGCGGAAGATCAGGCTCGCTGCCAACCGGTCCATCGGCTCGAACCCCATCTCATCGATGATCAACAGCGACGTGTTCACGTACTTGCGTCGCCGGAGCTGGGCCGGTGCCGACTCCGCGTCCCGCCGCAGCGCTGCCACGAGTTCCTCGAAGCGATAGAAGGCGACGCTGAAGCCAGCCTCGATCGCCCGAACGCCCATCGCCGCCGCGAGGTGTGTCTTCCCGACGCCCGGCGGGCCCTGCAGCAGCACGGTCTCCTGCTCGCGGATCCACGTGCACGTCGCCAGCGTCTCGATCTTCGCGCGCTCGATCCCCGGCTGGAACGCAAAGTCGAAACCGTCGATCGTCATACCCGTTGGCAGTCCCGACAGCCTCAGCGACGTACGGATCCGACGCTCCTCGCGCGACTCGAGCTCCTCGCGCAGAAGCGCGTCGAGCAGTCGGTGCGGGGGCTCGTCGGCATTCGCCGCAGCGACCAACCGGCTCTCGAGCAGCTCTGCGGCCCGATCGAGCCCGAGCTTCGAAAGCCTCTCGCGCGTTTCGTCGACGTTGAGCCGAGGCGAGGTCGACTTGGACGACGAGGGCGTCATCGCTGGACCTACGTGAGTCGCGCGTACAGCTCGATCGAGCGCACCTGGGTCGTCTCGCGCATCGCGTCGTCGAGGACGCGGCCGACTCGGCCCAGCGGAGTGGGAGCGACGATGTCGTCGGTGTCCTCGCCGTCGAAGTGGCGACTGTCGATCACGAGCCGCCTCGCTGTTCCACGCGGGTGTTCGGCGACGAGGGTCGATCCGTAGACGATCTGCACGGTGCGGTGGCAACCGCGCACGAGGACGTCCTGGCCGACGAGGCGGAACGGCACCGAGTACTGATGCGCCTCGAAGGCGACGAGGCAATCGATCGCGACCGCGCGCCGGACCTCGACGTCGAACGGCTCGGGAAGGTGATCCGGCGGAGTGAGCGAGTTCCGCTCAACGAGCCACGCCTCCCACACGCTCGTGCCGGTCGCTGGGCACTGCCGCCGCCGGTCCGAGCGCTCGATGCGCTCGTCCGTCCACTCTTGGAGCTCGTCGATCGAACGCCATCGACGCTGTCGCGGATCCTCCGACGCGCGCTGCGTGAGGATCCGCCGCTCGACCTTGCCCTTGGCCTGTGGCGTGCGCGGCCTGCAGGGGTCGATGTGGATCATCGCTTGTGCCGCGTAGCGCTGGTACGCGGGGTTGATCGTGCCCCACGGGCCGGCGCCGCGAACGACCGCCGTCTTCTTGTTGTCGACGCGGCAGGTCGCCGGCACGCCACCGAGCCGCCGGAAGCCGCCGTTGTGGCACGCCAGCCAGGCGAGCTGGTTCTTCGACGCCGACCACACGACCGCGTCGCGCCTCGAGTGCGACAGCTCCATGTGGAACGCGTAGAGATCGACGGCACTGCCGTCGATCGTCATGTTTGGGAAGTGGGCCCAGTCAATCTGTGCCTGTGCGCCCGGCGGCGTCTCGACCCGGCGTCGCGCCCGCTTCCTCGGCACGCCGAACCACTCGCGCCACGCGCGCTGTACCGAGCGCAGGCTCCGGTCGTAGCCGTGCTCGGTCTCGAGCCAGGCATGCAGCTCGGCGAGGTTGATCGGGCCGGACGCCTGGGCAGCTCGCCAGGCCTCGACCTCGGCACGCGGCGCCGAGAGCCGCCGCGGCTTCCCGCAGCCGGGACCGCGGGCGTGATCGCGCTGAAGCTGGTATCGCACGGCGCCTTCGGTCACACCTATGTGCCGCGCAATCTGGGCCTTCGGCATCCCTCGGCCTGCGAAGCTCTTGATCGTCACGATGTCCTCTCGAGTCAATCTGCGGGCCATGCGGCGACCTCCATGAGGTCGAGTCCGCAGGCCCTGGGTTCACGGATTGCGAACCCGTAGAGACTCGTGTCGCCTTACGGCCATCGTGTCGTGTCGCCCTACAGACGCTTCTCGCTCGAGGGGCCGAACGCCATCCGGCGATAGACTTCGACGTTGTGGCGGAGTAGCTCGTTCTCCTCGCGAAGCTTGGCAAGCTCGGCGTCGCGTTCAGCGAGCTGCTGTCGCTGCTGCGCGAGGAGCGCTCGAACTCGATCGTCGCCAGGTTGCTCGCTTCCCCGCTCTTCATCGCCCGCACGTCCCTGTACCTCGATGGACTCGGCGAATCGACGGCGAAGCTGGCCTCTCTTCAACTCGATTCCTTCGAGCAACATCGAGAGCTCGGCGCGCGTCACGCGTGCGGTTCCATTCTCGTTCGCGCGCGGGATCCGGAACGTGCCCTTCTCGAGCCGCTTGTAGTGCAGCCACAGCCCGTTGCCATCCCACTGCAGAAGCTTCACGCGATCGCGAGCGCGGTTCAGGAAGACATAGACGCTGCCGTTCAGCGGGTCGTCCTGGAGTTCGCCCCGAACGATCGCCGCGAGCGCGTCGTGAGCCTTGCGAAAATCGACCGGTTCGCGGTGGAGGTAGATCCGGGTCGACGCCGCCAGCGTCAACATCCAAGCACGGCGACGACCTGGCGCAGGAGCGACGCGTCGAAGCCGTCGCGGACGACGAGGCGGTGGCCACCCGCGAGGACGACCTCGATCGACGAATGCTGCGCGCTCTGCGGATCGAGCTCGACGAACGAAGAAGATCCCTCATGCTCACGCTCGCGGCGGACGCGCGGCAGCCAGCGGATCAGCGAGCTGTACGGCACGCCGCTCGCTTCGGCGAATTCGGCGTAGGCCAGGCCCTCGGATTCCTTGCGCTTGAGAAGCGCCTCGCACTCGGCGCGGGTACGACGGATGTGCTGCATCCCCGAGATCGTCCCGATCCCGCGCGCGCCATCCAGGTGGGGCTCATTCGACGGTCACACAGAAAAGACATAGTGGTAGCGAGAGAAAGAAGAGACTCACTGCACGCCAAACAAAGACATCTGCCTCAGCCAAACCGAAATCCCAATCTGAAACACCAACGTATCTCCAGAGCATACAGCCCCTTACATCAGCGCACTACACACGGACTCGCTGGCAGGCTCCTCCAGCGCAGAGATCGCATTCGCGAGATCTCCGAGCAATCGGGTGAACCCGACAAACGATGCTAGCGTACAAGGACTGCTCGCAATTCGACCAGGCTCGCAGAAGGGACGATACTCGCCATGCCCGAGCACACTTACTTATTTGGGATTCCATCTCCCTTCACCTTCCTTCGCTCGGCAATACCGCGCGCAACAGCGCTGGCAGACGACGAGATCGGAGGTCCACCTGCCCAACAGAAGCCCTGCTGAACTAAGTTGTTCAACGCTCGTCCAGCCGGGTGCAATCTTGCATCTATCTCCCCTCCCTGGAGGAACGGCTGGCCGCATCGGCGCCGACCCGTGCAGCGCTCTCGTCGGGAGCCGCGATACGACGGATACCCCGGCGAAGACCTGTTCGGTGAGGGGGCGGATCCGCCCCGCATCCGACTGATCGGCGTTAGGTCCGCAGCGAGTCCGCGCCCGAGATGAACGGAGCTGACTACACATTCTCATTGGCCTCGTGCGGCTCGCCGCTGCTCGACTCGCGCATCGACGCAGCCTCGGAAGCTCGCGCTGGCTCCACTCACGAAGCACCGCAGTCGACATGTGCGACGTACCTCAATACGGCACTCAGGAGCGCACCTCAACTCAGCGCGCAGCAGCGGTGAGCATAGGCCTTGCGCCCCACCTTACGCCCCTCCCACTCACCACTGCTGGGGCCGCGAGCGGCCGCAAGAGCATCGAATTGACAAGATCGCGGCTTCAGCTTATGTGAATCCCGATACGGCATACAGAAAGACGCAAATTCAGCAAGCTACGCCCTGCAATTACAGTTAAACGCTGAAGATACAAATATCGCCAATACTCTCCAACCAACAGAGAATCACCAATGAACAGAAAAACGCTACGGGCCGCAATTCTTGGGATTACCCCGGCAATTGCAGCTGCACAAGGGACCGACCTGGTCATCTACGTCGATGAAGGCGCTTCGGGCACTAACAACGGAACGAGCTGGACTGACGCCTATAACGACCTACAGGACGGCATCGACGACGCAGAGTCAACTTCAGGCCTCTTCGGCCGACGCGTCGTCCTGGTCGCCGAAGGCAAGTACAACCCCACGACTGCTACCTGGCCCATAGGTTCAACCGATCTACGCGACCGATCATTTGTGATCGACGGGCTCGAGAGCATCGAAGTACGAGGCGGCTTCCTTGGCGGCCCAACCGGAACCACAGCGATCGACGCCCCTGATGGCGCCTTCAACAAGACAATCTTGAGTGGCGCCATTCCTGGATTTGGCCAAGTCCGGCATGTCCTTGCGCATGACGCCAACCAAGTTACGAACACCATCATCCATGGACTCGTCATTGAGGACGGACTTGCGACGGGCCCAGACCCAACCATCGATCGCGAGGGCGCAGGCGTCTACTTGGTAGGCAGCTCAGACATCCTATTCGAGCGCGTGACTATTCGCAACAATGAGGCGCGTGCACGAGGCGGGGGCATCTTTCTGCTCAAAGGGAACGGCACCCTCAACATGAAGAACTGCGTCGTGCGTGAGAACTTTGCGCGCGACGGAGCCGGGATTTACTACCAGTCGGGCCTGCGCGTAAACCTCGCCAACGTCACGGTACGCGATAACGGTAGAACTATCGCCGAACTCGGCGGCACCGGTATTTCAACGGAACGTGGGGGCGGACTTCTGATGGAATTCGACTCACGAATCGACGCAGCGAATTGCCTGATCTTCGACAATGCAGCACTGATCGCTGGAGGTGGAGTCTACTACGACCCGTACAACTCGGGACCGACTGGAGTCTATAACCACGTTTGGAAGCACTGCACAGTCGCGTACAATCGAATCGGGGCACTGAACAGCAGCCCGCCAAGCAATAACGGCGCCGGCTTCCATATCGAACCCGGCTTCCACGACGGCGAGGAGAGAGTGCAGACTTGCGACATCTTCAACTCGATCATATACAATAACAGGGTCGGCCGGGACATGACGATGCTAGGGGACTCCACGGACACTGGAATCGTCACAACCGTTGAGTACAGCGACGTCGGCACAGACTTTACAACAACCGTTGCGATGGACCGCTATACAGAGACGAATACTATCGACCTCGACCCTCGCTTCATCAACCCCGCAACGCGAAACCTTCGGCTACGCATTGACCTGCTCGGCCCCAACACCTCTCCCTGCATTGACAACGGCAAGGACGCCGAGAGAGGGCCTGATGTGCTCGATCTTGACGATGACGCCGCGACAACGCTGCTTCCCCTAGATCGAGCAAACGAGAACCGCATCGTGAATATTTCGTTCATCACCGGGTCGCTGCCCGGCGCTGGTTCGATCGATATGGGCGCGTTCGAGGCCCGTGAACCGGACGCTCCATCTCAAGGGATGTGAATCATTTCGAGATCGGGTGTGACTCGGTCCGGCGTAGGGGCTACGATTTTGTACATCTCTCGCACCTGGACACACCATGCTCTCCATTGCAATAATTGCAGCGTTTGCTGCGCCCACCGCGCCAGCTTCACCGCAAAGCATCTTTAGAAGCCCTGCGGTTGAGCTGGCGCCGCTCATGGCGTCTGCCGGTGGGTTCCCTTCCGGCGGACTTGTTGCGCAAGGGCGACATATCGCGATCCACTACCTTCCCGCATTCACGACTGACAGAGCACGTGTCAGCGTGTTCGATTATGTGGCTGGTTCCTGGGTTGAGAACTTCGAGATCGACTGGCCGGCAGTTTCCGACGTGGGGGATTTCGGACGCAGCCTAGAGCTCGCCGACGAGACGCTCCTGATCGGAGCCCCAAACACGGGAGGGCGGGGCGAAGTTCATATAATCGAGCGGCGGTTGAATGGCTCGCCACACTGGCAAGCATCGCTCCTGCAAGTGCCCTCGTCGGTAGACATCGGCTTTGGCCGCCTGTTGAAGCTTGATGGTGCAACGCTCGTCGCTACAGCGGCGCGATTCGTCGACGAAGCTTTTCCTAATTCCGGGGTCGTCTACGTTTTTCGCAGAGCGAGTTCGGGGTGGCACCTCGAAGATTCACTCGTTGCACCGCCGGCGGATCAGGTCCACGCGAACTTACGTTTCGGTGATCGCGTCGACGTCTCCGGCGATGTGCTGGCGGTCGGGGCGAGTACGCAAGCGGTGGTCAACGGCGTTGTCGCTGTTCGCACTGGCTCGGTATTTGTTTACGAGAGGGCAGCCGCCGGTGCCTGGCTTCCTACTCAGAGAATTGACTGCCCGGATCCTGAAGAAGATTCTGACTTTGGGAGAGAGTTGGCCTTGAATGGCGATACCCTAGTGGTCGGGCGCCCAGGGAGCATTTTCTCCAGTCGTCCGGGCTCCATCTTCATCTACGAACGAGATGCGAGCGGTCAGTTCGTCCTTGCTCAGCAATCCGCGCCGACGACTGGCTTTGTTGACGTGAATGGCAGCGACCAATTCGGTTCCAGCATTGAGATCGAGGGCGATCTTGTCGCTGCGGGAAGTCGGAGAAGCGTTAATAGCGAGGGCGACAAGAACGGGGCGATCTTCCTTTTCCATCGCAACACCGACGGCACATGGCCATCGCAGGAGACTGCCGCACTCGGCGTACCTTCTGCCCATGGAGCAGGTTTCGGGCTATCGTTCTCTCTTGACGAAGGGCGTGTGTTTGCTTCGATAGCGCAGCCTTCGGGCCCTGCCCATGCTGCGTATATTTTTGGCGCGACAACCACCGCGGACCTTTGCGCGCCAACGCCAATGGGAGGAGGCGTGGGACTTCGTATCGATTTCAGCGCGAAATCCGAAGTTTCTGCAGATAGCGACATCCTCTATGTTTCAAATGCATTAGATAGCGATGTGATCCTCCTCATGGCCTCTCTCCAAGGCGATCCCTCTTCCGGGGTGGTGATTGGCGGCGTTGGGCGGACTTGTCTCGCTGGGCCCGCATTCTTGGCTCTTCCGCGGAGGGCTTTGAATGCAACTGCGGGCACACTCGTGATGGAACAGGACTTTTTTCCGACAATCAGGCGCATGGTTAGGACTCAGGGATCCTTTGTTCTTCAGGGTGCCTATCGTCGGTCTGCTCCTGGTTCTGCAACGATGCTGACCAACGCCGTTAGTGTCGAGTACTAGGAGCGAGATGCGAGTGAGCCAGTCGAATGCAGGCGCCACGGGCCCCCATTTCCGACGCCATCGTTGATTGCCATCCGTTCCACTGCCGCTCCCCCGGAGAGCCGAGGAGTATATGCGTCGCCGTCTTCCCTGCTGGTTCTAGCCTCGACTTGTCACGAGACTCGACGCCCAGCACGCCGAACCGGCCGCCTTCGGCGTCCTCTCGTCCACTGGCGGCACTTTGCGCGCCGAGCCGCCCTCGACGGGGCCAGAGGCGCCGCCTCCAGTGACTCGGCGCGCAAAGCACCACCAGCGATCGAGTTCGACGCACTGAGCATCGACGCTGGCTACGCGATCGGCGCAGTGCGGCGAGCGTCACCATCAAACTGCGGCCATCACTGACCCGATCGTCGCGCGGACGATCCTCCCTCATCTGGGCTTGCGCGCCGAGCCTCCAGGGCATCCGCCCGCACGCCCCAAGCCGCAGATGCAGCTCGACGTAGCCGTCGCATGAGCCCCACCTGGACGGCGCGCGCGGGATCGGGACGATCTCGGGGATGCAGCACATCCGCCGTCCCCGCGCCGAGTACGAGGCACTTCTCGAGCGCAAGGAATCCGAGGGCCCGACCTACGCCGAGCTCGCCGAGGCGAGCGGCGTGCCGTACAGCTCGCTGATCCGTTGGCAGCCGCGCGTCCGCCGCGAGCGTGAGTACGAGGGATCTCCGCCGTGCGTCGAGCACGATCCGCAGAGCGCGGAGCATGCGTCGATCGAGGTCGTCCTCGCGGGCGGTCACCGCCTCGTCGTCCGCGACGGCTTCGACGCGTCGCTGCTGCGCCAGGTCGTCGCCGTGTTCGGATGCTGACGCTCGCGGCGTCCACCCGGATCTACCCTCACCGCGAACCGGTCGACTTCCGCAAGGCTCACGACGGACTCGCCGCCATCGTTCGAAGCGAGCTTGAGAGCGATCCGCTGAACGGGAGCGTCTACGTCTTCCTGAACCGAGCACGCGATCGCGTGAAACTGCTGCAGTGGGACGGCAACGGGCTTTGGTTGCACTACAAACGACTCGAGAAGGGCACGTTCCGAGTTCCACGCGCGAGCTCGAATGGAACCGCGCGCGTGACGCGAGGCGACCTCGCGATGCTGCTGGAGGGAATCGAGTTGAAGAAAGGCCAGCTTCGCCGTCGATTCGCCGAGTCCATCGAGGTACAGAGACGTGCGGGGGATGAAGAGCGGGGAAGCGAGCAAACTGGCGACGATCGAGGACGTTCAAGCGCTCCTCGCGCAGCAGCGACAGCAGCTCGCTGAACGCGACGCCGAGCTTGCCAAGCTTCGCGAGGAGAACGAGCAACTCCGCCACAACGTCGAAGCCTATCGCCGGATGGCGTTCGGCCCCTCGAGCGAGAAGCGTCGTCCCAGCTCCGTGGAGGAGGCCCATGCTCAGCAGGGCTGGCTGTTCCACGAGACGCTCGTCGCCGAGGCACTAGAGACCGCCGAACGCAAGTCGCTCGACGCGACGATCTCGTACACCAAGCCGAAGCCGCGTAAGAAAGGCGGACGCCGCAAGAAGTTCCCCGAGCACGCCCAAGAGCTTGCGACCCGCTACGAGCTGCCGGAATCGCAGCGCGTGTGCTCGTGCGGCCACGCCCTGCACGAGATGGGCGTCGAGACGTCGCGCGAGCTGGAGCGCAACGAGTTGACCTTCGTGCACCGCATCGAGCGCGTGAAGTACGCGTGCCGCTCGTGCGAGGAGGGCGTTCGAACCGCGCCGGGGCCCGATCGACCGTTCGAGAAGGGCCTTCTCGGGCGCGGCTTCCTCGCGCACCTGATCGTGGAGCGGTTCGATCACCACATGCCGTACTACCGGCTGGAGAAGAAGTACGCCGGAGAGGGCCTCGACCTGCCGCGCTCGACGCAGGAACGGCCGATTCGTAGCCGGGCTCGGCCCCGCGCATGGGAGCCCGGCCAGGGGGTCCCTTTTCAGCTGTCCGCGGGGTCCTCTTTCAGGTGACCGTCAACAGCGCATCGCGCACGGCCCCAGAACGGCCGCCAGGCAACCGCCAGGCCCGAAAGTTCGCACCTAGCGAAGAAGTGGCTCCCCGAGCAGGGCTCGAACCTGCGACACAGCGGTTAACAGCCTAAAGCGCGCCGCCGGCGCGGAGGGTAGCAACCCCGAGCAAGACGTAGCAGAGGGGGGCAAGTGATGGCCCCCAAGTGCGATGCGTCTAAGGCTGTCGCTACCCAGTCATCGTTTGCTCGCGTTTGCCATCGATTGCGATGGCAGACGGGGTGGCAGCAATCTGGCATCAAACACGCCTGTCTGCTGGGGCAGGCGTCGAGCGCGCACCGTCCGGAGACCCTCTCTCCTTCGGACCTGAGTTGCGCGCGCCGGGGGTCGTCGCCACATGAGGCGGCCCCCACCTCCACCGCGCCTGGCAGGACGCGGTCGTCGAGATCGGAAGGCGAGCCCATCTCGGCAGGGACGGCGGCTTGGCAGGGCCGTCGTCCCACCTACACCGCGCGCCCCCGAGCGTGCGGCCAGAGCGACCCGCGACATGGAGAGCGCGGGAGCGTGGAAGAGGTGAGCGACTCGAGGGGGCCGTCGCCCGAAGCATCGGCGGTCCCCTCA
>JBCCLJ010000224.1:0-11321 GCA_039026915.1 Acidobacteriota bacterium
GTCCCGTTTCCTTGAAGGAGAAGTTCCTCTCGTTCGCCCAGGCAATCAAAGGCGAGGCGTTTCCCAGAGAAGCGTTCCTCACGTTCGCTGTGGCGAAAGAGGGCGTCGCGTTTCCTCCAGAGAAGCGTTTCACTCTTTCGCTGTGGCGAAAGAATGCGAGGCGTTTCCTTGAAGGAGAAGTTCCTCTCGTTCGCCCAGGCGGACGAAGGCGACGCGCTTCCCCGAGAGAAGCTCTCTCGTTCGCCCGAGCGAACCAGGGCGTTCCCGCACTGCGTTGCTGCGAGGAACGGCCGCGCGGTGTCGGCGTCGCCGGCACGTGCGGGCCGACGCGGCAGTCTGTTCCCCGTCCGCGTCCAAGACTCGCGGAGCTGCCCTGCTCTCCGGCGCTGCTTCGACGACGTCAGTCGAAGAGGATGTTCTTGCCGCGCTTTGCGACATCTTCTTCGGCCAGCCGCAGAATGCGGTCTCTTTCCTTCAAAAGAGCCCTGATGCGGTAGCCGGCGACAAGATCGCCGATCTCTGCCTGGAGCATCTCGAGGTCGAGTTCGCCGAGCCGCTCGAGCAGTCGCCGATCGAGGGTCGAGGGCATCTCCTTGACCTTGCTTTTGCTGTGGCTGTCGAACGACAGGGCCCGAGAGTGGTCGATGAAGACCAGACGCCCGTCGGGGGTGACCAGAAAGTTGTATTTGTTTCGATCGGGGTTGTGGAGAAGGCGATCGAAGACGCGCATGCGCGAGTAGTCCTTGGTGAACTTCGCCGCTCCCGGGATTCTCTTCTCGACGTCGTGGAAGGGCTGCACTCCCTCGACCCAGTACTGCAGCGAGCCGGTCTGACGACCGAGCTGCCGCACGACCGTCGGGGGAACGTGGCTCAGCTGAAGCAGACGGCTGAGTCGGTAAGCGGCCGCTTCGGCCTTGTAGCTTTCGGAGGGCTTGTCGCGCTCGTCTTTCTGCACGGTCTTCCAAGCGGCTTGGTAGTCACGGCCCTCATAGCGGAGCACGACGCGGTCGGGTTTGGTGACTCCGTGTCCGATGGGCTCTCGTGAAACCAGCTCGCCGTGCTCGAGAGCTTCGAGAATCTGCTCTTCGTCCGCGCCCCAAGGGGGGAACTCCTGCGCCCGAAGGCAGGGAGAGCCGAGCCAGAGCCCCAAGAAGAGGCAGGTCAGAGTGAGGTTCGCGATTCGGGGTCCCGGACGCTGCGCCAGGCGGTCTGTGGCAAGGCTCACTTCGTGTCCTCCTCTCACGTCTGCGATCTTCCTACGGCATCTACGGCCGAAGGTGCTCGTTGGGATGGCTCGCCGCCCGACGCTCCTGCAGCTGCACGGCTCGTGCCGCGGCGCTGCGCGCGGGGTGCGTCGTCTCCCCGAAGTGGCCGTCGAAACCGCGCTCCACGGCGCGAAGGGCTTCGACGGCCGATGCGTCGTCGGCAGCCGCCATGCACTCCGCCCGGAGCCATTCCAGCTGGAGCTCCAGAAGACGGCTCGTCGAGTCGAGACCCTCGAGAGCGTTGCTGTGGGCCGCTGCGTGGTTCTTCTCGCACGAGGTGCTGTCACCGAGGGCAGCGGCGAGATGTCCGTTGGCCAGGAGCAGGTCGCGACCTCGAGAGAAGGACGTCGGCCCCAGAGCCTGCAAACGGTCGAGAAGCGCTTGTGCTTCCTCGATCCGTCCGAGCCCGAGAAGGCTCCTGGCCCTCTGCACGTCGCGCGACTGAAGGACGGAGCGACTGGTCACCGGGGTCGGATCTTCGAGCACGCGGCGATGCTCGCCTCGGAAGAAGTGCACCGACATTCGCGTCACCAGGGCGCGCTGGTCCTCGGGGTGGGTCTCCGTGAGCGCGTTCGCTCCATCGAGATCACCTCTGTGGAGGGCCAGGAGCGCGAGGTTGTTCTCGATCTGAGCGACGGGGCGGGCGTCGATGCGTCGTGCGCTCTGGAGCAGGCGCTCTGCTTCCTCGAGACGACCGGCGTAGATGAGATCGTCCGAAAGATCGGCCATCAGGTAAGGGGCGTTGCTGCTCGGCTCCGCGAGCTGCAGCTCCGCGGCGAGAGCGCGGCGCAGGTAGTCGATGCCTTCTTCGTGCTCGTCGCAAGAAGCGGAGAGGAAGTACAGCGTCTCGACCGTGTCGGGGTGCACCTCGCCCTGGTGCTCGACCCGCAGTTCGAGTGCGCGCTCGAGATGCGACTGTGCCGACCCCATCATGCCGAGTGCGCGGTAAGCGTTGCCGAGCGTATTCAGCAGATCGGCACGCTCGATCGGAAGGTCGAGGAGGCCGGTCTCGAGCTGCGTCGAAGCTTCTTCGAGCACGTCGATGATGCGTGTGTCCGGGCCTTTGGCCCTCGCGTTCACGTACCAACTCGGGTCCGCGCGCTCGAAGACCGAAAGGAGGAACTCGTTGATGCGCCCGGTCTTGCTGGAGGCGCGCTCCGCGAGTGCCTGTTGGCGTTGCGCGTTCCGCGTTTGCACGAGAGAGACGCCCAAGCCAGTTCCCAGAGAGGCGACGACGAGGCCGACCGCCACGGTTGCGCCCGCGTGTCGACGGAGGAACTTGGTCGCGCGGTAGGTGAGGCTCAAGGGTTGCGCAAGCACCGGAAGGCCCTCGAGGTATCGACGCAGGTCGGCGGACAGGTCGCCTACGGAGCCGTAGCGCCGGTCGGCCTCGAAGTGAGTCGCCTTGGAGAGGATGCTCTCGAGGTCTCCCCGCAGCGCCGCGGTGAGAGCGCGCACGGAAGAGAGTCCCCGCGCTTTCAGCCTTTGCTGGAGCGTGTTCGCGTCTCGCTCTTCGAGGAAGCTCTCCAGCGACCGCGTCGGCAGGCTTCGGGCGCGGCTCTGCCGCCAGGGCTCCTCCGGGTCGAAGGGCGGCTCGCCCACCAGGAGCTCGAAGAGCAGTACGCCGAGCGAATAGAGGTCGCTCGTCGTCGAGATGGGGCCGTCGTCCAGCTGCTCGGGGCTGGCGTAGGCCGGCGTCATGGGCCCGCGGACCTGGGCGAGCGTGAGGCTGTCGGCCGCATCCTCGCCGAGCAGCTTGGCGATACCGAAGTCGAGCAGCTTGCACTGGCCGAACTCGTCGACGAGTACGTTCGACGGCTTGAGGTCTCGATGCACGATGAGATTCCTGTGGGCGAACGAGACCGCTTCGCAGACCTGGAGGAAGAGCTCGACGCGTCGCCTCGTCGTCAGCTTCTGGGCGTCGCAATAGCCATCGATCGGCAGCCCGTCGACGTACTCCATCGCCAGAAACGGCAGCCCGTCGCTTCCGGTGCCCGCGTCGAGGATGCGGGCCACGCCGGGGTGGTCGAGCTTGCCGAGGATGCTCGTTTCGAGCTTGAATCTCTCGAGCAGCTCCTCGTTGGCAAAGGCGTTGCCGATGACCTTGACGGCGACCCTCGCTTCGAACGTTCCGTCGGAACGTTGTGCTTCGAAGACCGCGCCCATGCCGCCACGTCCGATTTCGCGCAGCACTCTGTACGAGCCAAGCTGAGTCCCCGAAGCGGCCGCACCGCCGACGGGCGGCGCGATTCGGGGGAGCGCCGCGCGAGAGTCGCTCTCGGCGCGGAAGAGCAGTTCGACTTCACGATGCAGAGCCGGGCTTTCGGCCTCGATTCCGCGCAGCGCCTCGAGGCGCTCGTCTTCCTCGAGCTCGGAGAGCTGCTCGAAGGCGCGCAGGACGTCCCCGAGATCTGGGGTCTGCGAGTCTCCCTGCGAGTCCTCTCGGAGCATGACCGTTCGCGCTACGCCGACGCGTCGACGCTCGGCACGAGCGTGGCCTTCAACCAGGCTTTCGACGAGCGGAGCTTGCGGAAGACCGTCCGCTCGCTGGCGTCGATGATCTTCGCGATCTCCTGGACCGTGAGCCCGCCGAAGAAGTGGAGGTCGACGATCAGCCCGCGCTGTGTGTCCTCGTTGCGCAGCTGGTCGAGAGCTCGATCGAGATCGAGGAGATCCGGCGTCCATTCGGGCTCGTGCGCCATCGACGTCAAACTCACCCGCGTGGCGCTTCTCTTGGCTGCGTTGCGCCGTCGGGCATGGTCGACCAGCACGTGACGCATCGCGCGTGCGGCCGTGGCGAAGAAGTGACTGCGATCGCTGAACACCAGGGCATCGCCGAGACGGAGGTAGGCCTCGTGCACGAGGGCCGTCGGCTGCAGAGTGTGATCTGGCCGCTCCGAGCGAAGATAGTGCGCCGCAAGCCCTTTCAGCTCGCCGTAGATGGCGAGATAGGCCTCCTCGTCGGCACGGTACGGGATCGGATCGGTCATGAGTCGGTGGTTCGCGCTGGGGGGAGTACCGCCGATCATAGTCTGTGCGGCCACTTTCCGTCTGCTGACGGCAGTCCTTCTGTCTCGGCGACACCGAGGGGATAGGCTCGGGCGAACTCTGCCCAACTCTTGGAGATCCTCATGAAAGCTCTCACTCTTGCCTTGCTCCCCTGGCTGGCCGTGATCGCGGGTTCGGCGTTCGGGTCCGAGAAGACCGATTGGCCGCAGTGGCGAGGGCCGCACTTCGACGGCACCAGTACCGAGACGGGGCTGCCGCTGACCTTCGGTGAGGCGGAGAACCTGGAGTGGAAGCAGGCGATGCCGGGACGCTCCGGCTCGACTCCTATCGTCGTCGGGGATCGCATCTATCTGACGGTTGCGCTCGAGGACGACACGCTCGAGGCGTGGGCTCTCGATGCGTCGGACGGCAAGATCGTCTGGAAGCGCCCGCTGGGTGGCGGCAACTTCTTTCGCATGAAGCACAACATGAGCTCGCCCTCTCCGGTGAGCGACGGTGACAAGGTCTGGGTCATGGCGGGCACGGGCGTGATCAAGGCCTTCGACCGTGACGGCAAGGAGCTCTGGGCTCGCAATCTGCAGGTGGACTACGGCGCTTTCGGCCTCAACCACGGCTACGGCGCGTCGCCGCTCCTTGCGGACGGCGTGCTCTACGTCCCGGTACTCCACGGCATGACCACCGACGATCCGAGTTACGTGGTCGCGATTGACGCGGCGACGGGCAGCAACGTCTGGCGGGTCGAGCGACCGACCGACGCGTTGATGGAGTCTCCCGACGCCTACACGACACCGGTCCTCTGGGATCGCGGCGGCACGCAGGAGCTGATCGTCACGGGCGGCGACTACGTCACCGGGCACGACCTCGAAAGTGGGCGTGAGCTGTGGCGGGTCGGAGGAATGAACCCGGACAAGGCGAAGATGTACCGCGTCGTCGCCTCGCCCGTCGTTTCCGGCGAGATGCTGATGGTGCCCTCTCGGGTCCGGCCGCTGATGGGCCTTTCTTCGACCGGTGCCGGCACCGCACCGGACGTCGCCTGGAAGATCGACAAGGCGACGGACGTGCCGACGCCGAGCGTGCACGAGGGCCTCCTCTACGTGCTCACGGATCGCGGCCTGCTGTCCGTGTGGGATGTGGCGACGGGCGAGGCCGTCTACGGTCCCGAGCGTCTCGAGACCGGCACTTACAGCGCGTCGCCTCTGGTCGCCGACGGCAAGTTGTACGCGGTGAGCGAGGAGAGCGCCGTCACGGTGGTCAAGCTCGGTCGGGAGTTCGAGGTCCTCGCCGTCAACGAGCTCGAGGGCTACAGCCTGGCCTCGCCCGTCGCGGCCGCGGGGCGCCTCTTTCTGAGAACCGACCGCTTCCTCTACAGCTTCGACGAGCCCTGATCGGCGACCCGAGCTTCAGAGGGCGCCCAGCTCCACGTCGACGACGCGCGCTCCCTCGCCGCCGAGCTCTTTCGGCGCCGTCCGGTGAGAGCGCACGTGCGGGCTTCCGTCGAGCTCGGCCGTCACGAAGCGAGCGAGCGTCCCGGTGCCCTTGCCGTGGATGACGAGAACGGTGTGCTCGCCGAGAGCGACGGCCTCCTGGAGGAAGTCGCGCAGCTGCTCTCGCGCCTCGGCCCGCGTCGCGCCGTGAAGATCGATGCGCCCACCGAGGTCGTGGTACTCGACGCGGCGAGGGCGTCGTCTTCGTCGGGGCGGTGGCAACTAGGGACTCGAGCGGAAGATGGCCGGGTCAGCCGGGAGGGCTCGGCACGGGGGTGAGCATACGTGAGCCGTGGCGTGCGCGAGGTGGTAACTTGCCGACGCAACCAACGAGCGCTTGCCGCGGCCGAGAGGAACGCGGAGAGCCGCTCTGGACGATCTTTCGAAGGAGCTGAAGATGAGCAGACTGTGCGAAGACCGCGTTTGCATCGTGACCGGTGGAGCCAACGGAATCGGCAAGGAGTATGCGCTGATGCTGGCCGAGCACGGCGCCAAGGTCGTGGTCAACGACTTTGGCGGAGCACGAGACGGCACGGGTGGAGACTCCCGTCCGGCGCAGGTCGTCGTCGACGAGATCAAGGCGGCGGGCGGAGAGGCCGTAGCCAACTTCGGCGACGTCTCGTCCTTCAGCGACGCCAAGGAGATGGTGCAGCAGGCCATCGATACGTTCGGGCGCCTCGACGTGCTGATCAACAACGCAGGGATCCTGCGCGACCGGATGCTCGTCAACATGACCGAAGCCGAGTGGGACGCGGTGATTGCGGTGCACCTCAAGGGCACCTTCGGCCCGGCGCATCATGCCGCCGCCTACTGGCGCGATCAGAGCAAGGCCGGCACGCCGGTGGATGCCCGTCTGATCAACACGAGCTCGGTTTCAGGTATCTACGGCAACATCGGCCAGACCAACTACGGCGCAGCCAAGGCCGGCATCGCTTCGTTCACGGTGATCGCCTCGCGCGAGCTCAAGCGCTACGGCGTGCGCGTCAACTGCATCGCTCCCGGCGCGCTCACCCGCATGACCGAGGACCTCGTTCCGGGCGAGATCACCGACGAGATGAAGCAGCAGCGCAGCCCGCGCTGGGTCGCGCCGATCGCCGTCTGGCTGGCCAGCGAGGAATCCAAGGACGTCACCGGGCGGATCTTCGAAGCTTCAGGCTCCGTGCTCGCCGTCGCCGAGGGCTGGCGTCGCGGTCCGACGGTCGATCCGATCGACGACCCCACCAAGATGGGCGACGTGGCGCGTGCTCTGGTCGATCAGGCGCGGATGAACGCGGGCATGGACGGCCAGGATCTCGACGGCACGCGCGATTGACTGCCGTCCGAGAGTCTCGAAGCGGTCCCGGGAGGAGCTCGGGCGGGTCCTGTGTGACCCTCGGCTTCAGGCGACGCTGTGCGGCTTCGGAAGCTCGAAGTCGTAGAGCCGCCCGAGCCGTTCCTTGGTCGCTTCGTAGAGCGACTCGATGGCTTCGACCGTGTCGTCCGGAATCGGCTGCTCGGAAGCGCGCGCGGCCGCTTCGGCTTCACGACAGAGGGCCGACAGCTCGTCGAGGCCGAGGTTTGCCGAGCACCCCTTGAGCGTGTGCAGAAGGCTTACCAGCTGGTCGCCCGGCTCACGAAGTCGAGCGACCAGAGGGTCCATGTCACGAGCGAACTGTTCGATCACCATGCAGACGTTCTCCGCCCCGATCGTCTCCTCGAGCTCGGCGAGTGCGGGGTACGGCCCCTTGTCTTCGCTCGAGCCGGCCGAGACGTCGGCCTCGTTACCGGCGGCAGCGACCGACACCACCAGGTTGCGCAGCTTTTCGAGGGTGACGGGCTTTGCGAGATGGTCGTTCATGCCTGCCTCGAGCGCCTTTTCACGGTCCTCGTCGAAGGCGTTGGCGGTCAGCGCGACGATCGGCACTCGACGCTCCCCGGGCTCGTAGCGGCGGATGATGCGCGTCGCCTCGTATCCGTCCATCGCCGGCATCTGGATGTCCATCAGAACGAGGTCGTAGTGATTGCTCGCGGCCATCTCGACCGCGCGGCTGCCGGAATCCGCCTCGTCGACCGAGCACTCGAGCGTCGATAGAAGCTCGCGAGCGACGAGACGATTCGTCGTGTTGTCGTCGACCAGGAGGACCCTGATCTCGGTTGCCGGAGAGCTGCTCTCGGTCTCTCCACTCGTCTTGACCTCGTTGGGCTCGTCGGGGCTGCGTTCGAGGAGCCGGCAGATCGTCTCGTAGACGACCTCGGCCCTAGCCGGCTTCATCAGATAGGCCTGAATCCCTTCGGCGCGCAGCTGTTCGTCGCTCACCGGAGCGTCCAAAGACGACAGCATGAGCATCGGCACGTCGGCGATCGATGGGTCGGAGGCGACGATCGTCGCCAGCATCCGGCCGTTCATCTGCGGCATCTGGTAGTCGAGAATGAGGAGGTCGTAGGGCTTGCCGCCGGGCACTCTGAGCTCGGCGAGCGCCTCGGCGCCCGACTGGCGATAGGCGGTCTCTGCTCCCCAGGAGCCGAGCAACTCCTCGAGCACCATGCCGTTGACGCCGATGTCGTCGACGATGAGCACGCGCTGACCTGCGAGTGAGAGCTTGTTGTGCGGTGCGTCGCCTCCCTCGGTGCGCTCGAGGAGGACGTCGAAGAAGAACGTAGATCCCACGCCCAGCTCGCTGCTGACGGCGATAGAACCGTCCATCAGCTCAACCAGATGCTTCGAGATCGCGAGGCCGAGCCCCGTGCCCTGGAAGCTGCGGGTGCTCGACTCGTCGACCTGCTCGAACTTGCCGAAGACGTTGTCGAGCTTGTCCTTCGGAATGCCGATACCGGTGTCCTCGACACGTACGTGCAGGCGCCAGCCATCGCCTTCGGGCTCGCCCGAGACGTCGACGAGGACGTGCCCCTCGGAGGTGAATTTGACGGCGTTGCCGAGGAGGTTGGTGACCACCTGGCGGATGCGGGGAGCGTCGCCGTCGAAGCTGGTCGGCAGACCCGGCTGGCAGCGCAGGATGAGCTCGATCTCTTTCTCGCTCGCCCGCGGAGCCATGAGCAGCAGGATGTCGTCGATGCATTGACGCAGGCGGAACGGTTCGGGGCGCAGCTCGAGCTTGCCGGCCTCGATCTTCGAGAAGTCGAGGATGTCGTTGATGATCGAGAGGAGCGCCTGGCCGGACTGCGCGATCGTCTCGACGTAGCTCGACTGCTTGGCGTCGAGCTCCGTCTGATGCAGAAGGTCGGTGACGCCGATGACGCCGTTCATCGGCGTGCGGATCTCGTGACTCATGTTGGCGAGGAAATCGGATTTTGCGCGGCTCGCGGCCTGCGCCTCCTCCATGGCGACCTGCAGCTCGGCAGTCCGCTCCTGGATGCGTACCTCGAGTCCTTCCAGAGTCGCCTTGAGCTCCTCGTTGACGTGGTAGAGTTCGCGCGACTTCTCCTCGAGCAGCTGCTCGGCTTCTCGCCGCGCCGCTTTCTCGCGCTCGAGCCTGCGCTTGATCCTCTCTTCGGTCACCGTAGGCCCTCAGGCAGCGCGGCTGAGGACGAACCGCGCCTTCGTGCCTTCGCCGTTCGACAGATCCTGCCAGTCGACCTCGACCGCTTCGCCGAAGTGCTCGATGCAGCCCTGGATGAGGCCGAAGGCGAGCGGCGCGAAGGGCCGGGAGCTCGAGTAGTCCATGACCATGCGCTCCGTGCCGCTGTCGGGCAGGTCGAAGCCCGGGAGCTCGGAGTTCGGGTAGAGCTTGCGCACCTCGGAGTGGATGCGGTCCTCGATGCCCTGCAGGAAGTCGAAGCTGTTGTCGATGCCCTCGAAGAAGGCCGGGTAGCGCGTGTGGAATCGACCGAAGAGATGCTTGCCGTAGGCTTCGACGAGCTGCGGGATCGGCACCTTCGTGATCTCGCTCAGCTTCGTCACGAGCGTGAGCATTTCGACGTGATCGTAGTTGCCGACGGCGGTGTACGAGCCGCCACTCGCGAGGTCCTTCTCGACCTCCTCGATCATTTCGTCAGCGACTTCCTCGGAGAAGGTGACTTCGACCATCTCGATGAACTCGGAAAAGACGATGCCAAGCATTGCGGTGAGCCTCCAGGGTTGATGCAGCCGCCGGCTCCGAACCGGCTCGACGATGCTCGCTGCTGGTGGCTCGCGCCCATAGGGGGACGTGCCCGATGCTCCTGTAGGACCTCTCTGACGTCGACGCGGGGTTTCCCTATCCGTTGCCGGGAGCGGCTCCGAGGCGATAGACGCGCTCGGCCGTGCCGGAGAAGAGTGCGATCTGGTCCTCTTCGGGCAGACGGCCTGCGATCTTCTGAGCGGCGTTCCAGTAGGCCGCGTAGGAGACCGAGAGCTTGTCGACGGGGAAGTTGCTCTCGAACATGCAGCGGCCTGCGCCGAAGTGCTCGAGCATGTGGAGGTAGTAGCGCTCGTGCTGCTCGACGAGCTCGTCCGACGTCGCCGGTGTGGCTCGCTCGCTCCAGCCGAAGCCGTTGTCGGGCATCGCCAGGCCGCCGAGCTTGGCGACCACGTTCGGGCATTCTGCGATCGCTTCGATGTCGCGCCGCCAGTCGTCGTAGATCTCTTGGCGTCGGCCGGCGTACGGGCCGACGCCGAGCGGCGTGCCGAAGTGGTCGAGCACCATCGTCGTCTCGGGAGCGCTCCGCGCGAGATCCGCGAAGTCGGCGTTCTGATGGTGGTAGTGCCAGGTGTCGTACGTCAGTCCGCGCTCGCCCAGGCGACGCAGCCCGTGGCGGAAAGACTCGTCGCGGTAAAGTCCCTCCGGGGCCCGCCCGGGAATGGAGAGCACCTCGGGATGAGGGTCGCAAGCTCCGGCGTGGCGAATGCCGCGGAAGAGCCCGCTGCCGGCCTCCTCGTGGGCGTCGAGCACTTCGTCGAGCCGCTCGTGGCGGAGATCGGCGTGTGCGACGATGCCGGAGACTCGGGCACCCGCCCCCGTCGCGCTCGCTGACGCGATCGCCGCGACGAACTCGGTCTCACCGACGCAACGCAGCTCTTCAGGCCCGGTCTCCCGGTAGTTGGCGCGACACTCGACGAAGACGGTCCGCGTCACGTTGTGGCCCGAGCCGGTATCCGCCCAAAGGTCTTCGAGCAGATAAGGGCCGTTTCCTCGGGAATGCCAGAAGTGATGGTGCGGGTCGACGATCTCGCGCTGCGCATCGACGGGCTCTTCGGGCTGCTGATCTCCTGCGAAGAGCGCCGGGTGTCCGAAGCCGCTCATGACGCCGCCTCGGGCGGTACCGCCTCTTCCTTGTGCCAGCGGAAGTCGCACTGCATGACGTCGAAGCCGTAGCGCTCCTCGCTCTCTTCCATGACCCGGGTCTCGATCGGAAGGTCGGACTCGTCCGCACCCGGAGGATGGTCGCTCGGCGTCTCTCTCGCCCAGCGAAACGGAGTGCAGGACTCGGCGATCGCATCGCCGACGATCCTGTGGGCCTGCTGCTTGCCGAGCTCCTGCTCGAGGGCGCGGACGATCGGAATCAAGACGCGCGATTGAATCTTGACGGCCTCGAGCACCGAAGGCTTGTTCATGACTCCCTCCCGTGAAGACTGATGTGGCCTCAA
>JBCCLJ010000225.1:0-11172 GCA_039026915.1 Acidobacteriota bacterium
CTGCGAAAGGGCAAACGACGTCGACCCATGGGCTCAGCGGTCTTCGTTTGCCGTTAGCTTCTCGGCCCTCGGCCAGGGGCGAAGGTGCCCTTCGCCTTGGCAGGCGCGTAGCGCCGGAGTTCGACGGACTAGCCCTGCGTGGTAGCCACCACGCAAAGGGGTCCGAGCAAGCGACGCGGGCGGAGCCGGCATGGAGCGCGCAGGCGCGTAGCGCCGGAGTTCGACGGACTAGCCCTGCGTGGTAGCCACCACGCGAAAGGGCTAGTGAGTCAGGGCGTAGACCACCACGTTGACGCCCATGGCGTAGGCGACGGTCGAGTAGGTCTCGAAGAACCACTCTCCGTAGGCCTCGCGCTCCCAGCCGTCACCGATGTCCGTGTTGTGCGTTGCCAGGACGACGAGGCGGTCGTTCTCGTCGAAGTAGCCACGCAGGTGCGGCGTCTCCACACCATAGGCGGGGTAGCGGTGAATCCAGTGCGGATCATGTTTCCAGCCGCCGAGAGCGAAGTCCTGGGCCGGGATCTGGGGCATTTCGTCGAGTTGGAAGACGCTGCTGAGAATCGGGTGATCCGAGGGCAGGTCGCGCCAGCTCAGCTCGGGGATGACGCGGCGGAGTTGCTCTTCGAGGTTGAGCCATTCGGCACGACCCCAAAAGTCGTCGACCCAGACGAAGCCGCCCTTGAAGAGGTAGTTTCGCAGCGCGACGACCTCCTCTTCGCTGAAGCGCATCCAGCCGACGTCGCACATGTAGAGGAACGGAAACTGATGCAGGTCGGGCGCCGTCAGACGTCGCGTGATCGGCTCGGGCGCCAGGTGGACTTCGGTCAGCTCTGTCAAGCGAAAGACGAAGTTGCGATCTCCTTCGGGGAAGTCGGTCTCCCAGCGCTGCCAGATGCGGCCGCGGTAGTCATAGAAGGCTTCGCCGAGACCGCCCACGCTGTCGTACTCCACGCGCACGAAGCTGAACTGACTGAGCTCCGGAACCTCGTTCGGCGTGCTGAGATCGAGGGGCCCTTGCGCGCCCGCAGCGACAGCCAGGAGGAGTCCTGTTACGCAAGCTGAAATCGGCAGTCTCTTGGAGCAGGGACGACGCATCGCTCTTCGATTGTTGCCCTCGATCGGGCTCGCACGCAAATGGACCCGAAAGACGCCTCCTTTCGCGGGCCGGAGAGGGGGCTCGATGCGCTACGATCGCTGTGGCCGGTCATCGAGCCCTCGGCGCTCGCGAAGCGGCCTGAAACGCAGAGAAAACCGGAACAAACTCATCACCCAGCTCGTTTCCATGCGTACCTTCCAGTGGACCTGCGACGCTCCGGCTCTCGGAGCCTCCCGCCACATGCCTTCTTCCCCGGGAGCTCGATGAGCCCAACGCTGACACGCACCCTGCGTTTCGCCCCAGTTCTGCTGGTGGCGTGCGCGTGTCTGGCGGCTCTTGGGAGCTTCCAGGCTCGGACCTCTTCCGACGACGAGGAGGGAGAGCAGCCGCGGACGATTCGGCGCGACATGCGCCGCACCTTGGGCTCAGGGCTGCCGGCGCGACCGCCGCTCGCTCTGCCTGCCATGCCCGTGGAGGGCGCTCTTTCGCCGCGCCTGCCCCTCACCAAGAACGGGGTGCCCTACGAGTTCTACTTCACCCGTATGGCGTATAGCGGTGTCGGGTGGCGGGGCTACGCGAGCTGGAGCATCGACTACCCCAAGGCCGATCGTCAGTTCATGACCGGTATCCAGCGTCTGATCAACCGGCTGGACGCCTACGCGCACGAAAATCCGATTCTGCTGACCGATCCACAGCTGCATCGCTACCCGTTCCTCTATGCCGTCGAAGTGGGTTTCATGTCGCTGTCGGAGGAAGAGGTCGTCGCTTTGCGGCGCTACCTCGACGCCGGCGGCTTCCTCGTGATTGACGACTTCTGGGGAGCGCGGGAGTTGCGGAATCTCGTCGCCGAGATGCGTCGCGTCTTACCCGATCGCTCGATCGTCGACGTACCCCAGGATCATCCGGTCTTTCACTGCTTCTACGACGTGAACAAGATCGTGCAGGTGCCCAATCTCCAGAAGGGGCAGGAAATGGCCCTCGGCATCCCCGGCGCGACGACCTGGGAGAAGGGGGGCCAGGTGCCGAAGGTCAAGGGGGTCTTCGACGACAGCGGCCGCCTCATGGTTGCCATCAACTGGAACTCCGATCTCGGCGACGCCTGGGAATGGGCCGAGAACGCGCTCTATCCCCTCGAGTACTCCACCTACGCCTATCAGATGGGCGTCAACTACATCGTCTATGCCATGACGCACTGACGCCTTCCCGGACCCGACTGCCATCAGCCTCTTCGAATTCTTCTTCAAGTATCGGCCCACACTGTTCGAGCAAGGAGGACTTGCCTTCCTCGCTCCGCTACCCCTGCGCCTCGCGGCCCTCGCTCTCGTCCTCTTCGGGGTCTGGGCGGCCGTGTCGTCGACCCGGAAGAGGGGTAAGGCGTCTCCAGCGGTGCGAACAGCGATGGGCGCGTGTCGTTTCCTCGCGCTGACACTCGTCGCCTTCTGCCTGCTGCAGCCCTCTCTGGTGCTCTCGACCGTCGTTCCTCAAGAGTCCTTCGTCGGTGTCGTCGTCGACGACTCCGCGAGCCTGCGCATCGCCGATCAGGGAGGCGCACGTCGGGCCGACTGGGTCGCACGGCAGCTGCAGCCCACGCCGGATTCGCTCCAGAGTCGCCTCGCAGAACGCTTCAAGGTCCGACTCTTTTCCTTCTCCGACTCCGGACGCCGCATCGCGGGACCTGAAGAGCTCACCTTCAACGGCACGACGAGCGAGGTGGAGAAGGGGCTCGGGGCTGCGGCAGATCAGCTCCGCAACGTGGCGCTCTCCGGCCTGGTCGTGCTGACGGACGGAGTCGATACGTCGACGCGACTGTCGGATCGACTCCTCGACCTGCGCTCCCAGGGCGTGCCGGTCTATCCTGTCGGCCTGGGCACCTCTCGCTACGATCTCGATCTCGAGGTGCAAGCGGTCGACGCTCCGGAGAGCGTGCTGATCGACTCGGCCGTCCAGGTCGACGTCACGGTCGCCCAGACCGGGCTGAGTGGCCGTACGGTGCGTCTCTTCGTCGAGGACGAAGGGCGGATCGTCTCCGAGCAGAACCTGCAGTTCCCGACGTCCGGCGAGGCAGCCAGCGTGCCGGTCACACTGCGCGCCACGACCGCCGGTCCCCGCCGATTCACGTTCCGCGTGGACCCGGTCGAGGACGAGGTGGTCCTGCAGAACAACTCTCGCACGGCCTTGATCGACGTTCAGGACCGGATCGACAAAGTCCTCTACTTCGAAGGCGAGCTGCGCTACGAGTACAAGTTCATTCGCCGCGCTGTCGAGCCCGACGAGAACCTGCAGCTCGTCAGCATCATCCGGGCCGCCGAGAGCCGCTTTCAGCGACAAGGAGTCGATTCGGCCGACGAGCTGGCCGACGGCTTCCCGGTGACGCGTGAAGAGCTCTTCGCCTACAAGGCGCTCGTTCTCGGCTCGGTGGAAGCGAGCTTCTTCACCTACGAGCAGATGCGCATGATTCTCGACTTCGCGTCGCGACGAGGCGGCAGCGTGATCTTTCTCGGTGGACGCTACGCCTTCGCCGAGGGCGGCTATGCCGGTACCCCGCTGGCCGAGCTCATGCCGGTCGATCTCGGCCCTGCCTCGGGCGGTGAAGGAGAACCGACGTTCTCGTACCTCGATCTCCGCCTGACCGAGCAGGGGCGCTACCACCCGGCACTCCAGTTCGGCGCGGATTCGGAAGAGACCCTGGCCCTGTGGCGCAACCTTCCCGACGGCGTCAGTACCTTCAACGATCTGACCCGTCTCAAACCCGGCGCGACCGCGCTGATGATGGGCAAGCGCCCAGAGCTCGACGGCGAGCAGGTCGTCTTGGCGCATCACCGCTACGGCGAAGGGCGCGCCATCGCGTTTTCGATCCACGACACCTTCAACGCATGGCAGATGCACGCCGAGATTCCGGTCGAAGACACGCGCCACGAGCGCTTCTGGCGCCAGCTTCTGCGCTGGGCGACGAGCTCCGTTCCGGAAGCGATCGAGGTCGCGACCCGTCGTGACCGGGTCGGCGTCGGCGATCGCGCGGAGATCGTCGCGAGGATTCGGGACGAAGCGTTCCTGGAGATCAACCGAGCGAGCGTCGTGGCCGATATCACTTCGCCCAGCGGCGCCGTGACGTCGGTGCCTCTCGAATGGTCGGCTGAAGAGGACGGGCGCTTCGAGGGTTCCTTTGCCGCTGAAGAGCTCGGTTTCTACGAGGTTCTCGTCGATGCCAGCTCAGCGGAAGGCGTTCTGGGCAGCGGTAGCGTGACCTTCGAAGCGGCGGACCTGGGAGACGAGTACTTCGGCGCTCAACAGCGTACGGAGTTCCTCTCCGATCTCGCGACCCAGACCGGTGGGCAGAGCTACGGCACCGATCAGCTCGACGAGCTCCTCGATGATCTCTCGTACTCCGGAGAGGGTGCGACCGTTCGCGAGTATCGAGATCTCTGGGATATGCCGATTCTCTTTCTGCTGCTCCTTGGACTGCTCGCGACCGAGTGGACGCTGCGTCGTCGAAGGGGGTATCCATGAGACTTGCTTCCAGCTTCCTTGCGACGCTCTTTCTCCTCGGCTCTCCTTTCGCGACCTTCGCCGACGAAGGCGGCGCCGCGACGCGACTGCTGGTCGTCAGCGGCCTGGGCGGAGACGATCGTTTCAGCGAGGCCTTCGTTCTCTGGGCTGACACGCTCGTTGAAGCAGCGACCGCTTCCGGCGTCGCCGAGACCGTCTACCTCGCCGAAGATCCTGAGCTCTCGCCCAGGGCAAGCGGCAAGAGCGGCAAAGATCAGGTGCTCGAAGCGCTGGCCGCGCTCCAGGAGAAATCCGGCCCCGAGGACATCACGTGGGTCGTGCTCATCGGCCACGGCAGCTTCCGAGACGGATCGTCGCGCCTCAACCTTCCGGGTCCGGATCTCACCGACCGTGACTACGCGGCGGCCCTGGACGGCTTTCGCGGAAAAATCGTCTTCGTCAACACGGCCAGCGCCTCCGGCGGGTTCCTTCGGAGCCTCGCGGCTGAGAACCGCGTCGTCGTAACGGCCACCAAGAGCCCGACACAGCGCAACGAATCCGTCTTCGGCGGCAAGTTCGCCGAGGCCTTTCGGGAGTCGCTCGCCGATGGCGACCAGAACGGCAACGTCTCCGTACTCGAGGCGTTCGAATACGCCCGTCAGGAAGTGGCACGTCACTACGAAACGAAGAATCTCATGGTCACCGAGCAGGCTCTGCTCGACGACGACGGGAACGGAGAAGGTTCCAACACCCCGAACGCTCTCGGTTCCGAGGAAAGTGGAGGAGACGGGCTTCTCGCTGCACGCCTCGAGCTCGCCGGACCCACCGCCGCGAGCGCCAGCGGGGGGCGTCGCGCCGAGCTGCAGGATCAGCTCGACCAGCTTCGCCGACAGAAGGACAGCCTCGAACCCGAAGTGTACGAGTCCGAGCTCGAGAGACTCCTGCTCGAGATCGCACGGCTGGACCGCCAGGAACGCGGCTCAGCGGACGGGGAGGTGCCCGAGTGAGCCGTGCCTCGAATCTTCGGTGGGGTGCCGTTCTCGTGCTCGGCGTCGCGCTGCTCGCACCCGCTGCGGCCACGGCCCAGAGTGACGCGCGCAACTCGTTCCTCACCGGGAACCTCGGCGCGGCCGCGGAGAGCGAAGGCCTGGACTCCTGGTCTCTTCAGGCGCTGGTGGAGCTGGCCCGAGCGGACGAAGCTCTCGCGAAGCTCGGAAACGAGCCGCGCAGAGACCTCCTCTTCGCTCGGGCCCGTGCGCACCACGCGCTGGGCGAGCTCGATGCCGCAGACCGGGATCTGCGTCTCGTCGTCGAAGCCGGGGGCGCCGACGCTCTGCCGGCCGTTGCCCTGCGAGCCGAGATTTCGACGGAACGTGGCCGTCTCGACGAGGCGGAGTCGCTCTACGACAGTTTGATCCGCGCCTACAACGCCCGTTCCGACCTGAGCGCGGACGATCTGATTGCAGTCGGCAAGGCCTGCCGCTGGTTGGGGCGCGAAGACCCTCAGCTCTTCAAAGACGCTCTTCGCGCCTTCGACGAGGCGACCGCCGCCAGTCCTGCACAGGTGGAGCCTGCGATCTTGATCGGCGAGCTCTTCCTCGAGAAGTACGACTCGACCCAGGCTCGAGAGTCGCTGGCGCCGCTGGCCCGGTCCGACCACCCGCGTGCGCTGCTGGCGATGGCTCGCGTTCACCACTTCGAGGGCTCTCCCGAAGCGATGACGCTCGTCGATCAGGCCCTCGAGAAGGCCCCAAAGCACGTGGCATCCAAGGTTTTCAAAGCGAGCCTGCTCCTCGAGCAGGAGGACGCTGACGGTGCGCAGGAGCTTCTGGAACAGGCGTTGGAGGCGCGCCCGGGGGATCTGCAGGCCCAGTCCTACCTGGCGGCAGCGCACTTCCTTCGAGAGCGCCGGGAGGACTTCGCCGCGACCGAACAGGCGGTCCTCGCCGCGAACCCGCGCTACGCCGACTTCTACACGGTGCTGGCCGAGGTCAGCGTGCAGAACCGGCTCTATCCGGAAGCGCGAGACTTCGCCGAGCGCGGAATCGAGCTCGATGAGCGCTCGTGGAAGGCCCACGGCATCCTCGGCCAGAATCTCCTGAGGCTCGGCGCCATGGACTCTGGACGCAAGAGCCTCGAGACGGCGTTCGCTGGCGATCCCTACAACGTATGGATCAAAAACACGCTCGATCTCCTGGACAAGGACGTCGACAACATCGTCACCGAAACGCGGCGCTTCATCTTTTCCATCCACAAGGACGAGAGTGCGCTGCTCGCTCCCATTCTCGGCGAGCTCGCGGAGAGGGCCTACGACCACCTGGCCAAGCGCTACCGCTACGAGCCGCCGACTCCGATTCGCATCGAGATCTACCGCGATCACGCGGATTTCTCCGTGCGCACCGTGGGTCTCACGGGCCTCGGCGCGCTGGGCGTCAGCTTCGGTCCCGTCATTGCCGTCGACTCGCCGGCCGCACGTGTCACCGGGTCGTTCAACTTCGGCACGACCTTCTGGCACGAGCTCGCGCACACGTTCACCCTCGGCGTGACACGGGGAAAGATCCCGCGCTGGCTCACCGAGGGGCTGTCGGTCTTCGAAGAGCACCGCTCCGGACAGGTCGGTTGGGGTGACGATCCCGGTCGCGAGTTCCTGCAGATGCTGCACGAGGACAAGCTGCTGTCACTCATCGAGCTGAACGAGGGGTTCGTCAGGCCCCAGTTCCCGAACCAGATCGGGCTCTCGTACTACCAGGCGTCCCTGATCTGCGAGCTGTTGGAGGAGCGCTACGGGTGGGAGAGCGTTTTGGCGCTGCTCGACGGCTACCGCGACGGACTCGACACTGCGCAGGGAGTCCAGAAGGTGCTGGAGAAGTCTCTGGAGGACTTCAACGAGGAGTACTTCACCTGGTTGCGAGAGCGGTTCGCGACGCCCCTCGCAGCGCTCGAAGGTCCCGACCGGCAGACTCGGACGCAGCTCGCCGAGGGTGCCGACGACACTCCCGAGAACTACCGTATGCAGCTCGCGAAAGCCTCGGTGCTTCTCGAGGAGGAGAAGCCCGAAGAAGCGATCCCGTATCTGGAGCGCGCCAAGGAGCTCTTCCCGGCATGGGTCGGGAGCGGCAATCCCTATGTGACTCTGGCGCAGATCTATGCAGATCTCGAACGACCCAAGAAGGAGATCGCGGAGCTGAGGACGTTCACCGAGCGCAACGAGTACTCGTACCGAGAGCATCGACGCCTCGCCGAACTGCTCAGCGAGACTGGAGCCGGAGGGGAGGAGAGTGCGGTTCTCGATCGGGCGCGTTACATCTACCCCTACGAAGTCGATCTTCACCAGCGCCTCGCCGAGCTGGCAGAGGGCGACGAAGGGGAGCGTGCTGACCGTCAGTTGATTCAGGCGCGCCGGGCGATTCTGGCGCTCGGCCCGCCGAATCGGGCGGCTGCTCATCTCGATCTGGCGAAGGCGCTCCTGCGCAGCGGCGACGCTCGCGCCGCGCGTCGTGAGGTGTTGCGTTCGCTCGAGCTCGCACCCAGCTTTCCCGAAGCGCAGGACATGCTGCTCGAGCTGACCGGAGGTGGATCGTGACGCGGCCCAAGGGTTCGGTCATCCTGCTCGTCGCGGTCTTCGCCGTCGCGACGGCCGTGGTCGCCGCGGTGCCGAGTCTCCTGAGCTCACCGGTGGTCACCGCGGGCGCTGCGAGCTCGCGTGTCGAGCCACCCTCGACACCGGACGTCGAGTACCCGGTCTACGAGTACAACGGCAACTTCACCTTCGCTCGGATCAAGTTCGAGCCGACCCGCTGGGGCTTCGGTGAGTACACCTGGGGCCTGGACCTCAAATGGAACCACGACTACCCCCAGGCCGAGCAGAACCTGATGAGAATCCTCGACGAGGTGACGGGCATCGTTCCGCGCATGGAGGGCGGCAACCTGATCGAGCTGACCGACCCCCGCCTCTTCGAGCATCCCTGGGCCTACATGTGTGAGCCGGGCTTCTGGAACCCGACGGAGGAGGAGCTCGAGAATCTTCGCAGCTACTTGCTGAAGGGCGGCTTCCTGGTCATCGACGACTTCTTCAACATGCGCGGTGACTTCTTTCAGTGGCGCAACTTCGCACGGCAGATGAAGCGGTTGTTTCCCGACTATTCGCTCGTCGAAATGACGGGCGACGAGCCGATCTTCCACAGCTTCTTCGATCTCGAAGACATCAATTTCGGTGATCCACGGCTGCCGCAGCTGCAAGAAGGCATCTTCGCCATCTACGAAGACAATGATCCCGAAAAGAGGATCATGCTCATCGCCAACTACAACATGGACATCGGCGACTTCTGGGAGTGGTCCGACACGTCCTTCTACCCGATCCCCCTGACGCAGAAGGGCTTCCGTCTGGGCGTCAACTACGTCACTTACGGTCTGACGCACTGACGACGGGCCCGATAGAGGAGCATTTGAGAATGACCGAAGAAACACTGGGCCTCGAGTCCGCGGGCGACGTCGAGCTGGCGGCTCGACTCAAGGAGGGGCACCAGCGAGTCCTCGAGCAGCTGACGAAGGTCATCGTCGGGCAGGAAGAGGTCCTCGACCAGGTCGTCATGAGCCTGTTCGTCGGTGGCAACAGCATCCTGACGGGCGTTCCCGGTCTCGCGAAGACGCTGATCATTCAGACGGTTGCTCAGGTCCTCGACCTCAACTTCAGCCGCATCCAGTTCACGCCGGATCTGATGCCGGCCGACATCACCGGCACCGACATCATCCAGGAGGACGCCGATTCAGGCCGGCGCGAGATGGTCTTCATGCCTGGGCCGATCTTCAGCAACATCGTGCTCGCTGACGAGATCAACCGAACTCCTCCCAAGACGCAGGCCGCGCTCCTCGAGGCGATGCAGGAGAATCGCGTCACGGTTTCGGGCAAGACCTACGAGCTCGAGCAGCCGTTCTTCGTCTTTGCGACACAGAACCCGATCGAGCTCGAAGGCACCTACCCCCTGCCCGAGGCGCAGCTCGATCGATTCATGTTCAACATCGTCATCGAGCATCTTCCAGAGGCGGGAGAGATGGCGGTCGTCACCGGCACCACGAGCGAGAACGACGTCGATCTCGAGTCGAGCATCGGCGGCGAGGACCTGCGGGCGTTTCACGCTCTCGTGCGACGCGTGCCGATGGCCGAGAGTGTTCTTCGCTACGCCGTGCAGCTCGTGCGCCGCACGCGCCCCGAGTCGGACGAGTCGCCAGACTTCATCAAGGAGTGGGTGCAGTACGGTGCGAGTGTTCGTGCGGCTCAGTACCTGGCTCTCGGCGGCAAGGCGCGCGCGCTCATGGACGGTCGCTACAACGTCAGCTTCGACGACATCCGGTCTCTGGCGAAGCCGGTTCTGCGCCATCGCGTCATGACCAACTTTCGCGCCGACTCGGAGCGCATCACCTCGGACGACCTCGTCGATCGCCTCATCGAGAGCGTGCCGGCCGCGGCTTCGGGCATGGCTTGATGATTCGTTCTCCGCAGGCAGGGAAGACCGTCGCATGGTGACCCGCGCGGTCCAGACCGAGGGCACGGCGCGGTTCATCGAGCCGAACGCGCTGCGGCGCATCTCATCGCTCGATCTCCTCGCCAAAACGGTCGTCGAGGGGTTCGTCAGTGGCCTGCATCGGTCACCGTTCGTGGGTCGCTCGATGGATTTCGCGGAGTACCGCTCGTATCTTCCCGGGGACGACATCCGCCAGATCGACTGGAAGGTGTATTCAAGAACGGATCGCTTCTACGTGAAGCAGTTCGAAGGGGATACCAACACCAACATCTCGTTCATCCTCGACTGCTCGAAGTCGATGGATTTTGGCAGTGGCCCGGTCACCAAGCTGGACTACGGCAAGTACCTGTGTGCCACCCTCGCGTACTTCGCTCATCGGCAGAAGGACCGTGTCGGACTGTTGACCTTCGACGACGAGATCCGCGACGTCGTGCCTCCCGCCGCCAAGCACCTCGAGGTCGTTCTCCACACCATCGACCGCCTCCAGCCGGGTGGCCAGGGGCAGCTGCTGGAGCCACTCACCAAAGCGACCGATCTCGTGCAGCGCCGGGGCATCACAGTCGTCGTCTCCGACTTCTACGAGGACCCCGAAGTCGTCTTCCAGGCGCTGGCGGGACTGCGGATGAAGGGCAGCGATCTCATGCTCTTCCATCTCCTCGATCCGGCCGAGATTCACCTCGACTTCGAGGAGCCGGCACAGTTCACCGACCTCGAGAGCGGCGAGACCATCCCTGTCGTGCCCGATGCTCTGCGAGAGCAGTACTGCGCGTTGGTGCAGCAGCACGTGGAGGCACTGCGCTCGAAGCTCGACGACGAGTCGGCCGACTACATCCTGATCGACACCTCACGGCCGCTCGACCACGCTCTCTTCGAATATCTCAACCGCCGCCAGTGGGCAATGAAGTCCCGATGATCCGAATCACCGACACACCACAGGGCACGAGTGCAGCATGGGTCTCCTGACTCCCTGGTTTCTCGCCGGGCTCGCGGCCCTGGCCGTTCCCGTCCTGCTCCATCTGACGCGACGGCGCGCCAAACAGGCGGTCGAGTTTCCGTCTCTGATGTTTC
>JBCCLJ010000226.1:0-11171 GCA_039026915.1 Acidobacteriota bacterium
CGCGACGGCAAGCTCGACCCGATGGGCCCGGCTCCGGTGCCAGAGTGGGCGACCGAAGGCGACCCGCGCGGTGCCATCACCATCGACCAGCTGCTGCGCATGTCGAGCGGCTTGAAGTTCCAGGAGGTCTACGAGGCGGGCCTCATCGACGTGGCGGTCATGCTCTTCGGCGAGAGCGACATGGCGCACTTCGCCGCCGCTCAGCCCCTGGAAGCGGAGCCGGACGGCAAGTGGTCCTACTCGAGCGGTACGACGAACATCCTGGCGCGCATCGCCAAGGATGCCCTCGGTGGCGAGATCGCTCCGGCCCTCTCTTACCTGCGCAGCGAGCTGCTCGATCGCATCGGTATGCACCAGACGGTGCTCGAGCTCGATGAGAGCGGTACGGCGGTCGGCTCGTCGTACGGCTACAGCACGCCGCGCGACCTTGCCCGCTTCGGCCTCCTTTACTTGCAGAAAGGGCTCTGGAACGGCGAGCGCGTGCTGCCCGAAGAGTGGGTCGAATACTCGGTCACGCCGACGCCACTGGCTCCCAGGCAGCAGTATGGTGCGCAGTTCTGGCTCAACGCGGGCGACCCGGACGATCCCACCAAGCGTCGCTTCCCGAGCGTTCCGACGGATGCGTTCTGGCTATCGGGCTTCGAGGGCCAGAGCGTCGTCGTGGTGCCTTCACGCAAGGCGGTCATCGTTCGCCTGGGCCGAACGATCGGCGACGGTGCCTTCGATCTCGACGAGTTTCTCGCCGACGTGTTGAGCGCACTGCCGGAGTAGCCGGGTCTCGCGCGAGCAAAGACGTCTGGCGGCAATCGATCGAGTCTCTCGTCAAGGAGTCGAGGAGGAACTCAACATGTCCCAGCGATCCGCCGGAATGTCCGCTCCGCAGAACGTTCGAGTCCCCGTTTGGCGGCGCCTGCTGAGGCGCCTGGGGGCGGTCTTCTCGAGAGTGTGCCGCTGGCGCATCGATCGTCGGGGTGCCGCGCTGTCTGGATAGCAAGTCTGTGCAGGGCGCGGTAAGACCTCACCAGAGGTACTCTGTGCGCCGTGACCTCGCCACAGAAGAACCTCGTCGACGCAGAAGCGTCTCTTAATCCGCGCTTCGTCGGCGGTCCGTGGGGAGCGCTGGCGCCTTTCCTCTTGTTCGTCGCTGGAGTCATCTGGCTCGTTGCGGGAGGTTCTCCCGACGAGCGCGGCTTCTGGCCCGTGGCGCTCGCAGCGCTGGCGCTGGGGCTGCTCTTGGCGCGCGATCGCGAGGCGTACTCGCGCGCGTCGATCGCTGGCATGGCGCAACCCATCGTCGCTCTGATGATCACCGCCTGGCTGCTCGCCGGAGTGCTCGGCTCGATCGTCACGGCGACCGGCGTCGTGCAGTCGCTGGCCGCCGTCTGTGCGCGGGCCGGGCTGGAGGGTGGGCTTTTCGTCGCCGCGGCCTTCCTGGTCTGCTGTGCGCTGTCGACGGCGACCGGGACCAGCATCGGCACGGTCCTTCTCTGCGGGCCGCTTCTCTACCCGACGGGCGGCGTGCTGGGCTGCGATCCGGCGGTCCTGCTGGGTGCCGTGCTCGGCGGCGCCACCTTCGGCGACAACATCTCGCCGATCTCCGACACGACGATCGCCTCGTCACTCACCCAGGAGGCGGACCTCGGCGGCGTCGTGCGCTCGCGCCTTCGCTATGCGCTGCCTGCCGGAATCGTCGCTCTCGTTCTCTACGCGCTCTTCGGCGGTGGGGGAGAGGCGACTGCAGGTGGGAGCCTCGACGACGTCTCTTGGGCTTCGCTGTTCCTGCTGGCGGCTCCCGCTCTCGTCGTGGTCCTTCTACTGCGCCGCAAGCACCTCGTCGAGAGTCTGCTCTTCGGCATCCTGCTGGCCCTCGCCCTGGGCCTCGGTCTTGGGCGGCTGACGTTCGGTCAGCTACTCAGCCTCGACTCCGAGTCGATGCGAGCCGGTGGCCTGCTCATGGACGGCCTCGAACGCGGCGTCGGTGCTTCCATCCTCACCCTGCTGCTCATGGCGCTCGTCTCGAACCTGGAGCACTCGGGTCTCATCGATCGCCTCCTGGCGCTCGCCGGGCGGCGGATCGCCAGCGCCCGCGGTGCCGACGCCTGGATCTTCCTGATGATGAACGCGGTCGTGCTGCTGATCACGCACACCACCGTAGCCATTCTCGCCGTTGGACGCTTCGCCCGCGAGACCGGGGAGCGCTACGGCGTCTCGCCCTATCGACGTGCCAACGTGCTGGACGTGAGCGGCTGCGGCTTTCCTTTTCTTCTTCCCTACATGCTGCCGGTCGTGCTGGCCGCCGGGACGTCGAGCGCCGGCGAGCCGCTCGGGCTGCCGAGGCTGAGTCCGGCCGAAGTCGGCCTTGCGAACTACCACTCGATGGTTCTGCTCGGAATCCTGGTGCTTGCGATCGCGACGGGCTGGGGGCGGGACGAGGCCTGAATGGCAAGGGGCGCGTCGTGAGACTGCTCCCCCGAGTGCCCTTCTTGCCTGAGGCAAGGGGAAGCGCTCCCGACGGACGCTGAGAAGAGGTGTCAGAAGAGCTCGAGCTGGCGGTCGTCACCGATCACTTTCTTGAAGTCCAGCCCCTCGATCTCCAGCAGCGGCTCGGCAATCGGCTGAAGCTGCTTGTCGAGATAGTGCTGGTAGTCGAAAGGACTCTGCTGCTCTTCAGCGGGCTCGGGGCCGGCTGCGGTCATCACGTAAGCGATGAGACGCCCCGGCGGCTTCGTCGCTTTGCGTGCGGCGGCGACGTGGGGCGGTGTCGTCGCGGTGTAGTCGGTGAGCTTCTTGCGCAATGCCTTGCGGTAGATGAGCTTGTCGTCGAAGTCGCCTGAGCGGAGACGGTGGGTCGTCTCTCGCAGATAGGGAGCGACCGGCCGAGCGCGGAAGAAGCGCTCATAGAGGTGGTGCTGCGCTTCGCGCGCGAAGTCGGTCCAATCGCGTCGCACCGCCTCGAGCCCCTTGAAGTCGATGCGTCCTTCGTCCCCGTCGTCGATGAGCCCGGCGTACCGTTTTGCGGCGCCGGCGGTGCCTGAGCGCACGTGCGGCAGGAAGAGCTTGAGGTAGAGACACTCGAACTCGAGCTCCAGCTTGGACTCGACGCCGTAGGCCTCGGCGAGGTGCTCGCGAAGCTCTTCGGTCAACGCAGCGGCGAGTTCGTCGCCGAGGAGCTGGGCCGCTTCGGCGTCGGTCCCGGAGGCGACAAAGACGCTGTCGGTATCGCCGTAGAGCACCTCGAGTCCGCGCCGCTCCAGCGCATCGCGCGTCCAGAGCAGCAGCTCCTTGCCGAAGCCGGTGATCGCGTTCGCCAGCGCCGGATCGAAGAAACGGCAGGACGTCGTGCCCAGCACGCCGTAGAAGGAGTTCATCAGGATCTTGATTGCCTGGCTGGCGATGGTGTTTCCCTGCTCCTTGGCGCGCTCGCGAGCCGGCATCAGCTGGTCGAGGAGTCCACCCAGGATCCCGGGCTCGTTGCGAAAGCGTGCTCCGTTCGGCGCCTCGATGGCGGCGTTTCCGGCCCTGGCGTAGCCCAGCGGATCGATGTGGAAGGTGCGCATCAGGGACGGATAGAGACTCTTGAAGTCGAGCAGCAGGACGTTCTTGTGGAGACCCGTCACCATGGGCAGGAGGTGTCCGCCCGCCATCGGCTCGAAGTTCTCTCGATCGGGCGTGCCCGGGGCGCGCAGGCTCGGAGCGACGATGCCGCGGGCCCCGAGCTCGCTGAGATAGAGGAAGTCGAAAGACGCGACGGACGCGGCGACGCGGTCGAGCGGCATGCCGGTGAGTCGGCTGCGTTCGACGGCGAGCTCGATCAGCTCGAGCTGTTCGAGGATCTCGAGCGCGATGCGCGCGTCCTGCAGGTTGTAGCGGACGAGCTTCTCGCGATCGTTGCGAAACCAATCGAGGATGTCCTGTGCATGCTGGTCACCGCCGACGTGCGTCTTGCCGGTCCCAAGGACCTGGCGCCCGACGAAGTCGAGACCGAGGCGCTCCATGCGCATCGCCGAGCCCAGAATGAGCGTCGGTCCGTCGAGCACGACGCGGCCGGGGATGCCGACCTGCGTCGCAGCCCGCCCTTGCCCCTTGCGAATGCGAGTGTGGCCTGGCGCTCGGCCGAGCTCGAAGAGCACGCCGAGCTCGCGGGCGCGACGCTCGAGCACGGTGAAGTCGAAATCGGCGACGTTCCAACCGATGATGACGTCCGGATCCAGCTGACGAACGCGCTGAGCCAGCGTTCGCAGAAGCGCTGCCTCGGTGGGGACGCAGTTCGCTGTGTCGACCGAGGCGAAGCCGTCGGGCGTCACCAGGATCACCTCCTCCGCGCCGCAGCCCCAGAGGCCGACGGAGAGGACGCGGCGAATCCGCGGATCCGTTTCGATGTCGAGGGAAAGCACCTTGAGCTGGGGCGACCAGTCGCACGCGGCGACTTCCGGGTTGTGGAAATGCCGCGGCCGGCCGAGGCCTTCGACACTGGACAGTTCCCGACGCGGCCCGCCGGCTGGATCGCTCTCCTCGAAATGCTCGAAGTGCAGGGCGCCGCGGATGCCGCGCTCGATGAGATAGCGCATGGCAAAGCGCACGTCGGCCTCGTAGGTGGCGATGCCTTGTTGGTGCAGCCGATCCCGCAGCGGCGGTGCATCGGCAGGGTGGCGAACCTCGATCCGCGACGCCGGCCGGCCCAGCAGCGTCTCTCGGTCGGGCAAGTCGGCGATCTCGGCGTCGACGTTGCGGAGGAGAGGGAGATCCTTGCTTTCGACGTAGAAGTAGGGGCGGCTACGGTCGTCGGTGAGCAGGAAACTCTCGCCCGTCTCGAGCACGCCAAAGAGATGCACGACCGTGCCCTCGGCCGTCGTCCGGTAGGTCGTCTGCAAGACGAAGCCGCGCAGCTTTTCGTTGGCGCTCAAGGGCCTGAGACGGGGTTCGGCGGCGGTGGCTCAGCAGCAGCCGGCGCCGTGGAAGGCCTTGGCGCAGAATTCTTCGCTGCGGCCGCGGAAGGCGCCGGCCGAGCTGCCGAGCTGCAGCGCACGCGACGCGTCGATGACACGCGGCCCTTCTCGTTCGACGCGCGCCGTGACCGTTTGCTCGGCTTCGAGCTGCAGGGTGCGGTCGCCGTCGAGCTCGACGAGTCCGGGGCCGGAGAGCTCGATGGGTTCGCCGAGATCGACCCGCCGACACTGCGTCACCCGAAGCTGTCGATAGAGGCCGGGGGAGAGAGGCACGAGGAGCGGATCGACATCGGCCTTCGGATCGAGGTCGACGACGACGCCCGCCTCGTCGTCGCGTCCGCAGCTCTCGAGTAGCCCGCCGATCGGCGACATGCCGACGCTGTCGGGCTCGGCGCGCGTCAGCACGAGTCGCCGGATCTTGTCGCCGTCGAAAGGCATCAGATTGCCGAGGTGATCGTCCGCAATCAGGCCAGCGTCGATCAGCGCCAGCTCCGTCGTGGCGCCGGTCTCCACGCGGACGATCTTGGCGCGTCGGCTGCAGTCCTCGAGCCTCGCGGCTCCGGTCGCGACGACCCCCGCGGCGGCGCCGGCCGCGGTCGCCTCGAGTGCCAGCGGAAAGACGTTGTTGGTCCCCGTCGAAAGGGGAAGGAGCGGAGCGTCCCGCCACACCGTGCTGACGATGCGGCTCGTTCCGTCGCCGCCGAGCACGACGAGCGCAGCGCAGCCCGCATCTCGCATGGCCTCCGTAGCACGCACCGTGTCCTCGGCGGTCAGCGACGCGCCGACGTCGAGAAGGTCGATCTCAGCGTCCAGGCCCAGGCTGCGGACCGCCTCGGAGGAGACCCGGAACGGTTCGTCGAGAAGGAGGAGCTTCTCGGCTCCCGCGGCCACGGCTCCGACGGCGATGCGCGCGACCTGATCGCGCTTGTGCTCGAGCGTCGTCGTACTGGCGCGCGCGGCGAGCCGCCGTACGTCGCGCCCCGAGAGTGGATTGGCCAGAATTCCCACCGTTGCCATCGTCGTCTGTTGTACCACGCGAGGCCAACGCGCGGAGCGACGACCGGAGGCCACAGGAACCCGTGTCGGACGATTCCTACTCTCGAGGTTCGCTTTTCCCACGGTGCGCCGAGAGAGCGGCCGACTCCCCCTCCGGCTCGCCTCGGTCAAGCTGCAAACCGCCGGAAACGGGTCCGGCGACATCCTCCAGGAGAGCCTCGATGACGACGCCCGACTTCACTGCAATGACCGCTCCCGAGACTCTGCAGTCGCTGCGTGTCGTCAAGCTGCGCGTCAACGCCGCCGGCTCTCGGCGGATCGGCGACATCCATCTGAGGTCGCAGCAGAACCGCGCGTCGGACCTGCTCAACGAGCCGACGGAGTTTCTTTCGCTGCACGACGAAGTCAGCGCCGATGGGTCCTGCTCCGAGTCGCTGCTGCGCAAGTTCGCGATCGCGTATGTGGAGATCGTCAACGAGCCCTCGAAGCGCTCTGGCGCGGGGACGATCGCCGGCTCCTTTCGCCTGGTCGCAGTTCATCTGGCTCGGCCCGAACTGACCCTGGACGGCGAGCTGTTCGTGCCCGAGGGCTTCGCGGTCGAGGCCGTGCTCAACGACGACCGTCCCTTCCTGAATCTGCGGAACGTCTCGATTCGCGGCACGAACGAGGCCTACAGCTATCTCGCGGTCGGCAAGGGCCAGCTCGTCGCCTGCGAGGTGCTCGGCGGCGTCCCCGACTGATTCACGAGCCGACGCTCAGTTGACTTGAGCGGCGCTCTCGCTAAAATGCTGCGGCGCAGCATGGGCAGGCCATGCTGCGCAAAACGTCCCTGAAGACGCGCACCAGCGGGGGTGGCAGATGGCGAAAGAGCTCAGCCGGTACCTGACGGCACTCGATGCGGCTTTTCTCTATTTCGAGAAGCCGACGGAAGCCATGCATATCGGCTCCTGCATGGTGTACGAGGGTCGTATGGAGCGGCAGGAGCTGATCGAGCTGCTCGAGAAGCGTCTGCATTTGACTCCGCGGTATCGCCAGCGCGTCGTCTTCCCGCCATTCGCCGCGAACCATCCCTTCTGGATCGACGACCCGGAGTTCGACATCTCGGCACACGTCGAAGAGGTCGAGCTCGAAGGTCCGGTGACCGAGGAGGCCTTCGCCCGCGTCGCTGCCGAGGCCTACCAGGGGCCCCTCCCTCGGAAGCGGCCTCTGTGGAGCGCGACGCTGATCCACGGTTTGCCGGGCGACAACACGGGGATCGTCTGGAAGGTGCATCACGCCATGATCGATGGCGTTTCGGGCATCGATCTGACGATGGTGCTGAACGGCTTCAGTCCCAAGGACGCCGATCCCCCGGAGCCCTCGGGCCCTTGGAGCCCCGAGCCCCTGCCCGATCCCTTCTCGCTGATGCACGAAGCGGTGCGCGAGCGCGTCGCCAACTACGGTCGAGCCTTCACCGACGCCCTCTTCGAGAGCTTTCGACCCGAGTCCGTCGCCAAACGACTCGAAATGATGCGCGAGGCGTCCGGTCCGACGCTGCCCAAGGTGCTGCGTCCGGCACCACGGACGAGGTTCAACAAGCGCGTCAGCGGCCAGCTCGGCTGGGCTTGGCGAGAGCTGTCCTTCACTGAGGTGCGCCAGGTGAAGTCGGTGCTCGGCGGCACCGTGAATGATCTCGTTCTGGCGGTGCTCAGCGGCGGCGTCGGCAAGTACCTGCGCGAAAAGGGCGACGATACGAGCGGCCTCGAGCTGCGCGCGATGTGCCCGGTCAGCATGCGCCAGGCCGACGAACGCGGCCAGCTCGGCAACCTCGTCTCGGTGATGATCGCGCCGCTGCACGTCGGCATCGAGGACCCGATCGAACGACATCAGGCGGGCATCGAAGGCATGACGCGCAACAAGGAGGCGCGCCAGGCCGAGGCCTTCTACGAGATGACGCAGTGGAGCGACCTCGTGCCACCGGTCAGTCAGGCCCTGGCCGGCCGCTTGCCGATTCCGCCGACCCTGTTCAACACCGTCTCGACCAACGTGCCCGGCCCGCAGATCCCGCTCTTTCAGGCGGGGCGTCGTTGCCTCTCCTGGCTGCCGATGGGTGTCGTCACCTCGGGGATCGGCTTGTTCACGTCGATCCTCACCTACGACAAGCGCATCACTCTCGGCACGACGGTCGACGCCAAGCTCATCCCCGATCCGTGGCGGCTCTCGGAGTGCATCCGTGACGCCTACGAGGAGCTGCGCGATCTTGCCGGCGTCAAACCCGTTCCCTTCGAGTCCTTTCCGCTGGGCGCTTCGACGCATCCTTACTCGAGCCTGGCGGCGGCGAGTGAAGTCGAGCCGCCGAGCCCGGCGATCGGACCTGCGAGCGCCGAGCCACCCGCGGCGAAGAAGGCTTCGCGCAAGGCGACCGCTCGCAAGAAATCCGCCCGAAGGAAAGCGACCAAGGCGAAGACCGCGAAGAAGAAGGCGGTCGCCAAAGCGTCCAAGAAGGTGACCAAGGCGAAGACCGCGAAGAAGAAGTCGGTCGCCAAAGCGTCCAAGAAGGTGACCAAGAAGAAGGCCGCCAAGAAGAAGGCCGCGACCTCGACTCGGAAGAAGGGCTCGACCCGCAAGAAGAGCTCGAGTCGCAAGAAGTCCTAGCGCTCCGCGCAACATCTGTCGGAGCGCGCCAGGCTTCGTCAGTCTCGATACCCCCCCCTTCGACACGAACCTGCCAGAGGAACCCGGAATGTCTTCACTCCCACGAACCCTCAACGTGCGCGGCGAAACCGTGCAGCTGCGGCTGCTGAACTCCGGAGATCGCGACGCGATCCTTGCCTTCGCGCGGGGCCTGCCTCAGGAGGACCTGACGTTTCTCCGCATCGACATCACCGACCCCGAGGTCGTCGACCGTTGGATCGCGAGTGTCGAAGCCGGTGTCCGGACGACCGTGGTGGCCACCGTCGACGGAGAGATCGTCGGCTACGGAAGCCTCAACCGCAATGAGCTCGACTGGTTTCGTCACCTCGGAGAGATTCGCGTGATCGTCGGCACTTCGGTGCGTCGCCTCGGTCTCGGTGGAGTCCTCGCGCATGAGATTTTCACGGTCGCGAAGGAGAGCGGCCTGCGCAAGGTCATCGCACAGATGGCTCGCGAGCAGATGGGCGCGCAGCGCATGTTCGAGGCGATCGGATTCTCGGCGGAGGCTCTCCTTTCGGACTGGGTCATCGATCCCAAGGACGTCACGCACGATCTGCTGATCATGAGCTACGACGTCACCGGCTTCTCCGGCTGATTCGCTGCGACCGACCTCGTCGGCCGGCTTCAGGTCCAGTAGCCCGTCGCCCAACCGAAGAGCAGGCCTAGGGCGCTGCCGACCAGCGGAAAGGCGCTCGCTGCCAGGGCAGCCGCCCAGAGCTTGCTCTTCACGCTGAAGAGCAGCGTCGCCTGTGCGCCGAGGACGGTGAGCGGGGGCAGCACCGAGCCCCAGAGCCCTGTGGCACACCAGGGGCAGTGAGGCGGATGCTCTGCGTGCACGTTGCAGGCGCTGGCGGCGCCGTTCCAGAGCGCGTGGCAGCCACAGTCGTAGAGCGCGTCGCAGAGCTGGATCATCCACAGTAGCGACGGCAGTCCCACTGCAGCGAGCAGGAGCCAGCGCTGTGGAAGGCGCGACAGCCGATCCGGCGGCAAGTCGCTCAAGGCTTCAGGAACTGTCCCTGCGCGGTCGCGATCGGGCGCTCGCGCTCGGACTGCCAAGCCTCGACGAACACGTTCGACACCCGTCGGCCGAGCTTGGTGACCTTGGCCTGAGCGAAGGTCGTCTTGGGTCGACCCGAGCGCAGATACTGGATGGTGAACGAGATCGTCTTCGGATACGCACCCTGACGTTCGCCGTGGGCACGCAGCAGTTCGAGGATCGCGCAGGTTTCCAGAAACGCTCCGACGGCACCGCCGTGCAGTGCCGGCAGAGCGACGTTGCCGACCAGGTGGTCGGCAAAAGGCAGGACGCAGATCAGATCCCCTTCGTCTTCGCGAGTCTCCACGCCGAGGAAGTCCAGGTAGGGACTCGAAGGAAGGATCGTCACGGCGCGGTGGCCTCCGCGGCATCGCGCGTCTGATTCGAAGCGATCATGAAGGTCGCTGCCATGGTGGCGACCGGATCGTCCGTGTCCTCGTGAAAGGCGACGCCGCGCACGAAAGCGACGTTGCGTGTCTTGCGGTAGCAGTGAGCCTCGGCGACGATCTCGCGACCGGTCTGCGCGGGTCGCATGTAGTCGATGCGCAGGTCGAGCGTTGCGATGACCGTCCCTGGTGGCAGAGCCGAGAACGTCGCGCTGCCGCCGACGTTGTCGAGCAGGGCGGTGAGCACTCCGCCGTGCAGGATGTCGGTCTCCGCGTCGCCGACGAGGTTTGCGGAGAACGGGAGGCGCATCCTCGCGCGACCTCCTCCGATTGATTCGACCACGGCTCCGAGAGCCGTCAGGTGAGGATTGTTCTGCGCGTTCTCGGTCATCGTCTCTCGCTCCCAGAGGCGGGAAGAGCTTAGTCGATCTGGCCGGACTGCGTCCCGGCGTCATCTTTGCGCTGCGCCGCGCCGATGTCCTTGGTACTCTTCACGCGCGCCTCCTCTTGGAGGCGGTCTTCGCATTTGGAGGGTCCGTTGCAGGGGGAAGCTCGAGAGCCGGCAAGTCAGGTGGATCACGCCCAGGCTGTGCACCTGCCGCCGGGGCGCGTCCGGTTGAGTTACACCGGACCGAACGACCGTTTGGGCAAGCGTCTGGTGATTCGCACGATCGAGCGGCTCTCCGGTGGCGCCGAGATTCAGCGCCTCTACGACGGCCTGCAGGACTACTCGGAGAACGATCTGTGGGGCGCCGCGCTCGAGGCGCTCGAGATCGGTCTGCAGCTGGACGGCGTCTCGCTCGACGAAGTGCCTCGCCAAGGCCCCGTCGTTCTGCTGGCGAACCATCCCTACGGCGTTGTCGACGGCCTGGCGCTCTCTTACATTGCCTCCCAGATTCGCCAGGAGTTCTGTGTGCTGACGAACAGCGCACTCTGCGTCGATCAGCGCACCGAGCGTCGTCTCCTACCGATTTCGTTCGACGAGGGGCGCGCCGCGATGCGCGCGAACATCGAGACGAAGCGTCGAGCTCTGGCAGCCCTCGCCCGCGACGAGTGCGTGGCGATTTTCCCCTCCGGCGCCGTTGCAACGGCCGAGAAGGTCTTCGGCCCAGCGATCGACCTCGAGTGGCGCAC
>JBCCLJ010000227.1:0-11092 GCA_039026915.1 Acidobacteriota bacterium
GCTCGCTCACGCCGATGCTCCGGGCTATGACGCGCAGGGGGCAGCGTCGGCGAACGAGAGCCCCCGCCACCGCAAGCGACGCGGCCGAAGGCCGCATGGAGCACGCAGGTCGCGGAGCGACCGGAGCGTCAACTCAGGACAGCAACGCGGCTTCGCCGCGTCGCTTGCGGACGGTCTTGGCTAGCACGCGTTGCTGTCCTGAGTTGACGCTCCGGTCGCTCCGCGACCTGCGTGCTCCATGCGGCCTTCGGCCGCGTCGCTGACGTGCTCGGCGTGATGAAACCACGCCTCCGCTCGTCCTGTTCGATGCTCCGGTCGCTCCGCGACCTGCGCGCTCCATGCGGCCTTCGGGCGCGTCGCTTGGGCCGCGTCGCTCGCGGTGGCGGGGGGCTCTCGTTCGCCGACGCTGCCCCCTGCGCGTCATCGCCCGGAGCATCGGCGTGAGCGAGCGCAGCGAGCTCTGAGTCGATCGACGCGGCGATCGTCTGAAAGTCCGTGCCGCAGCAATCCGGACGTTGAGAGGCGCCTCTCGCCTACCGCGCCCTTTCGACCAACGCCTCCGCCCTTGCCTGCGCCTCCGCCACGACCTTCTCCTCGTCGAGCGTCACCAGCTCGCGGTTGCGCATCAGCCACTGTCCGTCGACCATCGTGTCGGTGACGTCGGCGCCTTTGGCCGAGTGCACGAGGTTGGCGACGAGGTCGTGTCGTGGCGTCATGTGGGCAACGTCGGTGCGCACGAGGATCAGGTCGGCGGGGGCACCGACTTCGAGCCGTCCGCTCTCGGGGAAGCCCGCGATCTCGGCGCCCACACTCGTCGCCATCCGCAGCAGGGTGTCGCCGGGCACGGCCCCCGGGTCGAGGCTCAGGTACTTCTGGAGGAGCGCGGTCTGGCGCATCACGGCGAAGAGGTCCATGTCGGCGTTCGATGCAGGACCGTCCGTCGCGAGCCCCACCGTGACGCCGCGCTCGAAGAAGGGTGCGAGTGAGAACATCGGCATGGCGAGTTTGGCGTAGGTGATCGGACAGTGCGGCACTCGCACGCGCCGCTCTTCGAGAATCTCCAGATCGCGCTCGTCGACGACCAGGGTGTGGGCCGCGACGAGTCCGCCGGGGACCTCGAAGGCGCCGATCGACTCGAGGTGCTGCACGGGCGTCATGCCGTAGCGCTCGAGAGACTGATCGACCTGCCTCTGGTCTTCGGAGAGGTGCGTGTGAATGCCCCGGCCGGTGTCGTGGGCGGCGGCGACGACCTCTTCGAGCAGTGGCTGTGAGCACGTGTAGGGCGAGTGGGGCGCCAGATAGACGCGCAGCCTCGGGTGGCTCTCTGCGGCCATGTCCGCGTCCCAGGTGAGTGCCTTGCCGAGCGCGTCGCCGACCGCTGACCCTTCGCCGGGATCAAAGACCGTTTCTCCCAGGGCGGCCTTCATGCCGCTCTCGCGCACTGCGTCGGCGACCCGATCCATGTGGAAGTACATGTCGTTGAAGCCGACGCAGCCCGTCTTGATCATCTCGATCGTCGCCAGCGCGGCGCCCCAGTAGACGTCGTCGGCGCTGAGCACGTTCTCGATCTTCCAGACGGCGGGAAGCCACTCTGGGAAGGCCATGTCTTCGGCAACGCCCCGCTCGAAGGTCATCGAGGCGTGGCAGTGGCTGTTGAAGAGACCTGGCAGTGCCACGCGCCCGGTGCCATCGATGACTTCGTCAGCCCGCAGCGTGGCTGGGGCCTCGCCGAGATGGGTGATGCGCCCGCCTTCGACGACGAGATCGGCGCACTCGAGCCGCCGTCCTTCCGCGTCGAGAGTGAGGATTTCGAGATTTCGAATCAGCGTCGTCATCGAGGTGACTCTCCAGCGGGCTGTGACTCCGATCTCAAGGCAGGTCCTGGAAGCGCCAGGCCGCCGTGTGGTCCTTTTCGATCAGATCCCCGCGCAGACGCGCTCGGACCATTTCGACCGGCATGCGCCCGCCCCGAAGGATGGCGTCGTGAAAGGCCTTGTTCTCCCATTCGCCGTTCTCGACCAGCTCGCGGTGTAGCGCTCGGAATTGAAAGCCGCCCATCAGATAGGCCAGCTGGTAGAGCGGCGGATAGGTGCCCTCGAAAGAGCGCCGCACCTCGCCCAACGCGTTCTCGCGCTCGTGGCCCACGTTGTCGACGAGATACTCGACGGCCTCCTCCGGCGTCATTTCGCCGAGATGAAAACCGAGCGACCAGATGACGCGTGCGCAGCGGTGCATGCGCCAGAAGAGCATGCCGATACGGTCTTCGGGTGACCTTGCAAAGTCCAGGTCCCACATCTTGAGCTCCCAGTAGAGCGCCCAGCCCTCGCCCCAGAAGGGCGTTCGAAAGGCGCGTCGATGGGAGTTGTAGCGGCTCGTCATGAAGCCCTGCAGATGGTGCCCAGGAATCAACTCGTGGTGCACCGTGGCGCGTGCGAAGTGCTCATTGTTGCCTCGCAGGCTCATGAGTTTCTCTTCGTGCGACATCGTGTCCGTCGGGAAGGAGACGATGATCGCTTCGCCGCCGAGGAAGAACGGGTTCATCTTCTGCCGCTCCGGAGACATCATCTCCATGCGCCAGACCTCCTTGGCCAGCTCGGGCACGGTGACCAGATCGCGCTCCTCGATCCACTCGGTGGCTTCCAGAGCCAGATCGCGCACGAGGTCCGGCTGCTTCCCGGGCTCGACGTGCAGAGTCTTCACCTTCTCGAGTGCGTCCTTCCAGTCGTCAAAGCCCAGCTCCTCGGCCGCACCTTCCATCTGCTCGCGGCACCACTCCATCTCTGCTTCGGCGAATCCGACGAGCTCTTCGGGCGTGTAGGGGACGATCTCCGAGGCGAGCTGATCGAGCAGCGCCTGACGCCCCACGGCGTCGCCGACGATCGGCGCGTCCTTGCCCTTCTTGTGGTCGAGCAGCGTTTCGCGCAGGAACTTGGTGTAGCCATCGAGCGCGCCTTTGGACTTCTCGAACGGGGCCTTCGTCCACCAGGTGAAGGTCGGGTCGTAGCCGGAGTAGTAGGCGTTCCAGCGCGATAGAACCTGGCTCAGGGCGTCGGTGACGCGGGCCGCACGATGGGCCTGGATCTTGGTCGGCGTCAGCGGCTCGGTCTCTTCGCTCGGTACCTCGTCGACCGCTTCTGGCTCGTCCGACTCCGGCTCGGTCTTCGAGGTCGCCGTCTCTGCGTCGCTGGATTTCCTGCCCGCGGCCAGCCGTTTCTGCAACGTCTCGATCTCGTCGGCGATGCGCTCGAGTGCACGCGCCGAGGCTGCTCCTTCGGCCGTCAGACGATCGCGGCGACGATCGTGCAGCGTCCAGATCTCTTCTGCGAACGGCAGCAGCTCGGTGACCTCCCCGAGCGTCTCCCCTTCACGCGCGAGCTCGGACCTGTTGAGGACGAGACGCTTGCGCAGCAGTACCCAGTCCACCCGTCCCTCGACTCCGAGAGCATCGAAGTCGAGAGACTCGAGCTCGTCGATCCACGCGTCGTAAAAGCGCGTCAGCCGCGTTCGACGCTCGGGCGAGTACGGCGTGTCGTAGCGGCGGAGCAGAACGCGCTGATCCGCCGAGTAGCGTTCGACCAGGTCCTCGAGCTCGCTGGCCGGAGTCGTGTCTTGGTTCGAGGCGTGGCCGGCGGAGAAGCACAGCCAGATCGCGGCAACGCAGGTTGCTGAGACTCGTTTCAATGTGATGTCCTCCCGGTGGAGGGCATCCTCTCATGAGCGTCTCGAGGCCCGTGAGCGCGGCGTCCCAGGTCGTCGAATCGCGCGATCGGGAGGGCCGTCCGCGTCAGCGATGCAGCGGGAGCCGGCCCAGGACCCCGAATCCTTGGCCCAGAAGCGGCCCGCTCGCGTCGGCGCGCAGCAGCTGCAGGGTGCCGCCGTAGTCCTCGAAGGTCTGCCGGGCGCTGGCCAGGCCCGTTGCCGAGGCGACGCCTCCGGGTCGCTCGGCGAAGGCGTGATCGAAGAAGCGGTCGGCGAGCTCGGGTGGAAGACCGTGGAGATCCTGATGGACGCGAAGTGCGACGAGCGAGCCCTGCCGATTCACCTCGACGTGGAGCTGCCCGCCTCGGCTCTCCGCGAGGCCCGCCAGCAGCGAGCGCAATACCCCTTCGACGGCGGTTGCGAGGTCGCCTTCGACGCTCCGCACGACGAGAAGCTCTTCTCTGGGAAGGCTGACCTGAGTTTCGACGCCGAGCAGACGATTCTCCGGCTCCAGGAGTGCGATCTGGCGTTCGACCAGGGCCGGTAGATCGACCGCGCCCCAGTTCCGGCGAGGGGGCGCGCCGGAACCCGCCGCGTCGGCATCAGATGCAGCGCTGAGGTGCGGCGACTGAAGGCGACGCGACGCGCGCACCAGCCAGTCGCAGCGATAGGCTTCCGCTGCCATGAGGTCGCGAGCGGCGCGCTCGAGGAGCTCGCCCGGAGCGCTGCGCATCATCTCGACCGAGGAGACGATGGAACGCAGGCTCTTCTCGATCTCCTCGATGGCGCCGGCCGAAAGGGCTGTCGGCTCGGGCGGCGTGGACTCGGCGTCCCGGGCTGGCTGGGAGGGCGGTCTCGCTGGGGCCTCGCCGCCGCGGTGTTCCTGCTGTGCGACCGATCCGCGGACTCGTGCCGCTTCGGCGACGCGCTCGGCGCGCAGGTCGTCCAGGTCCTGCACGACGCAGGGCAGCGTGCACAGGCCCGCGGCACTCGCGGCGGCCAGTCGTTTTGCCCCGGCGACCACCTCGAAGTCGTGGCCGCGCGGACGAACGACGAGCGGCTGGACGAGACCGAGCTCACGGATCGAGGCAATCAGGGTCCCGAGACCCTCACCTCGAGGCAGCGGCTGCCGCGTACGCAGTCGGCCGATGTCGAGATAGCGCAGCGGTGCGGATGCCGGCTGCGCTGAGAGCTCGTCGACGTAGTGACGGTCATGGCGCATGCGGAAGCCCGGCGGCAAACCCTCCCTCTGGTCTTCCGACACTGAGGTTTCGTGGTCTTCGAGCTCCGCGGACGCGGGCGGTACGACGGCACGTCGAGCCCTCAGCCGTTCGCGAAAGGAGCCGTCGAAAAGCGCTCCGCGACCCGACTCTTCAGCCGCTTCGCCCTCGTCCGGCGGCGGCAAGGGCTCGGACGGCGACTTGGGCTCCTTGCTTCCGAACGGACGGCGCTCGGGCGTATGGCTCGACATGATTCTCAGCTCTGAACCGGACTCGACGCGGTACCGGCGGTGTCGGCACAGCGGTGCCGAAAAGGAACGACGGCGGGAGGCCACTTGCTAACAGACCTCCAGAACGGGATCAAGCGCCTTGGGTCCGTCAGAGGCTTCACCTCGACGGTGAGGGCGCTTCTGTGGGGAGGCTGCGGCTCAGTTTGCCTCGGCTCGTGTCCGCGACTCGATCGCCAGCGAGTACAGCTGCTCGCGCGCTCCTGCGTTCACTTCGCACATCGGCACGGCCTCCCAGACGCCGTTGCGCTGCACCGCTCCGCGAAAGGAGCAGGCCTGCAGGCGCTCGTTCACCGAGGCGCAGCCGGACTGAACGGTCGCCGAGTCCATGAAGTTGTGCTGCACGACGTTGAGAATCGTCGTTTCGCGCAGCGCCCGGAGAGCTCCGGGGAGAAAACGGCGCCGGGAGAGCCCCGCCGAGCGGCGTACGTGCTCGATGTGGCGTACTACGTCGAGGAGAAAGGAAGGCGAGCGCGCCAACAGGGACAGGCGCTGCACGTTGGCCGCCAGACCGTCGTTGCCGCGCGTGCCAACGCCGCCGAAGATGCCCAGCGTACGGGCGACGACGCGCCGCGTCGGCTCGCCCTCGGGCAGCAGGTCGACCAGAGGCCCGCCGCGCCCGAGGCGCGCGACGAGGGCCTGTCGACTGCAGTCGGAGTGCCCGAAGAGGAAGGCGTCCTTGAGCAGGTCGAGCCCCGCCGTCTCCGCGACCGTCTGCCAGACATCGTCAGCGTGGACTGCCTCGTCGCTCATCCGTGTGCGGCCGACGTCCGCCTCGGTCTGCAGGCTGATCATGCGAAAGGCGCGTAGTCGCCGACCGTCTTCCAGCAGCCACTCGAGGATGTCCGCGATGCTGTCTGCGTTGGCTTCGGTCACGGTCACGGTGTGCGCCGCGCTCACCGCGCAGCCGGTCTTCTCTCGCACGGCCTCGATGGCTTCCACGAAGCGTTGACGCAGTGGGTGGAGATCGGACTCGCGTCGTAGTCTCTTGAGGGGGTATTCCGGGCGCCCCGCCTGGGTGATGTCGATGTGAATTGCGAGCTTGCGGAGGCCGCCTTCACCGACGAGTCGCTCGAACACGTGTGGCTGATCGAGCAGCACCTGGCCGTGGGTCATGAGCATGGGCACGGTGCTCGCCTCGGCCGCGTAGCGCAGGATCTCGACCAGTTCGTCGATTCGATCTGCCTTCCAGTAGGCGTCGAGCACGTCGCCGCCGGTGATCTGCAGAGCGCCGTTCTCGCCGAGCAGGCGCCGGTTGGCGTCGATCTGCTCCTTCATTTCGGCGAGCGTCGGCAGAGGCGTGCGATTCGCGTTGCGCGGCAGGTAGCAGTGGGTGCAGCTGAAAGAGCAGTAAGCGGCACCCATGGTGTAGCCGCAGTGAGCGAGCTGGCGACCGACGACCTGGTTGTCGGTCCGAAGCCCGTCCGGCAGCTCCTGCCAGCGCTCTTCGAGCAGCTGACGTTTCTCCGCTGAGACGGGCCGCAGGGCCAGTCGTGCGAGCTGCGCCGGACGACGGAGCCAAGACGCCATCATCGGAGGTTCCTGAGCTGGTTGGTGTGTGGAAGTTCGCGAGAGCAGAGCACGATCGCGGCCTCTCAGTCGCGCCGTTGGGCATTGACGCCCTTGTCGTAGCGGAAGAACTCGATCTCGAAGCTCGAGGGGATCTTCTCCTGCTCTCCCCGATAACGGTTGATGTAGGAGATCAGGCCGCTGCCGCCGTTGCGCTTCTCGTAGTCGATGAAGTCGCCTTTGAACCAGTCGAAGATCTTGGAGACGGTGACTGTGTCGCGCCCGATTTCGACGTTGCGCTCTTCGGAGACGAACTCGGTCATCGCGGCGTCGAGCTGCGTTTCGAGCGTGGCTGGCAGGAAGGGCTCCTGCGGCAGGCGAGGGCAGCTGATCGACGCGCAGTTGAGAGCGGCGTGGATCCTCGGATCCCCGAAGCCCTCCCGGATCAGGACGTCCTCGAGCCGCTTGAGACTGAGACGCTTGCCATCGACCTCCCACTTGCGCTTGACGAAGAAGCGGTAGCCGGAGATCAATCCGCCCTTCCAGACGCTGTCGCGCTCGGGGCCGCGCTCGAGAACGCCGGCAAAGACGAGCGCGTTGTAGGCGTTCAGGTAGTACGCGAGCTCGTCCTCCTCGGTCGGGAACAGCTCGGGCGTCGAGGTCGGACCTTGCTGCTCGACCGCTTCGAGATACCGGTCGAGTGCGGCGCGGTCTTGTGCGAGGCCGTCGTAGTCGACGAAGCCTCGGGCGTCGACGGAGCGCTCGAGGACCGTCGCCCAATCGTCGTGAGAGAAGTGAGAAGCGTCCGTAGCGACGGCGGGCGACATCGACGCCAACCCCATCAGTGAGAGCCAGGCCAGGAGAGCTGGCAGCAGTGAGACGAGACGGTGGGGACCGAGGGGCTGGGGCATCGTGGCGGCTCCTTCATGGCGCGTTCAACCGTTATCCGGTGCGGAGGAGCGATTGGACTTCTTCAGATCAGATTTCCGCTTTCAGAATTTTTTGGGAAAGCGTCGGTGCGCGTCCGTCCCTTGGGGAAACACCGCAAGGAGACCGCCGCCTCATGGCTTCCGCTTCACCCCTTCTGCACACGAGTCTGGCCGAGAGCTACTCGTCCCGTCTCAGGCGCTTCGCCGAGCTGTCGGCCGGAGTTCTGCGCAACTTCCATGCGGAGCTGCCGCAGATCACGGAGCGATGGGGGATCGATCCGACGCGGGTCCTGGAGCGTCTGGCCGCTGAGGACGAGGGTGCGCTCGATCGACGCCTGCTAAGGGCTTTTGGTCTCTTTCGCGATCGCCACACCCTGCCGAGTCTCGACGACCGGGCGGAGGTCTATCGTCTGCCCTTCGCTCTCTGTTCGGTCGAGGAGGCCGGGGTTCAGCGCGTCCTGGTGGAGACCCGTGAGCCTGCCGAAGTTCCGGGCTGGGTGTCGCCCGGTGTCGAGGTGACGCATTGGAACGGCGAGCCGATCGTCGAGGCGGCCCTGCGCTGCGGTGATCAGCAACGCGCTCGGCATGGGGCTGCTCGACTGGCGCTGGGGCTCGTGGGACTCACGCGCCGCACGACCGGTTCCGTTCCCAAGCCGCGCTCCGAGTGGGTGACTCTGACGGGGATCTGCGATGGCAGCGGTGGTGTTCGGGAAGCGCGTTTCCACTGGCGAGCTTCTGGCTTGGCCGCCCTCTCGCGCAGCGATGCACACTTCAGTCCGGCTTGCGCGGCTGCGGTCGAGGCCGCCGAACCGCTGGGTTCTCCCGATTGCAGCACTCTGGAGATCGAGGGCGCCTCCGTGGCCGTGCTTCGGCTCCGAGAGCTGGCGGGGGAAGAGGCCGTGCGGGCGCTCGACGATCTCCTGCGACGGGAGCCGGAAGCGCTCCTGGTCGATCTTCGCGGCAACGCGGGCGGCGAGATCGAGATCGCCGACCGGCTGGTGCATCGACTCGTCGGTGGCAGTCCCGCTCCGTGCCGCTTTCAGTTTCGTCGCACCGACGCTGTCCGGCGCATGCTGCGACGGCACAGCGCCTGGAAGGACTGGAGCGAGCCCGAATCCGACGGCTGGTTCGTGGCTCGCCCTGTTACTTCACGGCAGCGTCTGGAGAGTCGTGGCAGCGGCTACACCGGCCGCGTCGTGGTGCTCGTCGATGCGTTGACCTACAGCGCCGCAGAGATCCTCGCGGGCCGGCTGCGTGAGAAGGCCGGGGCGGTGCTCGTCGGCCTCGACGGTGCAACGGGCGGCGGCCTCGCCAATGCCTGGGGCTACTCGGCTCTCGCGTCCCTTCACCCGACGCTGCAGCTGGAGCTCAGCGGCGCGGAGCGACGTCGAGACGGCCAGGGAGCTGTGGCCCGCGACTGGCATCTCGCGCGTTGGGCAGCCGACCTCCGCCTCGAGCGTGCCGCCGGCTACAGCGAAGCCGATTCGGGCCTTTGGCTCTTGCGAAGAGAAGACGGCTCTGAGATCGCGGTCGAGTGGGCGCCCGAGCGCGACGACCTGCGGCTCGCCGTCTTCGACCGGGCGAATCCGCTGCTCCCCGAGCTGCCCGTCGGTCTCGGCCTGCAGCTGTCCGTGCGGCGGGCTCTCGTTCGCGGCACGAAGGAGAGCTCGGGCGGTGCTCTGGTGCCGGACGTTCGACTTCGGCGTCGGCGGCTCGATGTGGTGCGTGGCGACGCGGACCTCTATCGACGCTGCCTGCGCTCGCCGAGGCTGCAGCGCGTTGCTGCACCTCGACACCAACGACCTCCTTCGGGAGATCAAGCAGGAGAAATGCGATGACGCAAGCAACACAGACTGCAGACGCCATGGGCCGGGGCGATGTCGCCCGCGGGCAGGTGGACTTTCCCTACATGGTGATCAAGATGTTCTCGGACTTCGGCATGGCGGCCGGCAAGCCGCTGGCCCCGAGCGGAGTGCGCGAGCTCACCGGAGTGTGGAACCGTGTCCAGCAGCTGGTCTCCAACCAGGAGCTGAGCGTGGCTTCCGCGCGTCGCTGCACGACGTCGGCGGCGCGCGAGGCTGCGAAGCTCTCCCAGGGGTCGGCCACGATCAGCGGTGACCACGTGCGCGAGGCGACGCGCATCGTCGCGGCCCGTTCGACGGCCACGGCCGGTCGCATCTGCAGCTGAGCTAGAGCGGGGGCGGCTCCGAGGAGTTCGCCCCCGCTGCTATTCTCCGCGCGTGATCACCTCTCTGCCCCCCGAAGACGACGGTTTGGCTCGCTTCTTCGGCAAGCTGTTGCAGGCGCAGCACCGAAAGGAGCGGGTGCTCGACGTACTGGTGGAAGGAGCGATCGAACTACTGAACGCCGAGTCCGGCTATCTGGTTCGGGAGCTCAAGGGCAATCTCTTCTTCTATCGTCGTTGGGGCGAGCGCCCCGATGGCAACAAGAAGGCTGTGAGCCGTGCAATCGTGAGATATGCACTCGGGAGAGGAGAGCCGGTGCTCGTACCGGATGTCGGAGAGTCCGAGTTCGCCATGCGAGAAAGCGTCGAAGCCCAGAGCCTGCGCTCCGTGCTTGCGTCGCGCATCGATGCGGAGGAAGAGGTGGCGCTCTATATCGAGTCGGGATCGCGCGCGATGGGTCCCGAGGATCTCGGCCTGTTCAGAACGATCGTCGAGATGACGAACCCGATCCTCGTCGAGGATGCGCGTCGACTGATGAACGGCAATGGAGCGGACGTCGAACGGAACTACGACCTTGGCGACTTCGTCGCGGAAGACCCGAAGACGCTTTCGCTCCTTGATCTTGCCGCAAAGGTCGCTGCGACCGAACATCCCGTCTTGGTCACCGGACCGAACGGCTCTGGCAAGGAGAGGGTCGCAGACTTCGTCCACCGCAACTCGAGCCGAGCGAAACAGGCACTGCACCCGATGAACTGCACCACGCTGACCGAGAGCTTGGCGGAGTCCCTGCTCTTCGGTCAGGAGGCGGGCGCCTTCACGGGTGCCAAGGAGGCAAAAGGGGCGTTCGGCGAGGCGGACGGCAGCACCCTTCTGCTCGACGAGATCGGCGAGCTCAAGCCGGACCTGCAGGTGAAGCTGCTGCGCGTTCTGGAGAGTCAGGAGGTTCAGCCGCTGGGCGCAAGGCGGCCAAAGAAGGTGAACGTGCGTGTTCTCGCAGCCACGAACCGCGATCTCGAGCTCGCCGTTCGGCAGGGGGTCTTTCGCGAAGATCTCTTCCATCGCCTCAACGTCTTCCGCATCGAAGTACCGCCTCTCGCAGAGCGTCCTGGCGACGTCATGCCGCTCTTCCGCCACTTCCTGAGCGATCTTTGCGTCGACGACCCGCTGCCGCGATTCACTCGAGAGGCTCGGGACGCCCTGGAGGCCCATCGGTGGAGCGGCAACGTACGCGAGGTGCGCAACCTCGCGATTCGCCTGGCGAC
>JBCCLJ010000228.1:0-10830 GCA_039026915.1 Acidobacteriota bacterium
CGGTCACGAAGGAGTACTCCTTCATTCCAACGCGCCTGGTCTTTCCCGCTCCGGGATGCTGGGAGATCGATGCGCGCTTGGGCGACGTGACGCGCCGCATCGTGGTCTGGATTCCAAAGACTTCGCGTCTGACACGGTAGCGAAGGTCCGTGGTGGTTACCACGGCCTTCGCTACTAATCCTGATGCTCCGTCCCCTACGGGAACTCCGCTCCGGCGAATGAGGGCGTGCTCGGTTGAGATGCTGAGGCCTCATTCGCCTTTTCGAAGCTCGCTGCGCTCGCCTCGCTTGGCGGGCGGTCCGTGGTGGTTACCACGGCCTTCGCTACTGATCCTGATGCTCCGTCCCCTACGGCGAATGGAGTCGATCGTTGGGGCTTCTGCGTCGTATCCATTCGCCGTCGGCACGAACGAAAGCTCCACTGCCTTACCTGTCTGAAGCCAGCGGCGGGACCGCCTCGAGGAGCTTCTCGAACGCCTGGTCGAGGGCGATTCCTCCGGCTTGGGCTCCGGTGTACTTGCCGAGCCGCACGACGACCAGCCCGTGCTCGGGCAGCACGGTCGTACTCTGGCCGCCGGCGCCGAGCATCTGGTAGGCGCTCCCTGGCAGCGCCTCTGAGCTATCGCCTCCGACCCAGAGGAACGATCCGCCGTAGATCGGGCGGCCGTCGGCGACCCAGGCCGGCGCTGGCGTCGTCGCCCACTCGACGTAGCCCTCCGGCAGGATGCGCTCGCCCTCCCAGACTCCGTCCTGCAGGTAGAGATTGCCGAGGCGCGCCCAGTCTCTCGCCGCCATGAAGGACAGCCCCTGGCCGAGGAAGTTGCCGTAGGGGTCGGTCTCGATGAGTCCGTCGCGGATCCCGAGGCGATCGAAGAGGGCCCGCTGCGGAAAGGAGTGGTAGTCGTCGCCGCGGCCTTCGACGCCGAGGCGCACGAGGTAGCTGGCGAGCACCGGGTCGGTGTTGCGATAGCGACCGACCGTGTCCGGAGGCCACTGCTGCGGCCTCGTCGCGGCGTACTCGTAGGAGTTCATGGTGCCGGTGTAGAGATAGTAGTGGTCGGCGTAGAGCGACGCGTCGTAGTCCGGGTCGGCCGGTGCGTTGATGCGAATGCCGCTCGACATGCTGAGGATGTCGCCGATGCGGATCTCCTGGCGCGGATCCTCCTCGGTCTGCCACTCGGGGATCGGCGCCGGCTGCCAGAGGTCGTAGGTCCCCTGCTCGATGAGCACGCCGACGAGTGTGCCGGTCAGCGTCTTGGTCATCGACCAGCTCTCGAGAGGCGTATGGAGGTCGATGCCCTCGCCGTAGCGCTCGCCGAGGATGCGCCCCCTGTAGGTGACGACGAGCCCGAGCGTTCGTGCTTCGGGCGGGCCGAAGCCGAGGTCCAGCGCCTCTTCGATCCGCGCGCGGTCGATCTCTTCCGGCCACGGAGCGTCGGTGAGCACGTCGCCCATCGGCCAGGGCGTCGTCTCGGCGGGCGGAAGGTCTGGCACCACGGTCGACGCTTCGAAGAAGACCTCGCTGCCGCCGATCGGATGGGCGACGCAGCCCTGGCTCTCGTAGCGGCTTGCGGTGCGGACGACGCCGTCCGGAAGCGTCAGGGAGACGCTCTGCGCTTCGACGTCGACGACCCTCTCGACGACGTCCTCGCGCTCTTCGAAAGGTGAGATGAAGCCGCCGACATTGGCGGCGGCGTCGTCTTCGTCGAGGCCGGTAATGAAAACGCCGGAGCAGAGGATCTTGGCGAAGCCGGCCGTGTGATGGTGGAGAGGTTCGCCCGGCGGCGGCACGTATTCGGTGTCGAGCTCCAGAGACTCCCCGCGAGCGATCACCTGCTCGCGTGAACCGTTGCTTGGAGCGAGAGGGGCGATCTCCGGAGAAGGGCTACAGGCGGAGACGAGAAGAAGCAGGGCAGCAATGCAGGACGTTTCGGGATGTCGAAGGAACATTTCGGATCTCCTTTCGAGAAGGGTTCCCATCCTACGTGCCCCCACCGAGCCCTCTCGTCCTTGTCCGTCTTCTGTAACGACCTGCGTAGAGGTGGTGTCCGCTGACGTCTCGAAAAGGAGCCCAAGTGAACCCTCAGGCAAGATCCCCGATCCGACGTCTGCACGTCCCGGTCCTCGTAGCGACGTTCGTCCTGCTCGCTTCTCAAGCCCAGGCCCAGCCAAGCCGGGAGCCCGGCTCGCGCTTGCCGGTTCGGGTCGTTGGCGACCGGGTCCTCTGGCCGGTGCCAGCGGAGCGTGTGCTGGTGCGAATCCATGGCCCGGAGGATCGCCAGATTCAAGCGGTCTTCGAAGCAGGTGATGCCCCTTCTCTGTCGATTGCGGATCTCGCAGAGGATCGGGCGATTCGCGACGGCACCTACAAGCTCTCCCTTCGTCGACTGGAGACCTCGGATCCATCCGGCAAGGCTCCTCCGGTACGTTTTGATCTCGTGCGCGTCGTGGGCGGGCTTGCGAGAGTTGCTCCAGAAGCGACCCCCTCGGCAGGCGCTGAGTCGGGCGGCATGAACGTCAAGAGGTCGGCTCTCGTCGTCGATCAGGCCTCGACTCCGTTCGTCTGGCTGGAAGACACCACGGCAGAGGGAAGCGGAACGGAGACCGACTGGGTGATGGCCGTGGACCTTCTGGAACAAGGGGACGGCGATAGCGACTTGGTTCTTTACTCGTTCGACCAGTCTTCGGGCTCGGCCACGAACTACCGCCATCCGCTGGTCATCGAGAACGGCTCTCCGGACAACGCGCTCTACGTTGCTGACGTCACCGGCAACCTGGGTCTGGGAACGAACGCGCCGGTGCGGGGGCTTCACCTAGCCCGCAATCCGGTCATTCGCTTCGACGGTGGAAGCGGCACCCGACCCTGGGAGCTCGAGGGGTCCTCCGGAGGATTCTGGCTGCACGACGACGTCGCCAACACGTTTCCTTTCGTTGTTCGCGAAGGGGTTCCGGACGACATGCTTCGGCTTGCTCCCAACGGGGTGGGGGTCCGTACGAGCTCGCCTCAGGGCGATCTTCACATCTACGGTGAGGCAACCGCCGACGCGTTCTCCGGGATCGGCCCCGACCTCATCAACGGTCCGGCCTTCAACTTCGGCTATTCGGGTTCCTCCTTCGGTGTTGGCTCTGGCTTCTTCAACGTTCGTCCGAGCTCGTCGGCCGTGGCGCCGAACCCGGCCCTGTACTTCGCCACGCGCAACGTCGAGCGCATGATGATCGACCGCGACGGTGACATCGCCGTCGATATGGACAACAGCTTCCAGAACACTTTCGATCCGCAGCATCCGTTGCACGCGCAGAGGAGTGGCGCCCACCTTTCGTCCGGCGGCGTGTGGACCAATGCCTCGAGCCGAGCGCTCAAGGAGAACGTCGAGCCGCTCACCCTCGAGGCAGCCCGCGCCGCCCTGAGAGCTCTCGAGCCGGTGCTCTACAACTACCGGGCGGTGCCGGACGATCCTCAGGTCGGCTTCATCGCCGAAGACGTGCCCGAGCTCGTTGCCACGCCAGACCGCGCCACGCTGGCCCACGGGGAGATCGTCGGTGTGCTGACCAAGGTGCTACAGGCCCAGCAGGACCAGATCGAAGCGCTGCAGCAGAGGCTGCAGCTGCTCGAAGCTACTCGGCCGGATCCTTGGCGTAAAAGGTGACGGCGACGTCGTCGAGTAGAGGCTTCCAGTTCTTCCAGTCGTGTCCGGCGTCGACCTCGATGTACTCCATGTCGTAGCCCTTGTTCTCGAGGATCTCGTGGAGTCTGCGTGTACTGCCCTCGTTGTCGCGCTGGGTGCCGGTGCTCAAAAAGATCTTGAGGTCCTTCTTGGGCAGCCCTCGCCAGAGGCCGTGCATGTCGGGAATCGGGTGGATGGCGGGGGACTGCATGGCGATGCCGTGGAACGTATCGTGCGCCAGCAGGCCGAAGCACGCCGAGTTGAGGCCACCGAACGACAGGCCGAGGATGGTGCGTGCGCGCCGATCGGCGCGCACGGGATAGCTCGACTCGATGTGCGGCAGCAGCTCGCTGCGGTAGAACTCCATGTAGCTGTCGTTGCAGAAGAACTGCGCGTTGCGTCGGTTGTCCTGGAGGTTGTGCGGGTCGCGATTGTCGACGAAGACGGCAACGACCGGCTCGATGGTGCCGTCCGTGATCAGTTCGTCGAGTACGACGTGCAGCATCCCCGGCTGGATGTACCACTGGCCGTCCGTCACGTAGAGCACGGGCATGTCGCGGTGCTCACCCGGTGGCGTGTAGACGCGGTACTGGAGGTCGTAGCCCAGGGCGTCGCTGGTGATGATCTGGTTGTCGCTCAGCGAGCCTTCGAGTGCTGAAGCGGTGGGTGCTGTTGCCGACAGCAGCAGGAAGCAGAGGAAGTACGGCAGTGAACAGGGGCGAAGCACAGTGGCAGCTCCGAGGGTCGTGAGCGGGTCGTGGCGTCAGACTCTGCGCGACGCTGACCATCGGCCGGGCGGTGTCGACGCGGATCGCGCTGTTGCGGGGGCGAAGCGCTGAGGCGATTTCGGTCCGTCGACGATCGTCTGTCGGCACAGGTTGTGTCGGGCCTCGTTAGGATAGGCGACCTGTCGCCTCGACCCAACTTGATTTCCGGCCGGGAGTCGCAATGTCGACCGATCCGAAGTCCGATCCGAATTTCATGACGCTCGCCTACCCGCGGCCCGTCGCGGATCGCAGCGAGATTCCGGAGCGCTATCGCGTCCGCGAGGAAGATGGCCTGCTCATCTGCACCGAGGCTCCGACCGTGCGCGTCTCCGTGAAGCGAGGAGCGACGGTCAGCGGGTCGGCTCTGCGCAACGCGCCCAAGGGATCGATCTTCGTCGACGGCGCTGCCGAGGGGCCGCCGCTGGTCGACGTCGAAGGTGCGGTCATCAATCTCGATCACCACGAATCCTGCATTCGTGCTTTCACGCTTTCCGCCTGCGAGCAGGCCCTGGTGCTCGTCATCAAGGGCTTCGACTTTCAGTCGCGAGACTGGACCGTGCATGCCAACGAGCCCGACCTCGACACTCTGCTCGCGCTCTGGGTGCTGCTCAATCACCGCAGGCTGCAGAGCGGTCCTTCGCACGTGCAGGAGCGCATGTTGCCCCTGATCCGTCTCGAAGGGGCGATCGACGTGCACGGTCTCGAGCACCGCTCGCTCTGCGGACTCCCGAAGCATCTCGAGAAGGAGGCGATGGAGAAGCTCGACTCCGTTCGCGAGCTGGAGGTCCGACTCAAAGACCTCGGAGAGTGGTCGACGGCGAACTGGGCCGAGTACGTTCTCGATCGTCTCGGCTTCATCGATCGCTTGGTCTACCGGGCTTCGGACTTCCGAGACCACACCGAGGTGGAGGAGATTGCTCGCGCCGAGCTCGCTGACGACGGCCTCGCGATCGCCTGCCGCTCGGAGGCGGAGATTTACGTCGTCGAAGAGGCGCTGCGCGAGCTGTATGGCCAGCGCCTCGGCATCATCCTGCTCGAGAAGGAGGCCGGCATCTACACGCTGCGGCAGGCGCGCGTCTTCTCGCGCTACTCCCTCGAGCGGGCGTACGAGCGACTCAACGAGCTCGACCCGGCCGCCGGCAACTCCGCGTCGGGGCATCGCTGGGGCGGTTCGGCCGACATCGGCGGCTCGCCGCGCGGCGTGAAGACCGAGCTGACGGCGGAGCAGATCCTGTCCGCGTGCCGCAACGTCAGCCGACCTCTGCAGACCGGCGTCGTCGCCCGGTCTGCGCTCGGTCCCTCCGCGGTCGTAGCGGCCGTCGTGGCTCTCGCCGTGGCCGCTTCGCAAGGACTCGCCGGGGTGACGAAGGCGCCTTGGGCAGGAGCCCTCGTCGGTGTGGTGCTGGTGGCGATGGCGATCGGACTGGCTCGCAACGAGCTGCGCGGCTCCTTGGCTCCCGCGGGCACACGCTGGCTCCTCGGTGTGCCGGTGGCTGCGTTGGCCGCCCTGGCCGGCGGCGGCTGGAGCGTCGTCTCGGGACCGTCCCTGTCGTTTGCCCTGGTCGCGAGCTTGGCGCTGGCGGTTGCCGCCGAGCTGCTCTTCCGAGGACTCGTCTTCGGTGCCGTGCAGCGATCCGTGGCCGGGCACGCTACCTGGCGCGGCGCTTCGCTGTGGATCCCCGCGAGCCTCTACGCGCTGATGACTCCGGCTTTCGCGGTGTCTTTCGCCGACTGGCGCCCGAGTCCCTTCCTGTCCGAAGGCGGCTCGATCCTGCTTGGTGGCGTCCTGACCGGGGTAACGGCGTTGTTCTTCGGGGGAGCCTTGGGCTGGGTCCGTCGAGAGTCGGAGAGCGTCGTGCCGGCCGTGCTTCTGCACGCGGCGCTCTCCCTGGCGCTCTGTCTCCTGTAGCCGCAGCCGCATCTGCAGCCGGTCGGGGAGCCTCGAGCCTATGGGGCCGCGGCGTTCGGAAGCGGGTTCGATCGCGCCCTGCGCAGCCACGCGAAGATCGACAGAAGCGCGAGCACGGTGGCAGCAAGGGCCAGCAGGCCCGCATAGCGACGATCGATCTGGTAGAGATACGTCGCCGTGATCGGTCCGACGATGAAGCCGCCTGCCATCGTCGCCTGTACGAGACCGGCGATCTTTCCCTGCTCCTGGGCACCGGCGAGGAGCGACGCCGCCGCCATGAGACCCGGCGTGGTCAGACCGAAGCCGAAGCCGATGAAGAGCGAAGCCAGCAGTAGCTGAGGGAACCCGGACGCGGTCGCGTAGGTTGCGAGGGCCAGCAGAATGGTGGGAAGGCCGAAGAAGAGCAGTCTCGGAGCGCTCGGCCGAAGTCTCTGGATGACGACGCCCTGCATCGTCAGGGTCCCGAGCGCGATGCACATGAAACAGAAGCCGGTGAGCCGAGCCGTCGTCTCACCGTCGGCTCCGAGGAGATCCTGGAGATTGAACGCCAGGGTCTGCTGCACGGAAGACATGGCGACGTAGAGGAGCAAAGCTCCGGCGAGGAGGAGCGCGAAACCGGATCTCTGGGTGCTGCCTTCGATCGCCGTCTCTTCCGGTCGATGTTCGTTCGATGGAAGAAGGAGCGCTGCGAGCAGAACGCCCAGGAGGGCGAGGCCCGCAATGGCGTAGAGCGGAGCCAGAAGGCCGAAGCCGACGAGTGCGGCTGCGGTCGCCGGGCCGAGGACCATACCGACGCTGAAGGCCGCGCCGACGACCGCAACGGCCGACGATCGCTCGGCAGCGGTCGAAGAATCGGCCATCAGGGCGATCGAGGCAGGCTGAACGCCCGCTCCGAGCCCGGCGTAGAGCATGCGTAGGAAGAGCAGCAGGCCGAAGACGAGACTCGGAGTCAGAGCCTGTCCGAGGCCGGCTTGCAGCACGCCTGCGAAGGCGAGACTGATGAGCGTGTAAGCCAGCAGACCGAAGAGGATCGTCGGGCGCCTGCCCCAGCGATCCGCGATCTGTCCCCACACTCCCGAGGCCAGAACGAAGACGAGGGCGGCTGCCGAGATGATCACACCCAGCTGCGCCTCTCCGAGTCCGATCTCGCGAAAGGCCGGGCCGGCAATGGCAAAGAGCACGGTCTGACCCATCGAGAAGGCGATGAGGCCGGGCGTCAGAGCCAGGATGAGCCTTCGTCTCGAGGCTGTGGGGTCTACCGTCAACGCATCTCCAAGCTCGGGTCCTTCGCGCCCTCTGCGATCGAGCGCGCCGCGAGACACAACCTAGCGGAAAAAAGAAGGCGTGAAGTCCGCTCCCAATCGCGAACTTCACGCCTTCGATGTCAAAAGAAGCGCTCGGCAGCAGGTGCCTCCACACCCGCCAAAGCAAACGAAGCGGACGGCCACCCTTTGGAACGGTCCGAGTCGTGGCTTTCGAGCGCCTTCCGTCACGACACGCGGGACAGTAGAGCCTCGAAACGCCGGGACTGTCACTGAAAGGTCATCCATCAGGACCAATTTGGTGCGAATTCAGCGCTTGCCCATGAAATCGGGCTTTTTGGGCCGAAACGAACCTCCAAATCCGTTCGTCCTACGTATCCGTAGGAGTACCAGCGCCCCAGCTCGTGACCCGGCGATGACCAGCCGATGACCTTCGGGTGACCTTTGTAACTAAGGTACGTCCGACGCGCGAAGCCGAGCGTGCTAATTCAACAGGAAGAACATCATGAGAAATGCATCCCGGCGCTCGCTGTGGACGCTGGCTACCTGCGGCTTGTTCGCCGCCGGAGCCCTCGTCTCGCAGGAAGCTCCCCCCACGGAAGACGAAACCCCGGTCATCGACGAAGAGATCGTCGTCACCTCACAGAAGATCGAGCGCAGCCAGCAGGAGACCAAGGAGAGCATCGCGGTCATCACCGCCGCCGATGTCGAAGAGCGCGTGCTGCTGCAGCTCGACGACGTGCTCAACGAGACGGCGAACGTCGTCGACCTCTTCAACGGCGAGCGCTTTGCGATTCGCGGTGTCTCCGACAACAGCGCCTCGACGGGCGGCGGTGGCGGCGAGCTGGCCACCTACTTCCTCGACGGCGTTGCGCTGACCGGCGCAGCAAAGCGACTGGCGCCCCTCGACATGTGGGACGTCGATCAGGTCGAGGTGCTGCGCGGACCGCAGTCGACGAACCTGGGCCGTAACTCGATGATGGGCGCCATCGTCGTCTCCTCGCTGCGCCCTCAGCTCGCGCAGACTTCGGCCTCGGTGCGCCTCGGCGTGGGTAACGGTGAACGGTTGGAGGGCGCTGCCGTCGCCAACTTCGGTCTTGGCGAGAAGGCCGCTCTGCGCATCAGTGGAGAGTACTTCGAGAATGAGGGTTTCCTCGTCAACCCGACGCTGGGTGAGGACGACTTCGACGCCCGCGAGAACCAGACCTATCGCGCCAAACTGCAGCTCTTCCCGTCCGATTCCTTGGTGGTCTACGCCAACCTGCAGACGGTCGAGGGCAGCCGTGGACAGAACGTCTTTCGTTCGGACCTCATCGACGACATCGAAGACCGCATCAACTTGAGCAACATCGACGGCTTCGAGGAGCTCGACGGCACCCTCGTGACTCTGGACCTCGCCTACCAGCTCAACTCCAACTGGGGCCTGCGATCCATCTCTTCGGCACTCGATGCAGAGGACCTGCGACAGATCGACGACGATCTGAGTCCGGTCGGCTTCGACGCTTCCCTCTTCGGCGGCGGTGCAGACACCAACTTCTCGCAGGAGCTGCGCGCCGACTTCGGCGGTGCCAAAGCCGCCGGCACGATCGGCTCGTTCTTCACCAGCGTCGAGCGGGAGAACGAAAGCACGAACCGCGTGAACCTGCAGCCGACCATCGTCGGGGTTCCGGACTTCCTGTTGCCCTTCTACCCGGCGCTCCTCCCCGTGGAGAACCGCAGCCAGTTCGAAGGTGACACCGAGAACATTTCGATCTTCACCGACTGGACGATCGACCTCTCCGACAAGTGGCTCATCTCGCTGGGTGGTCGCTACGAAGAGGAGTCGCAGACCAACGATTCGTTCGTCGAGAACGTTGCGGATCCGGGCGTCGTGCCCGACCCGGCGCAGGCGGGTGCCCTTGCGGCTCAGCTCCTCGGGCCGGCCTTTGGTCCCATCATCGAGGCGGCTGTCGCTCAGGTGAACGAGATTCTGCTCGCCAACCTGCGCTCGACGGAGGCCGTGACCGAGCCGGATTTCGACGCCACGCTGTTCAAGTTCGGTGCGACCTACGCTCCGAACGACGACTTCAACATCAGCGCCTTCATCAACCAGGGCTACCGAGCGGGCGGCGTTTCCCTGAGCGCCACCGGCATTCGCAGCGACTACGAGCCCGAGTTCATCGACAACGTCGAGGTCGCGATGCGCACCATTTCGAACGGTGGCCGGGTCGTCTTCAACGCGAACGCGTACTACGGCGACTGGAGCGACCAGCAGGTGCAAACCGCTCTGAGCGGCAACATCTTCGACACGATCATCGAAAACGTCGGTGAGTCGACGATCTACGGACTCGAGACCAGCCTCAACGTACGCGGCCGTAACGGTGTGGACGGCTTCCTCAACGCCGGCTACGCCTTCACCGAGTTCGATCAGTTCATCAGTCTCTCCGAGGGAGACCTGAGCGGCAACCGATTCGCGTTCTCGCCCGAGTGGACGCTCGCCGGTGGCATCAACTACACGAAGAACCGCTGGTCGGGAGGCGTCAACGCCAACTGGGTCAGCGAGATGTTCTCCGATACGCAGAACGAGAACGAGCTCGACTCACGAACCATCGTCAATGCGCAGATCGCCTACCGGGCCGATCGTTTCCTGCTGAGTGCCTACGGCAAGAACCTCACCGACGAGGTTTATCGCACGTCGCAGGGCACGGGCTTCGCCCCGGGATCGGTCGTGACCGCGATCGGTGATCCTCGCGAGTACGGACTACGCTTCCGCATCGACTTCTGATCGTCGGTGGCTCGGCGCTCGCAGTCCTGCGGGCGCCGAGACCACACTCGATGAGATCGCAGGAGATGCGACCGGGCCGACGAGAGATGCGCGCACGAGACGCTGCGCACGGAAGGTACCTCATGCAACACCGACGCGCAGCTGTTCTTTTGATCGTTCCGGTCCTCGGTCTCCTGGCGCTGGTCGTCTTCGAGATGCTTCGGGGTTTCGCCGAAGGCTCCTTCGATGCGGCGGCGCTGCCTCCCGTCGGCCTGCTGGTGGCGATCGTCAGCCTTTCGGCTCTGCCGGTCATCCTCCTCTCCCTCTTCGAGAGTCGTTCGGTGCTCTGGTGCTCTTTGGCCATCGCCGGGCTCCTGTCTCTCTTCCATGGCCTCCACGCCGTAGAGCACCTGACGGCCTCGGACTTCGAGCTTCTGGCTCTGATCGCAGTGACGATGCTGACGCCGAGCCTGTCCGCCGCGGTC
>JBCCLJ010000229.1:0-10693 GCA_039026915.1 Acidobacteriota bacterium
AGCCGCGCTCTGTCTCTCCATTCTGGCGTCGGCGGCTCTGGGCTCCGTGCGCATCCCCTTTGCGGACGTGGCTTCGGTCGCAGGTGGGGGAGTGAGCCGGCCGGCTTGGAACGAGATCGACTGGCCCCTCCTTCCCACAAAAGCGCTGGTGGCTCCGTGTGGTGGCCTTCTGGCCTTGGTCGCCGACACGGTGGCCAGCTTCCTGCTGTGTCTGGGAGCCCCAGTGATCCTCTTCGTGCTTCTGCGAAGGCCCCTTCGGTCTCGATAGCGGATCGGCCGGGCCGCAGGGTCGACGCCGCGCTCGGTCGGTTGACTCCCTGAGACACTCGCCCTAGTCTGTTCTCGTTCTCCTCGTCATCCTACGGAAACGCCAGTAGGGGCGAGGGGTAAGGGGCGCTCGGTGCCCGGCGTGGGGAGGGTGTGAGTGAAGGGAGGCACGATGACCTCAGAGTCGAGAACACAGGATGCACGGGCGCTCGATCTTCTGCTCGCGGGAGCGGCGCACGACCTCAACAACATCTTTTCTCAGGTGCTGATGATGCTGGAGCTCTTCGGCACCGTCGACCTCGACGACGAGATGGTGGAGATGGTCGATGGACTCAGGGGGTCCGTACAGCGCGGCATCGGCATTGCCGGCCAGTTGTTCGATCAGAGCAGCAGTGAGCCGGGCCAGAAGCTGAAGGTCAGCCTGAAGCAGCTGGCATCGGCTCTACAGAAGCGCAGCTACGATCTGGTACCCGGCACACAGCTGGCCTCTCGCTATCCCGACACGGTCTCCTGGGTGCTGGCCGATCCGCAGGCCGTGCTCGCGCTCGTGCTCGACGCCGCACGTGCTCGTGCCGAGGAGGCGGGAGGCGGCACGGTCGAAGTCATCGTGCAGGAGCATCCCGGCGAGGAAGGGACGAGCTACGTCTCGCTCGGCGTGACCGCGCCGGAGAGCCTGGCCGGTTTTCTGGATCAAGGTCCCGAAGAACCGGATCATCCTCTCTGGGCGCGGCTCCGCGAGGGGATCTCTTTGCAGGGTGGTTGGCTCGAGGCGGGGCCTGGTTCCCAGGGACCGCTCGTGCGTATCTGTCTGCCCGCCGTCGACTGAAGGCTCCGCACGTCGGCGCCGGTCGCCTCCGCGGCTGCTGCTACTCTCTGCGCTCGCCCCGCTATCGCTGCGACGCATTGCGAGCCGCTCTCGCTCGCCAGGAGACTCGACATGGCTGATCCGTCCAAGGTTCTCGATTCCTTTCGTCTCGACGACAGAGTCGCCGTCGTCACCGGAGCGTCCTCGGGTCTGGGAGTTGCCTTTGCGCGGGCACTCTCCGCCGCCGGCGCATCGGTCGTTCTTGCAGCTCGCCGACTCGATCGTCTCGAAGGGCTCGCCGCGGAGCTCGAGGGCGCCGGCGGTCGCGCCCTCGCCGCCCAGTGCGACGTCACCGACGATGCTGCGGTCGACGCGCTGTTCGCCAAGACCGTCGAGCACTTCGGCAAGGCTGACGTGTTGGTCAACAATGCCGGCATCAGCGATCCGCAGCCGGCCGAGATCGAGCCGATGGAGACCTTTCGGAAGATCGTCGACATCAACCTCACGGGCCAGTTCTGCTGCGCGCAGCGCGCCGGTCGACTGATGATCGAAGCCGGTGGCGGCACCATCATCAACATCGCCTCGGTGCTCGGTTTCGTCGCCAGCGGTCAGATTCCCCAGGCCTCCTACACGGCGACCAAAGCCGCGATGGTCAACCTCACGCGGGAGCTTGCGGTTCAGTGGGCTCGGCGCGGCCTGCGCGTCAACGGCATCGCGCCGGGTTGGTTCCCCTCGGAGATGACCGAAGAGATGTTCGACGACGATCGCGCCACCGACTGGATGCGCAAGCGCACGCCGATGGGCCGTGGCGGAGAAGAGCACGAGCTCTGCGGCGCGCTGATCTTTCTCGCCTCCGACGCTTCGAGCTTCGTTACGGGACAGACGCTCGTCGTCGACGGCGGCTGGACGATCATCTGACGGTGGGGCGGAAACCCGCCCGGTTTGCAGGCGTAGCAACGTACCTTCATGGATTGCGCGGTGACGGTCGATGAGTGAAGAAGGCCAGCGGCCCGGTTGTTTCAAGTTCGGTTGCGGCGGGTGTCTGACGCTCCTGGCGCTCCTGCTCGCGCTGCTGGTGATCGGCGGTGTCCTGCAGGCCGTCGGCAATCGCGCCGATCGCACTGTCGAGGAGATCGACCGCCAGGTCGACCTGCCCCTCGACGGCGAGCAGCTCGCCTTTGCGACACGGTCGCGCGAGTCGGGCACGGTGGCCCTGCCGCTCTCCGAGAGCGCCGAGAGCGTGCTGTCTCAGGGAGTCGGTGAAGTGCGCCTCGACGTCTCGCTGACGCGGCTGCGCATCGAACCGGGACCTCCTGGCTCCCAGATCCGGCTCGAAGGTGACTTCGAGGCTGCCCGCTTCGAGCTCAGCGAGACTGTCGAGGAGCGCGATGACGGCAGCTGGTCCTACCGCCTGGACTTCGGCCCCAAGCGTGGCTTTCTCGGCATCCTCATGGGCGCCGGAAACAACCCGAGCAACGACCTGACCCTGTACATCCCAAGGGGCGTGCCGCTCGATCTCGTCGGCAACATCGGCATCGGCGAGTCCGAGCTCGAGCTCGGCGGGCTCTTCCTGCGCAACGTGCGCCTCGACGTGGCGACGGGAGATCACGGCGTCTCCTTCAGCGAGCCGCTGCAGCACGCGATGGAGGACTTCCGCCTGGACGGAGCGACCGGTGTGCTGAAGGTGGGCTCGCTCGGTAATGCCAGCCCGTTGACCGCGAAGATCGATCACTCGGTCGGGGACGTACTCGTCGACCTGACGGGCTCTTGGACCGGAGATGCCTCGATCCTGGTCGACTCCGCTGTGGGCCAGATTCGAGTCACGGTTCCAGAAGGCGTTCACGTCGATCTGGATCGCGCGGGTTCGACGATCGGTGATTCGCGCATCGCCCTCCCCGAGGCCGAGGTGCCGGCCGACGCCCCGCGTCTCGGTCTCCGGGCGGAGAGCGCGGTCGGTGAAGTCCGGGTGACCGGTCCGCGCTGAGACCCCGCGAGATAGGGTGCGGCTTCGAACTCCCCAACGACGTCTCAGGAGGCCCTCGTGAAGCTCTACTCCGTGCAACTCTCGCCCTTCGCTGCATGTTGTCGTCTGGCGATCTACGCCAAGGCGCTCGACGATCAGTTCGAGTTTCTGCCGCCTCACGGCGAGGACACCAAGTCGCCCGAGTACCTGGCGATCAACCCGCTCGGCAAGATCCCCTGCCTCGACACCGGCACCGAGAAGATCCCGGAGTCGTCGACGATCAACGAGTATCTCGAAGACCGCTTCCCCGACACGCGGCTCCTGCCCGACAGCGCCGAGGAGCGGGCCAAGGTACGGCTCATCGTGCGCTTCGTCGACCTGTACCTTTACCCAGGCCTCGCCAAACTCTTCCAGCAGTTCAGTGCCGAGGCCGCCGATCCCGAGATCGCCCAGCTGGGGCTCGCGGAGATCGCCGAGGCCAACAGCCACATCGCTCGCTACCTCAGCTCCGAGGGCTTTGCCAGAGGTCCCTCTCTGACACTGGCCGACTGCTCGCTGGTGCCGCCACTCTTCTTTTGCGCCGCGATCGTGCCGCAGTTCGGCGGCGACTTCTCCGGGCCCTGCGCCGACTATCTCGCACGCGTCAGCGGCGAGGCTCCCATCGAGCGCGTCGTCGGCGAGCTGCAGAGCGCGCTGGCCGAGAGAATGGCCAATGGCTGATCGGCCAGCCGACAGCGGCCTCATCCTGCACCACTATGACGCCTCGCCTTTCTCGGAGAAGGTGCGCCTCGTCCTCGGTCTCAAGGGACTCGACTGGGACTCGGTGATCATCTCGAACATCATGCCGAGGCCACATCTCATGCCGCTCACCGGCGGCTACCGACGAACACCCGTGCTGCAGGTGGGTGCCGACGTCTACTGCGACAGTCAGCTCATCGTCGCGGAGATCGAGCGCCGCTACCCGGAGCGCACGATCTTTCCGGGCGCTTCCGAAGGGACGTCGTGGATGCTGTCGCGTTGGAGCGATCAGCCGTTCTTTCAGGCGACGGTGGCGATCATTTTCGGGTCGATTCCCGACGGCGCGCTGCCCCAGGGCTTCATCGAAGATCGGGAGCAGCTGTCGGGCCGTCCGTTCGATCTCGAGGCGATGAAGGCCGCGGCACCGCTCATGCTGAGTCAGTGGCAGGCGCACGCGGACTTCGTCGAGCGCCAACTCGCCGATCAGGCAGAGATCGGCAACGAGTGGCTTCTCGGCAGCGAGCCCAGCTTCGGTGACATCACGGCCTACATGAACTTCTGGTTCGTCTCGAACATGCATCCGGGAGGAGCAGGGATCCTCTCGGGCTATCCCCACGTGCAGGCGTGGATGCAGCGCGTCGCTGCGCTCGGACACGGCGAACGACAGGAGATCTCGGCGGAAGAAGCGCTGCGACGGGGAACGGAGTCGAGTCCCGAGGCGGCCGAGAATCCGTCCGTGGAGCTGGTCAATGCCAGCATCGGCGACCGCGTCCAGGTGATGCCCGACGACTACGGGCGCATCCCGGTCACCGGCGAGCTCGTCGGCCTCTCCAAGCAGCGTCTCTCGGTGCGACGTGAAGACGAGGAAGCGGGAGAGGTCGTCGTGCACTTTCCGCGCGCCGGCTACCTCCTGAACCCTCTCTGAGAGGAGCCCCGCTGGGCCGGTACCGAGCCCGAGACGGCGCTCGCCCGCTGTTACAGTTCGGTGGATCGAACGAGGAGTCTGGGATGAAGTGCGCAGGAAAGATGGCGGTTGTGCTGTGTCTGCTCGCTGGAGCGGGCTGGAGCCAGCAGGGAGCGACCGGCGGCGAGTGGCAGCACTACGGCGGCGACAAGGGCAGCACCAAGTACTCGCCGCTGAGTCAGATCGACGCCGGGAACGTGGCTGACCTCGAGATCGCCTGGCGCTGGTCTGCCGAGGCGACCGAGGGCCAGATCAAGAAGGCCCGCGGCGGCGACTTCAAGACGACGCCGCTGATGGTCGGCGGCAAGCTCTACTTCACGACCGGCCTGCAGCTCGGCTACGCCCTCGATGCGCAGACCGGCGAGCAGCTCTGGTCATTTGATCCGGAGGTCTACGAGGTCGGCCGACCGGCGAACACGGGCTTTCAACATCGCGGCTTCGAGTACTGGAAGAGCGGTGAGAAGGAACGCCTCTTTCTTGCGACGGGAGCCCGCGAGTTGATCAGCATCGACCCGACGACGGGCGAACCAGACGGGCGCTTCGGAGTGGAGGGCCGCGTCGACACTTCGCAGGGCCTCGGCCGAGAGATCGCGAAGCGCGCCTACGGCCACAGCGCACCGCCCATCGTCTGCGCCGGAACGGTCGTGCTCGGATCCATCGTCTCGGACGGCCCGACGCGCAAGAAGATGCCGCCAGGTCACGTGCGCGGCTTCGATCCGGAGACCGGCGAGCAGAAGTGGAGCTTCCACACGATCCCGCAGAAGGGGGAGTTCGGCGTCGAGACCTGGGAGGACGACTCCTGGAAGGTGAGCGGTAACACCAACGTCTGGACGATGATGAGCTGCGACGAGGAGCTCGGTCTCGTCTATCTGCCGACGAGCACGCCGACGAACGACTGGTACGGGGGGCACCGGAAGGGAGACAACCTCTTTGCCGAGAGCATCGTCGCGCTCGACGCCAAGACGGGCGAGCGCAAGTGGCACTTCCAGGCGGTGCACCACGGCCTCTGGGACTACGACTTCCCGTGTGCGCCGAATCTCGTGGACATTACCGTCGACGGCCGCGAGATCAAGGCTCTGGCCCAGGTGAGCAAGCAGGGCTTCACCTACGTGCTCGACCGCCGCACGGGCGAGCCCGTCTGGCCGATCGAGGAGCGTCCCGTACCGCAATCGACGGTGCCGGGCGAGCGCGCTTCGCCGACGCAGCCTCATCCGACGAAGCCGCCGCCGTTCGAGCGCCAGGGCGTCACCGAGTCCGACCTCATCGACTTCACGCCCGAGCTCTTCGAAGAAGCCAAGAAGATCGCCGGCGAGTACGTTCTCGGGCCGTTGTTCACGCCGCCCGTCGTCGTCGGCGACAACGGCAAGAAGGGTACGCTCATGCTGCCGAGCGCGGCCGGTGGAGCAAACTGGCGTGGAGCCGCCTACGACCCCGAAACGCAGATGCTCTACGTGCCGTCGATGTCGCTGATGATGATGAACGGCCTGGCGAAGCCTGACGCCGCGCGCAGCGAGTTCGACTACGTCTACGGCGCGACCTTTCTACCCCAGGGCCCGCAGGGCCTGCCGATGACCAAGCCGCCCTACTCACGGATCACGGCGATCGATCTGAACGCCGGCGAGCACCGCTGGGTGGTGCCACATGGACCGGGTCCAAAGGACCATCCCGCCATTGCGCATCTGAACCTGGGAGACCTCGGGTCGAGCTCTCACGGCGTTCTTTCGAACGGCGGCTTGGTGCTCACCAAGACGCTGCTCTTCATCATCCAAGCAGACCTCGACACCCAGCGCATGACGCGCCAGGGCAACACCGGCAAGATCCGTGCGTTCGACAAGGCGACCGGCGAGAAGGTCTGGGAGTACGCCCTCGACGTCACTCCGCACGGCACGCCGATGACCTACGAAGCGGGCGGCCGCCAGTTCCTGGTCGTCGCGGTCGGCGGCGGCAACCAGATGTCCGAGCTCGTCGCCTTCGCGCTGCCCGCCGAGGCCCTTCCGGCGCCTTGACCTCGACACCCGTGACGCAGAGAACTGTGACGCAGAGACCCGTGACAGAGACCGCATCGTGACGCTAGAGATCGGTTTTCTGTTCCTCGTGCTCGGTGCGATGGTCTATCTGTTTCTCACCGAGAAACTGCCGGTCGATCTGACGGCTTTTCTGGGGTTGGTCATCCTCATCTTCGCGGGCTACGTGCCGGCGGACAAAGCCTTCGACGGCTTCGCTTCGAGCGCCGTCATCACCATGCTCGCGATCTTCATCCTGAGCGCCGCGCTGCTCAATACGGGCGTCGCCGACGTCGTTGCCAAGCGCATTCACCGCTGGGTCGGCTCGCGTGAGATTCCTTTGCTGATCACGGTCATGATCGTGGCGGGCGTGCTCTCGGCCTTCATGAACAACATCGCTGCGACCGCCGTGCTCATGCCAGCGGTCGCGAGCCTGGGACGTCAAGCCGGACTGTCGCCGTCGCGCCTGTTCATGCCGCTCGCCTTCGGAGCCATCCTCGGTGGCACCACGACGCTCGTCGGTACGCCGCCCAACATTCTGGCCGGCGCCATGCTGGAGGAACGCGGACTCGAGCCCTTCTCGATGTTCGACTTCACGCCGATCGGTCTCGCCATGCTCGGCATCGGCGTGCTCTTCATGGTGACCGTCGGCCGTCGGTTGCTGCCCGATCGGGATCCGGAGGGAGACGGCGGTGGTCCCGACCTGGCGCAGCTGTACCAGCTGCAGGATCAGCTGATCTCGATCCGTATCCCCAAGACGTCGCGGCTCGACGGCGCGACTCTGGGCTCCACCCGGTTGGGGAGCGCACTCGGCGTGCAGATCGTCGCCGTGGTGCGCGATGGACGAACGCAGCTGGCGCCCACGGCGGAGACCACGCTGGAGGGCGACGACGAGCTGCTGGTCCAGGGCAAGCTCGAAGACCTGCGCGAGCTGCTGCGCGTTCAGGGTGTCGAAGTCGACGATCCGCTGAGCCGCGAGCTGAAGCAGCGCACCGCTGGGGTCGAGGGAATCGCCGTGCGCTTGCGCTCGAGCTCGGGACTCGTCGGCAAGACGCTCAGGGATCTCGCCTTTCGTGAGAAGTACGGGCCCAAGGTCGTCGGACTCGAGCGCGACGGTCAGATACTGCGCGAGCATCTCGCCTTGGAACGACTGCGCGCGGGCGACGAGCTCCTGTGCATCGGCCTGGAAAACGAGGTGAGTGCTCTCGCTGAGGAACAGCAGTTCGAGGTCCTCGAGCGCGGCGTCTCCGCTCTCGATCGCCTCGTCGATCACGGCCTCTTCGTGCTGGAGCTGCCGGAGGGCTCGCCGATGGTGGGCCACACCGTTGCCGTCAGCCGCATGGGTGAGCTCATGGGACTGACGATCGTCGGCATCGTGCGGGACGAGCGCGTCGATCTGCGCGTGACGCCCGACGTCGTTCTGCAGGCGCACGATCGCCTTCTGGTCTCCGGCGAGCGCTCGCGCATCACCGGCCTTCTCGCTCTCGGCGACGTGATGCTCGAAGCCGCCTCGCCGACGAGACTGGAATCGTCGACCGTGGCTGTCGCCGAAGCTACGATTGCGCCGCGTTCCGGAGCGGCCGGCTCGACCCTCGCCGAGCTCGACTTTCGCGACCGCTACGGCCTGCAGGTCCTTTCGGTGTGGCGGGAAGGTGAGGCGCTCCGCGATCGGCTGCACGCACTCGCCCTGCGCGTGGGCGATGCGCTGCTCCTTCAAGGGCCTCGAGACCGGCTCGAGAGGCTGACCCGCGACTCGGACTACATCGTACTCAGCGACCTGGGTGAGCCGGCGCGTCGCCTGAACAAGGCCGTCTTCGCCATCGGCGGTCTGGTGCTCATGGTGGCACTCGTGCTCTTCGACGTGCCGATTCAGGTCGCGGCATTCTCGTCGGCGAGCCTCGTGGTGCTCTTCGGGGCGCTGACGATGGAGGAGGCCTACCGTGCGATCGAGTGGCGGGCGATCTTCCTGGTGGCGGCCGTGCTCCCCGTGGGTGGAGCGATGGAGGAAAGCGGCGCCGCGTCGCTGATGGCAAGGACCGTGATGGATGTCGCGGGTCCGCTCGGCCCCTACGCTGTCCTGGCCTCGCTCATCGTGCTCTCGAGCGTCCTGAGTCAGGGCCTGGACGGTGCGCCGGCCGTGGTGCTGCTGACGCCCGTCGTTCTCGAGGCCTCAACGTCTCTGGGGCTGAGTCCGTATCCCTTCATGTTGGGCGTCGCCGTTGCGGCCTCCGCGGCGTTCATGACGCCTTTCAGCCACAAAGCGAACCTGCTCGTCATGGGCCTCGGCGGCTACCGCAGTACCGACTATCTTCGCGTCGGAACTCCGTTGACCGTCGTGCTTCTGGTTGTCATGGTGGTCATGGTCCCTTTCATCTTCCCGTTCGAGCCCTGAACTTCGAGCCCTGAATGAAGCCTTCTCTCGCCTTCCTGCGCGGCCCGGCCGTGCTTCTGTGCGCTGCTCTCGCTGTGAATGGCTGCAGCGGACCGACGCTGCCGACGACGGTCGATCTCGTCGGCGTCGTCGACTTTGGTGAACCGGTCCTGGTTCCGGGTGAGCGGCTGCGCTCGACGCCCGCCTGTGGCGGTCGCAAGCTGTCCTTCGACCACTGGATGAACCTGTACTTCACGCCGGGTCTCGCTGCCGCTGCAGCTTCGGAGGACGCGACCGAGACGGTGGAGCTCACGCTTCGCGGTGCGGTCAAGGGTTCGGATCTTCAGGCACGCCTGGAGAACGGCGGCTGGACCGCGATGGAGAAGACCGGCGATAGAGCGCGCACGGCTCGATTCGACATCGCGCTCGACGGCGCTCACACCGTGCGCTTCCAGGTGCGACGCGTCGGAGCCGCCTACAACAAGCCGCTGTGCACGACGGACCTTGACGTACTCTTTCGCGGCGAGCACGTCGGCGGTGTCGATCGGCGCGAGTTCCGCATCGCCAAGTTCCTGCGGGAGGGCGCCTGGGGCAGGAGGCGCGTCAAGCGCGCCGGCTTCATCACGGTTGGCGCCCGAGAGGCGCTTCCGATCGGAGTCCCCGGCTGCCGGGACTGCGAGTGGCAGACGAGCGCTCTCAACTGGAGCAAGGAAGAGGTCACCGTCGCCCTTCGTTCCGGCAGCCAGGTCGACGAGAAGGTCATCGCGCCCGGCGAGGAAGTCGCTTTGAAGGTACCGGTCCGTGGTCGTGCCGTCGAGCTGGTGACGCAGACCGACGGACCCATCTTCTGGGCGGAGCCGCGGCGCATCGACGCTGCGGGCACGGAGGAACACCCCTCGGTCCTCCTTCTGACGCTCGACACCACGCGCCGCGACCACGTCGAGCCCTACTCGCTGGAGCCCTTCGCCGAAGAGCTCTACGGTGAAGAGCCGAAGCCGCGCACCCCGCGCCTGGCCGAGCTCGCGGCGGAGTCGACGGTATTCCACAACGCCGTGGCGACCGCTCCGTGGACTCTGCCTTCGCACCTCTCGATGCTCACCGGTCTTTACCCGGCGGAGCATCGCGTCGCCGTGAACATCGATTTCGTGCCGCGCGAGCAGGTCGTCCTCTTCGACGAGCTGCGACGTCGCGGCTACTACATGGTCGGCATCGCCTGCGGCCCGATGGTGGGCTCGCGCTTCGGCTTTGGTCGCTTCTTCGATCGACTCGTCGACCCGCCGCCCGGAGGTTGCGACGGTGCCGAGGCGAACCGTCATGCCCTGCAGGCTCTCGAGGATGCCGGCACGGCGCCCCTGGCGCTGATGATCAACTACTTCGATCCGCACTACCCTTACAACCCGCCCGCCGATGCGGCGGTACCCTTCGGCGTCGCGGAGCGCATCGCGAGGGTGCAGGACAAGAGGGTTAAGTTGATGGCAGCAGACCTGCGCCGAGCAGGTCCTGGCTGGAGCCAGCTTGCGTCGCGCCCGGTGAGCCTGCCGCAGAGCGACCTCGACTGGCTCCGTGCCGCCTATCGTGCCGA
>JBCCLJ010000230.1:0-10675 GCA_039026915.1 Acidobacteriota bacterium
CTCTCCGGAGCGACGCGAGCGAAACTCGCATCGAGCGCACAAGAGATCGCAAGTGAGGGTGCGTGCCAACCAGCACGCAAGGCCCTTCCGGAGCGACGCGAGCGAAACTCGCATCGAGCGCACAAGAGATCGCAAGTGAGGGTGCGTGCCAACCAGCACGTAAGGCCTCTCCGGAGCGACGCGAGCGAAGCTCGCATGGAGCGCACCAAGAGATCGGAAGTGAGGGTGCGTGCTAACCAGCACGCGGCCTCACTTCATCTTTTCTTCGACGAACTCGACGTGCTTGCGGACCTTGGGGTCGTACTTCTTCAAGCGGAGCTTTTCGGTGCTCAGACGCTTGTTCTTCGTCGTCGTGTAGAAGTAGCCGGTACCGGCACTCGAAACGAGTTTGATCTTGTCGCGCATGGTTACAGTCTCGGGATCGTGCTTGGGGGAGTCGGTGCGAGTCTCCGGGGACTCGATCTCGACGTGGCGGAACCTTTCAAGTGGCGGGGCCGACGGGACTCGAACCCGCGACCTCCGGCGTGACAGGCCGGCATTCTAACCAGCTGAACTACGACCCCGTTCTTGAAGGTTCTGCCTCGAGACAGCTTGGGTTCGGGCCTCTGACTCACATCACCTCGGGAGGCGATGGTGGGAGGTGAGGGATTTGAACCCGCGACCCCCTGTGTGTAAGACAGGTGCTCTACCCCTGAGCTAACCTCCCGACGACGGAAAAGGTCCCGTCGCACGTCGGCAGGCTGGCGAGTCTAAGGGACATCTTTCCGGTTCGTCAATGCTCTAGGGAAACCAGCTGCCGGGGTCGGCCGAAGTCTGACAGTGGCCCCAGTTCATGGCACAATCCTGCTCAGCAATCCAACCTCTGCGGAGAGCCTCGGCGGTCCTCGCCAGGCCACCGTTTCCTGCCCCGCAGGCTTTCGATCTCAACGAACACGGAAGGACGAACTCATGCATGAAGTTCCTGCCCTCGGCTACGCATTCGATGCCCTCGAACCGCACATCGACGCCCGCACGATGGAGATCCATCACGACAAGCATCACGCCGCATACGTGACGAACCTCAACAAGGCCCTCGAAGGGCACGACGACCTCGCAGCGCTCAGTGTTGAAGAGCTCCTCACGAAGTTCGACAGCATTCCGGAGGGCATCCGAGGCGCCGTCCGCAACCACGGTGGCGGGCACGCCAACCACTCGCTCTTCTGGGACATCCTCGGTCCCGACGCTGGAGGCGCTCCGAGCGGTGACCTCGCGGCAGCGATCGACGCGGCCTTCGGCAGCTTCGACGATTTCAAGGGCGCCTTCGCAGCGGCCTCTGCTGGGCAGTTCGGCAGCGGCTGGGGTTGGCTCGTCAAGGGCGACGGCGGACTCGAGGTGATCGCCCGCCCGAATCAGGACAGCCCACTCATGGAGGGCAAGACTCCTCTGCTCGGGCTGGATGTCTGGGAGCACGCCTACTACCTGAACTACCAGAACCGTCGGCCGGACTACATCAGCGCCTTCTGGAACGTCGTCAACTGGGACGCAGTCGCCGCGCGCTTCGCTGGCTGACCTCGCTCCAGACGGAGCGTTCCATCGCTCTCAGGGGACGCCCGCCGGAAGTCCGGCGGGCGTTTTTTGTGTCCGAAAGGCCCCGCCGCCCATTGCTTCCCGTAAATATGTTGCCGAAATTTCGGTGCGCACCTCGGAGGGATCCGCGGCAACATAGTAGAAATCGGAGGAAATGCGCCGTGATCTTTCGACGAGAACTCGATTTCCGCCGCGCTAGAGCGAGCCAGAACGCAAGCACTGGCACCCGTCACAGAGCAGCGTTTCCATCGAGACACAGGGCCAAAGTCACCAGATACTGGGTTTACGAGACGGCCCTCGAGCACGATGAGACGCCACCTCGAGAACTTCCGACCTCCTTGTAAAGTACAGATATACGGAACTTTGCACGTATTCGCTCACCTAGTGCGCACTCATCTGCAAACCAAAGTTCTTCATTCAATGATTTTTCAGTCAAGAGTTCGTATACTCGCATGCGTATACATCGAGGACCCCTCCAGGCTCCTCGTCAAGATCCCATCGGTCTCTTCCAGTCAGCGTGAGAACGACTCCAGATCCTCTCCCGCTCTGCCCCGAGACAGCGCTCTTTCTGAAGATCCAGCTTCATCCCAGTTTTCCGGCCAACCCGGCCATTGAGAGGTGACACCATGAAGATGCAGTCCGCTACTCCCGAAACCAACACGCGCCAGGTCACCAAGGTCTTCAAGGCTCTGTCGGACAGCACGCGCCAGCAGATCCTTCACCTTCTCGAGGACCGCCAGCGCAGCGTCGGCGAGATCGTCGGCAACTTCGAGCTTTCCCAGCCGACGATCTCTCGGCACCTGTCGGTGCTCAAAGAAGCAGATCTCGTCGTCGACCAGCGCCGCGGACAGAACGTCTTCTACCGTCTGAACGACGAAGCGCTCAGCGACTCGATGCAGACCTTCTTCGGCCGTTTCTCGAGCTGCCAGTCGTCGCTGCGCTGAGCTTTCCGCATCAGCAAAGATCGAAGGATCGCGCCGCAACGGCGCGGGACTTCGCGCCAGAGCCCGGCACGCGCGCCGGGCTCTTTTCGTTGCAGATCTCTCTTTCACAGCAGGGCATGGGGCGCTATACTCCCGGTCCTTCTGGCGGTGTAGCTCAGTTGGTTAGAGCAAGCGGCTCATATCCGCTGTGTCAGGGGTTCAAGTCCCTTCACCGCCACCACTTCCCTCCTTCGTCGCGCCGATTACGCCGCGAAAACTGAGGAGAGCTCGCAACGGCTACCGACCAGCGGCCCGCCCGAGGCCGCAGCGACGTCCTTCGAACCGTACGCTCTGCTCGACCGCCGAGCCAGGTCGGCGCACCGCTCGTCATCGTCGCCTTCTCTGGAGGGCCGGACTCGACGATTCTTCTGTGGGCACTCCTCCAGGAACCCAACCTCAGGGTCTGCGCGGCCCACGTCGACCACGGGATCGACGGCGGCTCCGCGAAGCGGGCTGAGCACGCACTCGCGCTCGCACAACGCCTCGGGGCGCAGACGCACCGACTGAGACTGGCCCGACCGTTCACCCGCGGAACCGGCCAGAGTCTCGAAGAAGCGGCCCGCCAGCAGCGCTATCAGGCGCTGCAGGGCCTCCGTCGAAGGCTCGATGCAACATGGATCGCCACGGCACATCACGCCGACGACCTCGCTGAGACCGTGATCCTGCGGGCGCTCTCGGGAACGAGGCTACGCGGCCTGCGATCGATCTCGCCGCTGGACGGGGCCCTTTGGCGACCACTGCTCGGACTTCGTCGCGAGACGATCGAGGCAGCTGTTCGCGAGCTCGGCCTCGACGTGGTGCGAGATCCGACGAACGACGAGCTCGGACCCCTGCGCAACCGCATCCGTCACCTTCTGCTGCCTCGCCTCGGCGAAGAGTCAGGGACTCCGGCGCTGAAGCATCGACTGGGCCGACTGGCTCGGCAGAGCGCGCGCAGCTTCGACCGCATCGACGCGTGGCTCGATCGGCAGCTGGAGATCCGCTCCGGCGAAGGCGCCGCGCGCCTCGATCAGGAACGTTGGCTGAAACTCCCGGCGGCTCTGCAGGACGCGGCTCTCGAACGGCTGCATCATCGCCTCGGTCGACGCCGCCCGGCGAGTCGCAACGCCGTAGCAGAACTGCGGCGCCAGCTTCGACAGAGCCTCGTGGCCGAGGGAAGTGCGAGGGCCCGTTGCGACTGCGGCGGCGGCTTGCGCTGGCGCACGACGGGTCGCTGGCTCGAGCTCGAGTGCGCGCCGCCCAGGCAGCGAACCGAGGCCAAAGATTTCACGTATACTCTTCAGATTCCGGGCCGAATTCGCGTCCCGGAAATCTCGGCGTCGATTCTCATCGAACGTTCGGAACGGAAGCCGCAACCGATCCCTGCGACAGGGTTCCACGCTGCTTTCGATCTGCCGCCGAAATCCCTCACCCTGACGATCAGAAATCGCCGCCCAGGCGACCGAGCTCACGACCATCACAGCAGGAATCGAAGACTCAACCGCCTGCTGGCCGAGCTCGCCTTCCCCGCCCCACTCCGTGCACAACTACCTCTGCTCTGTGATCGCCAATCAATCCTCTGGATCCCGGGCTTGCCGGTCCATCCGGAGTACCGAGCCGAAGCCGGCTGCGGCGCTTGGCGAGCGACCCTCGAGTCCGAGGCGAATGCACAGCCGCTCCTTGGAATCTCCACGTGGGCCAAGGCGTTGCAATCTCTGAGTCCCGTCTGACCCCGACGCATCATCCGCCGAGTTAGGAAGCTCCTTTGAACTCAACCCTCAAGACCCTTCTGCTGTGGGCGATCATCTTCGTGATGGTCATCCTGCTGATCAACATCTTTCAGCAGGGCCGATCCGGCCCGCAGGAACTCTCACTGTCCGAGTTCTACGACCGCGTCGAGAGCAAAGACGTCGAGAAAGTCACCTTCCACGGTGAAGACAAGCTGATCGGCGAGTTCCGGTCGGAGGCCGAAGGCTCTTTGCCCCAGAACGAGTTCACTGTGCAGCTCCCCGGCGTCGGCATGGACGGGCTGCCGGACCAGCTGCGCGAGGCCGGCATCGAAGTCGCCGCCAAGCCCAAGAAGGAGAACCCGCTTTTCGCAATCCTCTTCACCTGGGGACCGATCCTGCTGATCGTCGGGCTGTGGATCTTCTTCATGCGACAGATGCAGACCGGCGGCAACCGCGCGATGTCGTTCGGCAAGAGCAAGGCAAAGCTGCTCTCGGCCACGGGCAAGAAGGTCACTTTCAAGGACGTCGCTGGCGTCGAAGAGGCCAAGGAAGAGCTGCGCGAGATCGTCGAGTACCTGAAGGACCCACAGAAGTTCCAGAAGCTCGGCGGCAAGATCCCCAAGGGCGTCCTGCTGATGGGCCCTCCGGGCACCGGCAAGACCCTCCTCGCGCGCGCTATCGCCGGCGAGGCCAACGTCCCCTTCTTCTCGATCTCCGGCTCGGACTTCGTCGAGATGTTCGTGGGCGTCGGCGCCAGCCGCGTCCGCGATCTGTTCGAGCAGGGCAAGAAGAACGCCCCATGCATCATCTTCATCGATGAGATCGACGCGGTCGGCCGTCATCGCGGCGCCGGTCTCGGCGGTGGGCACGACGAGCGCGAGCAGACGCTGAATCAGCTTCTCGTCGAGATGGACGGCTTCGAGACCAACGAAGGCGTCATCCTGATCGCGGCCACCAACCGCCCGGACGTGCTCGACCCGGCGCTGCTCCGGCCCGGACGCTTCGACCGTCGCGTCGTCGTCGACCGGCCCGACATCGGCGGCCGCCTCGGCATCCTTCAGGTGCACAGCCGCAACGTGCCGCTGGCCGAGGACGTCGACCTTGCCGTCATCGCGCGCGGCACGCCGGGCTTCGCCGGCGCGGATCTGGCGAACCTGGTCAACGAAGCCGCTCTGATCGCCGCCCGACGCAACCTGAAGGCCGTCGACATGGCCTCGTTCGAGTACGCCAAGGACAAGGTCCTCATGGGCGCCGAGCGCAAGACCATGATGCTGACCGACAACGAGAAAGAGGTCACCGCCTACCACGAGGCCGGACACGCGGTCGTCGCGGCCTTCGTCGACGAGGCCGACCCGCTGCACAAGATCACGATCATTCCGCGCGGCCGCGCTCTCGGTCTGACGATGCAGCTGCCCACCGAGGACAAGCACACCTACCGCAAGACGTACGTCAACTCGCAGATTGCCATCCTGATGGGCGGACGCGTCGCGGAGGAGATCACGCAGGACGACATCACGACCGGCGCCGGCAACGACATCGAACGAGCCACGGACATGGCACGCCAGATGGTCTGCGAGTGGGGTATGTCGGAGCTTGGCCCTCTCTCCTTCGGCGAGAAGAGCGAGCCGGTCTTCCTCGGTCGCGACTACCAGCAGCGCTCCGAGTACTCCGGGCAGACCGCCGTCAAGATCGACGAAGAGGTCCAGCGCATCGTCGGCAAGGGCTACGAGCTGGCGACCGACATTCTCAAGGAGCACAGCGACATCCTCGAGCAGGTGGCGCAGGAACTGCTCGAACGGGAGTCCATCGACGGGATCCGCGTCTACGAGCTGATCCGCGACAAGACTGGCGAGGATCGCACGCCCGAACAGAAGCCGCTGGAGATCCCGACGCCGAGCGACCTGACACCTGCCGCCGTGACGGCGGAAGCTCCGGCCGCCGAGGCGGCGGCGCCCGAGGCGCAGGAGGAACCTGCTGACGTCGTCGCGGCTCCCGCCGAGCCGCGTAGCCGACCGTCCGACGCCGAGCTACCCGAGGACGAGGCCTCTCCGGCGGGCGCTGCCGCGCAGCGCTCCGGCGACGAAAAGAGTCCGGCAGCCCTGGGCGGCCCTCCCGAAACGGCCGAGGAGTCCTGAGGAGCGGGGCGACGATGGCGAGCTGCACGCGACGCCTGCGTCGGGCGGCCCAATGAGTCTGGCGGAGCTCGCCGAGGCTCTGAGCTGGCGTGATGCGCTCGACATCCTCGTCGTCGCCATCATTGCTTATCAGCTGCTACTGCTGATTCGTGGCACGCGCGCCGCTCAGGTGCTGTTGGGCATCGTCGTGCTGGTCGGCGTCGCCCTGATCGCCCGCGCACTCGAACTGCGCAGCTTGCAGAGCCTGCTCGAGCAGGCGGTGATCTTCGTCCCGTTCGCGGTCATCGTTCTCTTCCAGAACCAGATCCGCAAGGCGCTCGTCAACTTCGGCCGCAATCCGCTCTATGGTTTCTCCGCGCGGGAACAGGTGGAGTCCGGCTTTCAGCAGCTGGTGCTCGCTGCGACGACGATGGCCAAGCGCCGCGTCGGCGCGCTCATCGTCTTCGAGCGTCACCAGGGACTGCGCGACTTCATCGAGAACGGGATTCAGCTCGACTCCGTCATCTCGCTCGACCTCCTGCTGACCATCTTCAACCCCGGCACGCCCCTGCACGACGGCGCCGTTATCGTGCAACGCGACCGCATCGCAGCGGCCGCCTGTTTTCTGCCGCTGAGCTCCAACACCGAGCTCTCCATGCAGCTCGGAACGCGTCACCGAGCGGCGCTGGGCATCAGCGAGGAGACGGATGCCGTGGCTCTCGTCGTCTCGGAGGAGAGCGGGCGCATCTCGCTGGCGGTCAATGGCAGCCTCGACGAAGGGCTCGACGCGGACGAGCTGCGCAGCGCGCTCTATCGCCACCTCGTCACCGAGACCGAGGAGTCAACCGAACAGACCGAGGTCGCTGAGGTCGGAGGGCGGACGTGAGCGAAGAGCAGAGCCTGTGGCCCCTGCGCCTGCTCGCTCTCGTCATTGCCGGAGCGCTCTGGCTGACGACGTCGTTCGTGCCCCGGATCCAGGAGCTGCGCGTCGAGCGCGTGCAGCAGCAGATCGACGCGACGGTGAGCTACCGCACGCCCGACGGCTTCATGATCCTCAACCCGGAGCAGACGGTCACGGTGACCGTGCGCGGCCGGGACGAAGACGTCTACAGCCTGTCGGAGGATGACGTGAACGTCGCCATCCCGTTCCCGGAGAACGTCGCACCGGGCTCGATCGAAGCACCGATCCGGGTCGAGGACGTGACGCTGCCGCCGGGGCTCGAAGTGCTCGACATCCTGCCGAGCACCCTGTCGCTGATTCTCGACGAGCGGAAGAAGGTCTCTGTCACCGTGCGCCCGGTCCCCCAGGGCGAGCCGCTCGTCGGCTTTCGCGTCGACCTCGACAACACAGTGGTGATCCCAGCTCAGGTCGAGATCGAAGGCCCCGCCCGGGAGGTGGAGTCGATCGGTGAGGTTCTTGCCGTCGTCGACGTCAACGGCCGCGGCATCCAGGAATTCGAGGAGCAGGTGCAGCCCTCCATCAACAACGAGAGCGTCCGCATCGTGCGTCCCAACCTCGTGACGGTCAAAGTGCGCATGATCGTTCCCGAGCCGACCTCGGGCGGGACCCCCGGCTTCTGACTCGAGACTCGCTCATGAATCGCCCCCATCGCCTCTTCGGCACCGACGGGATCCGCGGCGCCTTCGGCACCGCTCCGCTCGATGAACCGACACTCGTCTCCGTCGCTCACGCGGTCGCGGCCGTCCTCCGAGAGTCGAGCCAGGAGTCGTCGCGCGTCGTCATCGGCGGCGACACGCGCCAGAGCACGCCTCGGATCTCCCGCTGGATCGGCGAGGTGCTCAGCGGCCACGGTCACGAGGTCCTCGACGTCGGTACGATTCCAACGCCGGGCGTCGCGCACCTGGTGCAGCAGCAGGCTGCTCAGCTCGGCGTCGTCGTTTCGGCGAGCCACAACCCCTTCCCCGACAACGGCATCAAGCTGATCGGCGCCGACGGCTTCAAGTTCTCCGATGCCCTCGAAGAGCGTATCGAGCAGCTCGTCGCCGAGGGAGCCAGCACGACCGACGAACGCGGTGAGCCCCGAAACGCGAGCGACCTCAGGCGGAGCTACACCGAACATCTCGTTTCGTCGACCGAACAGAGCCTCGACGGCATGACCGTCGTGCTCGACACCGGCCACGGTGCAGCCTCTGCACTGGCCGGCGACGTCTTCGAAGCGCTCGGGGCCCGAGCGATCGTGCTGAACGCCGCACCCGACGGGCGCAACGTCAACGCCGGCTGTGGCTCGACGGCGCCGGAGCTCGCGGCCGAAGCGGTCAGGGAACACGCCGCGCACATCGGCTTCGCCTTCGACGGCGACGCCGACCGCGTCATCATGGTCGACCACGAGGGAACGGTGCGCGACGGCGACGAGATCCTCTATCTCTGGTCGCAAGCGCTCGCCAGCCGCGAAGCGCTCGATCCTCCGCGCCTGGTGGCGACTTCGATGACGAACCTCGGACTCGAGCGGTCCCTTCAAGACAGCGGCATCGTCGTCGAGCGCTGCGACGTCGGAGACCGGGCCGTCGTCCAGACCCTGCGCGCGCAGGGGCTGCAGCTCGGCGGGGAGCAGTCGGGGCACATCATCCACCTCGACCTGGGAACGACCGGCGACGGACTCCTCACCGCCGTGCAAATCGCCGCGGAAGTCCGCCGGAGCGGCAGCTCTCTCGCCCACCTCCTCGAGGGCTTTGCACGCTTTCCGCAGCTCCTGCGCAACGTACCGGTGCACCAGAAACCGCCTCTGATGGACGTTGCCGAGATCGCTGCCAAGGCACAGGAGATCGAGCGCAGTCTGGGCGACGAGGGGCGTCTGGTCCTGCGCTACAGTGGCACCGAGTCGCTCGCCCGGATCATGATCGAAGGTCCTGAGCGCGACGCCATCGAATCCATGGCCGCCGAACTTGCGGCGGTCATCGAAAGGTCCCTCTCTTGAGCGCGACCGCCCTATAAAGCTCCGGCGAATCTCGACGCCCGTCGGGCCTCTCGCCGTCACTCTGTCCCCGCGGCAGAAGGATACGCACCATGTCTACTCTCTCCAGCTCTCCGGAGCCGAAGGCCGTCAAGCTGTCGGTCAACGTCGACCACGTCGCCACACTGCGCGAAGCTCGTAAGGCCCCCTATCCAAGTCCGGTGGAGGCAGCCCGCATCGCCGAAGACGCCGGAGCGCACGGCATCACCGTGCATTTGCGCGAAGACCGCCGACACATTCAGGACGACGATCTCGTGGCACTGCGTCCCGTGGTGAGTGGCAAACTGAATCTCGAGATTGCGGCAACGGAAGCGATGCTGCGGGTCGCCGAGCAGGTGCGACCCGATCAGGTGACCCTCGTGCCCGAGCGGCCGGACGAAATCACCACAGAAGGCGGCCTCGACCTCGTCGCTCACCACAAGAGGATCCAACGCGCCGTCAACTCTCTGCGCGCCGAGCACATCGACGTCTCGATCTTCATCGACCCGGACGCCGCTCAACTCGATCCACTCCTCGGTCTCGAAAACGTGCTCGGCTTCGAGATCAACACCGACGCCTACACCCGCGCGAGCGGCGAAGAGCAGCAGCGCGAGCTCGAAGATCTGACGCACTTCGCCGCTGCGGCCTCTGCAGGCGGCCTGCAGGCCTTCGCCGGCCACGGTCTGACGACGAGCAACGTCGGCCCCGTCGCGGCCGTACCGCAGATCGAGGAGCTCAACATCGGTCACTGGCTTGTTTCGCGCAGCGTGATGGTGGGACTCGGCGAGGCCGTCAGAGAGATGCAGACGGCAATCGACGTCGCGTGCCGCTAGGCGAGCTGCGCCCCGACTGAGTCGGTGGTTCTTCGCGGGGTCGGATCGCGGCCCTCTTGGGAACGCTGCGCTGAGGACTTTGGTCCGATCGCCGCCCAGTGGATGCGCCGCATCCGCAAGCCGTCAGGGTCGCCCTTCGCGGCCCTCGCTTCGCTCGCGCCTGCGTCTGGGCTCCTCGCGATGACGCGGAGAGGATCAGCTCACTTTTCTCCGGCAAGCGACGCGAGCGCAGCTCGTATGGAGCAGCGAACGACGTCCACCTCACGGGCTTCAAAGCCGTCGTTCGCCCCGGGGCGAACGGAGGCGCCGAAAGGGGTCACTCGACTCCGTTCGCCTTGGCGCGGCCCCGAAGGGGCGGAGCATCGAACAGCACGGAAGGGGCTGATATCCATCAGCCCACTTCCCCCGCAAGCGACGCGAGCGCAGCTCGCATGGAGCAGCGAACGACGTCCACCTCACGGGCTTCAAAGCCGTCGTTCGCCCCGGGGCGAACGGAGGCGCCGAAAGGGGTCACTCGAC
>JBCCLJ010000231.1:0-10597 GCA_039026915.1 Acidobacteriota bacterium
CATCCTCTGGCCCAGGGCCAGCGCAGCGCCGCCCGGCCTGCACTCGGATAGGGGATTTGCCGTGCAGGTTCGCGCGGAACGCGCGAACGTCACACCGAGATCCCAGCGCCTCGACCGTCGACGACCGAAGGGAGGAGATGGTGGAGGCGGTGGGATTTGAACCCACGTCCGAAAAACCCGACTAAGAAGCTACTACGTGTGTAGCCTTCGTTTGAAAAGATTCGCCCGCGAGTTTTGGAAGAAGGCCTCCGACCCGGTCGCTAGTCCCGCAAAAGAGCCGGCCAGAGTGCGGGACAGCCTCTGGCCTTCCGATCCACTTTAGTGACGCGGAACTAGGAGCCGTGAATCAAGGCGCCTAGTCCAGCGTGGCGGGTTAAGCCGCCAGAGCCAAGTTATCGTTGGCAGGTATAGATTTCGGTTTTTCCGAGCCGAAACTCGACACGCAACTTCAGAGCCGTTTGGTTCCCCGTCGAAGCCAGACGCCCCCAAGAGGTTCATTCTACAAAACAGGATGGCCGCACGGGGCATTCCCGAGGTCGAAGACCCTCGTCGCGAAGGAGAATCTCGATGAGTCCCCGGATCCCAACGAAGGCCCTTCTGCTCTTCAGTTCCCTTTGCGTCGCCGTCTCTGCGGCCGCAGCGCAGAGCTCGCCGCCTCCGGTGACGATCTCCGGCACGGAGCTGCATTCCCTTCCCTCGAAGATCGTCGACGACGAATTCACCGTCCAGGTGGCTCTGCCTTCGTCGTATGGCTCGGGCGAGAAGAGCTACCCGGTGGTCTACGCGCTCGACGCCGACTTGAGCTTCGCGAGCCTGGCCGGCAGCATTCGCATGGCAGCGTTTGCGCAGGAGATGCCCGAGGTCATCCTCGTCTCGCAGGGCTACGCCAACCCCGCCGTGCAGCGCGTCATGACGAGCAGGTCCCGGGACTACACCCCGATCGAATCGGCGCCGCCGGCGGCCGCGGGCGTCAGTGAAGAGTCGCCTCCGCCGACGGGCGGAGCGCCGGCCTTTCTGCGCGTGCTGCGCGAGGAGGTCATCCCTTTCGTCGAGAAGACCTACCGAACGACCGAGCAGCGCGTTTTCGCCGGCCACTCCTACGGTGGACTCTTCGGTCTGTACGCGCTCTTCCACGCGCCGCAGACCTTCGACGCCTACCTCCTCGGCAGCCCGTCGATCTGGTTCGGCGACGAGGTGAGCTTCGACTACGAGGCCACGTACGCAGAAGACAAGGACGACCTCGCGGCCCGGGTCTTCTTCGGCGTGGGCTTCCTCGAAGAGGTGCCGGGTTTGCCGCCGTCGGACCGCTTCCTCATGGTGACGAACACGCGCAAGATGTATCAGCGACTCAAGCAGAGGAACTACCCGTCGCTCGAGCTCGAGCTGGTGTTGTTCGACGAAGAGACGCACATGAGCGTCGTGCCGCCGCTGATGGGCCGGGGTCTCCGCTGGCTTCTCCGAAGCGAGCAGACCGCCGCGCCCACTGAGTCGGGCGACGACTGACGGGGAGGGGCGCCGGGCGCGAAGGCCCTCGAAAGTCCGTCGGGCTCTCGGTGAGCCCCTTCCGGCTACGACAGGGACATCGCCGCGCGGACGAGAGCGGCGTTGCCGGGAGTCGAGCTGCCGTCGGGCAGCACGAGCATGTCTTCGAGCCCCACACGGGTGTCGAGGCCGCGCCGCAGGGCTTCCTCCACCATCGGCCAGGCGCTTCTCTCTCGGCCGTGCAGGAGGACGGGGAGGCCGTGGCCGAGCCTGGCGAGTTCATCGAGAGTGGATCCCGCTTCGGCGAGGGCCGCACTCGCGTCGAGGTCACCGATCTCCACGAGGATCCGGCAGCAGAGGCTTGGGTTTAGCCGCTCTCTGAAGCGAGGAACGTCGGCCGATTCCCAGAGACCCGCTTCGATCAGAATGCCGAGCTCCGAGAGAAGAAGCCCCATCTCCGCTGCGTCGTCCTCTCTGACGTTGAGCGAGACGTAGTCGGGTAGAACCTGCCAGGCCGCGATCTCTTCGTGTCGGGCACGACCTCCCGGGGCAATCCAGGCACCGGTGCCGACGCCGACGGGTGTTCCGGGTACGGCATCACGTACGGCCGTCAGCGCTTCAGCGACTCGCTCGGCCGCCAGCGTCTCGACACCGTCAGCGCACCGGGGATGGATGTGTAGGCAAGTGGCTCCCGCCGCGACGGCCGCACGAGCCTCGTTCGCGAGCTCCGTCGGTGTCAGCGGCACGCGCGCGGACTCGAGCCGCGTACGCCCGCCGTTGAGGCAAGCCTGAATCATGCAGGGGCGTTCCTGCCAGACCGGAGCGAGGACAGCTCGAGCTTCATGCCTTCGTGACTCGCGACGAACCCGAGACGCTCGTAGAACCGGTGTGCCGCGGAACGGCGCTTGTCGGAGGTGAGCTGTGCGAGGAGGCAGCCGCGTTCTCTGGCGCGCTCGAGAGCGAACTCCATCATCTGCGAGCCCACGCCCTGCCCCCGTGCCGACGAAGCGACGCGCACCGCTTCGATCAGGCAACGCTCGTTACCGCCGCGCGAGAGGTAGGGAATGTAGGTCACCTGATAGGTGCCGACGAGAGCATCGCCCTTCCACGCCGTCCAGAGCTCGTTGCGGGCGTCGGCCTCGATCGCCGCGAAGGCGCGGGCGTAGCGTGACGTCATTCCCTCGCTGAGATCTTCACGGGCGCGGCCGAACTCGTCGTCGGCAAGGAGCTGGCGAATCTTCGGAAGATCGGAAGCCTCCGCCAGACGCAGGTCGATGTTCGAGTCTCTCGGGGTGTCCGCCCTCATCGGTTCCGCGCTCCTCGACGCACTCAGATTCTGCCGACTTGCTCTGGGTCCGATGGAGGGCGATCGTCGATCTGCGCACCGTGGGTCTCCCGGGCGATTTCTTCCACCAGCGCGACGAACTCTCGCGGCCCTTTGTGCTGTAGCCGCGACAGAACGAGGAACCACGAGCAGATCATGATGATGAAGCCGACCGGCACCAGGGCGAAGAGGCCGGGGAAGAGCGGCGCGAGGATCATGGTCACGGCGCCGATCGCGCCGAAGACGATCACCGAGAGAGCGGGCAGGTGTACCCGGTAGGCCGCCTCTTCCACGGTGAGCTCGAGATCCGTCGTGGCGTCTCCGGGGCTCGCGGCGACTTCGCCGGCCAGCATGCCGTAGCGAAGCCCGGCGCTCACCGGCAGTTCGAGCCGACCCGCCATTCCCAGGCGGCTCCAGCTTCCGCCCCAAAGGTCGGCGGCCTCGCCGACCGCGCCGAGGGCTTCGTCCACGGTTCCGGGTACGGCGCAGACGTGACGTTCGTTGCCCGCGTTGGCCAAGGTCCTAGGCCGCTTCGCGCTCGAGCTGTTCGTCGAAGAACACCTCGACCGCTTCGAGGAAGTCCTCGACCGTCTTGAGCTGCTGGATCTGCTGGCGCAGCTTCTTGCCGTTGGTAATGCCGTGCGTGTACCAACCGGTGAACTTGCGCAGCTTGTGCAGAGCGAAGAGCGACTCCTCTCGCTCGGCGACCATGCGGAAGTGGCCGAGGATCAGGTTGCGGCGATCTTCCGTCGTCGGCGCGGTGACTTCGCCGCCTGAAAGGTGCGCCTCGATCTGTTTGAAGATCCAGGGATTCCGCGTTGCGCCGCGAGCGATCATGACGCCGTCGCAGCCGGTCTGCTGGAACATGCGCTCGGCGTCCTCGGCGCTGCGCACGTCGCCGTTACCGAGGACCGGGATGTCGAGCGCCTCTTTGAGCCTGGCGATCTCGCTCCAGTCCGCCTCGCCGCTGAACATCTGGCGTGCGGTACGGCCGTGCATGGCGACGGCGTCGACGCCCTCGTCCTGGCAGAGCCGGCCGAGATCGAGGTAGTTGCGCGCGTGGTCGTTGAGGCCGAGCCGGAACTTGACGGTCAGCGGAATGTGCAGGACGTTGCGCACGCTGCGAATCATGCGGCCGGCGAGGTCGAGATCGCCCATCAGCGCGGCGCCGGCGCAGCCTTTGAGCACCTTGTTCGCAGGGCAGCCCATGTTGATGTCGCAGATGTCCGGCTTCATCTCCTGCACGATCTCGGCGGCTTCGGTCATGCTGTCGACATCCGAGCCGTAGATCTGGATCGTGAGAGGGCGCTCCTCCTCGGCGTAGTGCATCAGCTCACGCGTCTTCCGGTTGCCGGAGACGAGCGCCTTCGCCGCGATGAACTCCATCGCCACGACGCCAACGCCGCCGATGCGCCGCACGATCAGGCGGAAGTCCCGGTCCGTCACGCCGGCCATGGGGGCCAGAAAGAGGGGGGTGGGTACGTGAACGTTGCCGATCTGTACCGGGCGGAGGTAGGGCGAGCGAGCCATCCGCGAATTCTAGTGGAGGTCGCCCGAGGAATCGACGGGGCGGGTTGTGAACTCTGAACCAGCTTCCGCGGCTATCATCCAGGCCCGTGACGTCCCCCATCGACCTATCGCCGCACGCTCCCGACCTTCGCGAAGGCTCGCTCCTCGGCCGCTTTGCGCGGTCGGCGCTGCAGGGCGAAGTGAACGATGTTCTCGCTCCTCTCGCCGTGCTCCCGGGTAGCGCCGGCGCTCGGGACCTGGGTCCGGCTCCCGCGGCGGATCGCGCGGCGCTCGCGTCGTCGCTGGAGACTGACAACGCCGAGCGTGGCCACGTTCGGACTGCCGAGCTCAGTGCCAAGCTGGCCGATCCCGCGACGCGCGTCGTGGTCACGGGTCAGCAGGTCGGGCTCTTCGGCGGCCCGCTCTACACGCTGACGAAGGCTCTGGCCGCAACGCTCTGGGCGCGCCGGATCGAGGAGGAGACGGGCACGCCCGCCGTCGCCGTCTTCTGGATGGCGACCGAGGATCACGACTACGCCGAGGTCGCGAAGGCCTATCTTCCGCAGCTCGAGGCGCCGGGCTTTCAGCTGGTGCCCGACGCCCAGCCGCTGCTTCCCGTCGGCGCACGCCGTCTCGGAGACGAGCCACAAGCCTCCCTCGACGAGTGGGCCGAGCGCCTCCAGCATCGGCCGGAGGCCCTGGCGCGCCTCGGCCAGCTGCGCGCCTGGTATGCGCCGACGCGGAGTTGGGGAGCCGCCTTCGGCGACCTCTTGATCGCCGCGCTGGGCGACTCCTGTCCGCTGCTCTTGGACTCACAGCTTCCGAAACTCAAGGAGCTACAGGCGCCCTGGCACCGTCGCCTGCTGAAGGAGCGAGAGGCGGTCGATCACGCTCTCGATCGCGGTCACGAGCGCGTCGGCCGAGCGGGCTTCTCACCACGGACCCGACGCGTCGCAGGGCAGTCACCGCTCTTCCTTCTCGACGAGCAGGGTGCCCGCCGTCGCATCTGTTGGGAGAGTGATCGCTACGCGCTTCGCGGCAGCGACGCCGAAGGGTCGATCGACGATCTCTACCGGCTGTTGGAGTCCGCGCCCGAACGTTTCACTCCCGGCGCCCTGGCTCGCGCGATGGTCGCCGACGCCGTGCTCGGCTCGAGCCTGCAGATCCTCGGACCGGGCGAGGTCGCCTACATGGCCGAGGCGGCTCCGCTCTACGACACGCTCGGGGTGCCCGCGCCGCGCATTGCCCAGCGCCCCCAGGCAGCGCTCGTGCCCAAGCGTCAGGTGCCTCGCGTCGTCGAGCTTGCTGAAGCGGGACTCACGCCTGCCCTCCTCCTGGGCGAGGAGGAGGCGATCGAGCGGACGTTGGCAGCACGCGCAGGAGAGGATCCGGTGGCCGCTGCGCTCCCGGAGATCGAGGCTTTCCTCGACCGCCTGGGCGAGAGCTGTTGCAGCCTCGACCCCCAGCTCGAAAGCCCTGTGAACAAGACGCGATCCTCCGTTCTCGGGGCGCTCAACAAGCTCAGCTCGAAATCCACGGCGAGTCGCGCTCGGCAGGATCAGACGCTCGCATCGCGAGCTCAGGCGCTGCGCAACGTGCTTCTGCCCGGTGCGCCGCAGGATCGCGTGGTCACGGCGGCGCACTACTTCGTCGAGATCGAGAACTTCGGTGACTGGTTCGCCGAGCACCTGAAGCTCGATCCCCGCACTCTGCAGCTCCTGCCGCTGCCGCAATAGGTCCGCTCGAGGCTCGACGGCCGATGAGCTGCGACAGTGCCTACGTTGCTCCGCGCACCGAATCGTCAGCAGAACTGCGCGAGAAGGGCTCGCGCTTCCTGGCGCTGCTGCGGCCTGCACCAGACGAAGAGGCAGCCCAGACGGTCGTGCACGAGCTGAAGAGCCGCTATCGGGATGCGACGCACGTCTGCTGGGCCTACCGAGTCGGCGCACCGGCGCTGGTCCTCGAGCGCTGCGCGGACGAGGGGGAGCCGTCGGGCACCGCCGGCCAGCCGATTCTTCAGGCGCTGCGGGCGCGCGAAGCGAGCGACGCCGTGCTCGCCGTGGTGCGTTGGTACGGTGGAACGAAGCTCGGCAAGGGCGGCCTCGTACGGGCTTACGGTGGCGCGGCTCGCGAGGCGGTAGAAGTCGCCAGCTGGACGGAGCGCTACGCGAAGGTCGCCTTCGAGGTCGAAGCCGAGTGGTCCCAATCGGGCGAGATCCAGCGCCTCGCCACGTTGCCCGACGTCGAGCAAAAGAGCGCCGATTGGGGAGAACGCGTCCGGCTCGTCCTGGAGGTGCGTGCCGGGCGCGAGACGTCTCTCGTCGAGCGACTCCAAGCTCTACCGGTTCGCTGGAAGCACCTGGACGAGTAGGTCTTCGGGTGCGACGGCGAAAGTGTCGCGCTACACTCTTTCGAGCGGCCGCAACGGGTCCGCTCCGGCTTTCGCGAGCCGGTGACCGAGTGACTCTCGAGAGGAGACTCCCGTGACCGAACCGACCCCTCCGCCGCCGCCGCCGACTCCGCCGAGCGATAGTGCTCCGCCGCCACCGCCGGGCGGAGGCTCGACTCCGCCACCGCCTTCGAGCGGAGGAGGAGGCACCGTCTCCGACAACCGCACGCTGATGATCGTGCTCTCGTACCTCGGGCCGCTCTGCCTCATCCCGCTGCTGGCGGAGAAAGAGGACCAGGAGGTTCAGTGGCACGCAAAGCACGGCCTCGTTCTGCTCGGCGTCGGCATCGCGATCGGCGTTCTCTACACCTTTCTGAGCATCATTTCGGGAGGCATTCTCGGTTGCGTGCTCGCGATCGTCGTCGTGCCGATCGGCCTTGCGCTCTTCGTGATCCACATCGTCTGCATCTTCAAGGGGATCAATGGCGAGCGCTTCAAGCTCCCGGTCATCAGCGACCTCCCGGATCAGTTCTCGATCTGAGCGGTCTGAAACGACGGAGGCGTCATGGTGTCGAACGAGCAAGAGTCACAACGCCCGCTCTGGCGGCGCTGGTCTTTCCGGCTCGGCACCCTGGCGCTCTTTTCGAGTGCGGCACTTCTGGCGGACTGGCAGCGTCCACCCGAAGCGCAGGTCTCGACCGCGACGGCTCTGCGCATCATCGAGGGCTACCAGCGCTTGCTGTCGCCGCGGATGGACAGCCTCGGTGTCAGCTGTCGCTTCACGCCCACCTGCAGCCACTACGGGCACGCGGTGATCGAAGAGCACGGCCTGCCGCGGGGTGCGGCGCTCACGGCGCGCCGGATCGCTCGCTGCGGTCCGTGGACGCCGATGGGCACGGTGGATCCACCCTGAGTCGGTCGACGTACTTCTGAGCATGATCCGAGCCGAACATCGCGGCGCCTATCCGAAGGCGATCGAGCGCGACCCGTCGACGAACAGCCTCAAGATCACCTGGGCGGACGGTCACGAGTCCTCGATCACCTACGACCGCCTGCGCGGCTACTGCCCGTGCGCCGGCTGTCAGGGGCACATGGTGCGCGAGGTCGTCTATCGCAAGCCCGCGCAGGAGGTCTTTCCGCAGTCGATCGAACCGGTCGGCAACTACGCGGTGTCGATTCTGTGGACCGACGGCCACACGACCGGCATCTACCGATTCGACTTCCTGCGCAGTCTGTGCGACCGCGACTAGTTTCGTTGGAGGCTGCCGGACTCCGCCTCGACGGCGTAGAGAAGTCGCTCGTCTTCCGGCCGACCGACATCGAAGATCAGAAGTCCGAAAGGAGCCTCTTCAGGCTCGATCGCGCCGCTGTAGTTCCACCATTTGCCCTCGATGTCTTTGGTTTCGGCGGGCAGCTCGATCGGCAGCGAGATGGCCTTCGAAGCGCGTTGCGGGTCCGCCGGTAGAAAGGCAAGGCAGAGGTCAGCGCGCCGCAGGCCCTCCCTCGTCTTCCAGACGAGGCCCTCGAGCGGAATCTCGACGAGGAACGCCGAGCGGCCTGTCGGAGTGAGGTAGAACTTGGCACGTGCGTCTCCCGTGCCCCAGGCAGTGGGCGGTTGCTGACGCGAGGACCAGGCCCTGCGGAGCTCTTCGTGTCGCGACTCGGTCGACTCACAGGGGTCGTTGGTCTCTCGGTGACCGGTCGCGGCCGCGACGACACTCACCAGCAGGGCCACCGCAAAGCTCGCGAGCCCGAGGCGGAATGCTGGAGCGCAGGTCATGCCTTGTCGGGTCCTTGGAATGAAGCGATCCCGGAATAGAGGAGTCGATCGCCCTCGGGGCGTCCGAGGTCGACGACGGCGTAGCGAACCGGAGCCTTTGAAGGCTGGATTCGCAGGGTGAAGGACCAGCGCTGTTCGGAGGGGATCCGAACGTCGGCGAGCACGGTGACCGGGAGGAAGTGCTGCTCCGGCCCGTCGGGCTCGTCGGCGTAGAGAAGGAGCACGCAGAGTCTCGTTTGCCGTTCGCCTCCGTTCGGCTGCCACACGAGATCGTTCAGCGGAATCCGAAGTTCGAGAAGCCGCTGTTTCTCGTTCCAGGGCTCGACCCAGCCGTCATGGTGAACGTCGTCGGCTCGCGGCGTCGGCGGCAGAACTCCCTGCCGCCACGCCACCAGCGATTCCTCGGACAGCGATCCCCACTCGCAGTTCGCGGTGGCGGCAGCCGGGGCAACTCCGAAGAGTGCCCAGAGAAGCGTCGCGATCGCTGAGATCACAACCGCACTCCGCCTTGCTCGCCATGGCATCTCTTCACTCTATTCGGTCGGAGTGGAGGCGGATTCGATCTGTGACGGACGGCTCGCTCCCGGGAGGCTGCGATAGTCGGCTTCGGTGTTGACGTTCCGAAGCAGGGCCTTTGGATCCCCGAACGCTCTGAGCGCCCGCGATTCGAGGACGACACGGTGCAGCCTCGTTCGGTCATACAGCGACCAGAGTCCTCGCTGACCGGTCGCAACCGCTTCTTCCAGCTCGCTGCGCACGGCCGGGCCGTAGAGTGCGCAGAGCGGTTGCAGTCGCTGCTCGACTCGAGTCAGGACCCAGTCGGCGCGGGTGTTTTGCGCCGTGCTGACGATCTCTTCGAGAAGGGAGACCGGCACCTGCGGCAGATCGCTCGCCAGGACGAGCAGTTGTCTCTCGGGCGCGTCTGCCCAAGCTCCCAAGAGACCGGCGGCAGGGCCTCCGCCCGGACCGTCGGGCAGCGCTCGGACGCCGTCGCGGGCGTGGTCGAGCCCGTCGAGATGGCCGTGCCCACCATCCATGACGGCGATCTCGGGCACCACCTGACGAATGCGGTGCAGCGTCCAGCTCAGCAGTGTGTGGCGCCGACCCTGGCGCTCGATCTGGAGCCGCGCCTTGTCGGTCTTCATGCGCTTCGAAGCGCCACCGGACAGCACGACTCCGAGCGGCGCCTCAGCGGCAGACGTCCCTGGGCGGGTGGTAGAATTCGACGTCAACTTCGAGACTCACCGCCGTAACGGCGCGCTTCCCAAGGAGTTCGTATGCTCACTCCCTTTCCTCGCCATCGCCTCCAGGGTTTTCGCCTTCCGGGCCTCTCGTTCCTGGTCCTCGCCGCTCTCATCTTCTGCACCGTTCCGTCGTGGGCTCAGGATTCGGGTCCGGTGGTCAGCATGCAGACGAACCACGGTGAGATCGTCATTCAGCTGCAGCCCGACAAAGCGCCGTTGACGGTCGCCAACTTCCTCGAGTATGTCAACAGCGGCTTTTACGAGGGCACGGTCTTTCATCGCATCGCCGAGGGGTTCGTGATTCAGGGCGGTGGTTACACCGAGGACCTCAAGCTGAAGCCCTTCGGAGAGCCCATCAAGAACGAGGCGGACAACGGGCTGACCAACGCTCGGGGCACTCTCTCCATGGCGCGGAAGCCGGATCCGCACAGTGCGACCGTTCAGTTTTTCATCAACTTGGGCGACAACGGCGAGTACCTCGACCAGGGCAAGACGGGTGACGGCTGGGGCTACGCGGTGTTCGCCTACGTCGTCGAAGGAATGGACGTCGTCGACGAGATCGCAGCGGTGAAGACCGGCAAGCGCATCGAGATCCCGAACATGCCGGTGCCTGTCGAACCGGTGATCATTCAGAAGGTCTCGGTTCGCGAGTAGCCCTCCGGGCTCATGGAGAGCCGGTGGGACGGCATTGGTGCTGATCCCGCGTTCGCCGCCCGGGTCGTTGCACGCGCGATGGCCGCACGGGCCAGGGGTCGGTCTGCGTCAACAGCACGGCTCGGCAGCGTCCGTCCAAGCATCGCGTCGCGCCGGTTGGATCGGCGAACCGGTGCGCCACCGAAGGGGCTTCTTGACCCTGGAGCGTGCGCGCG